>JANQJG010000167.1 GCA_028281785.1 Rhodospirillales bacterium
CGCCGACCTTGAGCCCATCGCGGGCGGGGCGCAGATGGTTCGCGTGGTGGATCATCCAGCAGGCGAGCCACAGCACCTTGCGCTCGATCTCCTTCAGGCAGGCGAGCGTGTGAGGATCGACCGGTATGTGGTCCCGGGCCCGTGATCGGCTGGTCAGTGTCGACATCGCGTGATCCTCATAACGGAGGTCTTTCGTGCAAGAATATCACCCTATCAGGCGATATTGATTGCAAAGACGTTCATAAAATGGCAGATGTTCGCAATAATCTTGCATAATTCAACTAATCAAAGGTGAATCGTGCCGTTCATCTCCGTCGACGGGATCGACCGCCGCATTCTCGAAGGGCTGCAGCAGAACGCCCGCGTCTCCAACGTGGATCTGGCCGCGGATGTCGGGCTGTCTCCGTCGGCCTGCTCGCGCCGGGTCCGGGAGCTGGAGCAATCCGGCGTCATCCAGCGCTATACGATGCTGATCGATCCCGAGGCCGTGGGCATGCCGGTCAGCGTGTTCATCAATGTCCGCTTGGAGCGACAGGCGGAGCCGGACCTGGAAGCCTTCGAGGCGGCGATCGCCGAGCTGCCCGAGGTCATGGAGTGCTATCTGATGACCGGCGATTCCGACTATCTGTTGCGGGTCGTCGCGTCGGATATCGCGGCCTACCGGCGGTTTCTGCTGGAACATCTGACGCGGATTCCCGGGGTCGCCAACATCCAGTCGAGCTTCGCCCTCAATCAGGTGAAGTATCGG
This sequence comes from Rhodospirillales bacterium, assembly GCA_028281785.1. Taxonomy (GTDB): domain Bacteria; phylum Pseudomonadota; class Alphaproteobacteria; order Rhodospirillales; family Shumkoniaceae; genus JANQJG01. The sequence continues at coordinate 749 of JANQJG010000167.1, forward strand.
ACGGCCCTGCCGCTTCCAGCGACCGACGCTTGACCCTCGGCGTTTGCCGCGATACGTCCATGTCCGCCTTTCACGGACGGTCGATTGCCGGACGCCGTCCCCGGACCCATGTGACAAAGCGGCACCAAGGAAGAAGCGGAGAAGCAAAAATGAGCGAAGCAGAGCGGCGGACCATTCGCCTGGCCGAGAGCGACAACGTGGTCGTCGCCCGCGTCCCGGTCGAGCCCGGCCAGAGCCTCGATCCCGAGGAGGTGGCGGCGGCGACCCCGGTCCCGGCCGGACATAAGGTCGCGACCGGCACCATCGCCACCGGTGAGCCGGTGCGCAAGTTCGGCCAGGTCATCGGCTTCGCCACAGACGCGATCGTGCCCGGGGCGCATGTCCACAGCCACAATCTGGCGATCGGCGAGGTCAGCCACGAACACGAGTTCGGCGCCGACTGCCGTGAGACCGAGATGGTGCCGGAGGCGGAGCGCGCGACCTTCCAGGGCATCCTGCGCCCCGACGGCCGTGTCGCCACGCGCAACTACATCCTGGTGCTGGCGACGGTGAACTGCTCGGCCACGGTGGTGCAGCGCATCGCCGACGAGTTCCGCGGCAACGCGCTCGCCGACTATCCCCATGTCGATGGCGTCTTCGCGCTCGGCCAAAGCACCGGCTGCGGCGTGTTGGCCAGCCCCGAAACCTTCGACATGATTCAGCGCTGCACCTATGGCTATGCGGTGAATCCCAACATCGCCGGCGTGCTGATGGTCGGGCTGGGTTGCGAGTCCAACCAGATCTCGGCCCTGGCCGAGCGCTTCGGCTTCAGCTTCGGGCCCACGGTGGTGGGCATGACGATCCAGGACAGCGGCGGGACCATGAAGACGGTGCGCGAGGGTATCGCGCGGGTCCGCGAGATGTTGCCCGAGGCCAACAAGGCGGTGCGGCAAACGGTGCCCGCGAGCCATCTGATGCTCGGACTGCAATGCGGCGGCTCGGACGGCTATTCCGGGATCACCGCCAATCCCGCGCTTGGCGCCGCCGTAGACCTGCTGGTGCGCCATGGCGGCACCGCCATCCTGGGTGAGACCTCGGAGATCTATGGGGCCGAGCATCTGCTCACCCGTCGCGCGGTCGACCGGCGGATCGGCGAACGGCTGCTCGACCGCCTCGCCTGGTGGAAGGAGTACGCGGCGAACAGCGGCGGCCATCTCGACAACAATCCCTCGCCCGGCAACAAGGCGGGCGGGCTGACGACGATTCTCGAGAAGTCGCTGGGCGCCGTGGCCAAGGGCGGCACGACCAACCTCGTCGGCTATTACGACTATGCCGAGCCGGTCACGAAGAAGGGCTTCGTGTTCATGGACACGCCGGGCTACGACCCCATGTCGGTGACCGGCATGGTCGCCGCCGGTGCCAATATCGTCACCTTCACCACGGGCCGGGGCTCGGTCTTCGGCTGCAAGCCGGCGCCGTCGCTCAAGCTCGCCTCCAACACGCCGATGTACGCGCGCATGGCCGACGACATGGACGTCAATTGCGGGCTGATCGCCGATGGCGTCGCGACGCTTCCGGAGATGGGGGAGCATATCTTCGAGCTGCTGCTCGACGTGGCCTCGGGCCGGCAGACCAAGAGCGAGGAACTCGGCTTCGGCGACGAGGAGTTCGTGCCCTGGCAGCACGGCGCGATTATGTAGCAGGTTGCTGAAACATGCATGATTGACCTCGTGCTTCGACGAAGCTCAGCATGAGGTCAATTTTTGCAACCTCTTGCCTCATCCTGAGGAGGCGCGACGCGCCGTCTCGAAGGACGAGGCAAGGCTTCTCCACGCGTTTTTCAGCAGCCTGTTAGAGCAACTGCGGGATCACGAAGATCGGCGACGGGGCGAGCTTGAAAAGCGTATCCGTTTGTTCTATATTTCGAATTATGTCGAATAATAGAATCATGAACCCGGATCACGTCGCGGAGGTCTTCAAGGCCTTGTCCAATCCGCATCGCCTCAATGTGTTTCTTCGCCTGGCCGCCTGTTGTCGGCCGGGGGATGCCTGTGCGGGCGGGATGCGGGCCTGCGTCGGGGAGCTTGCCGGGGACCTGGATATCGCCCCGTCCACCGTGTCCCATCACCTCAAGGAGCTGCGCCGGTCCGGGCTCATTCACATGGAACGATCGGGTCAGAACGTGGAGTGCTGGGTCGAACCCGAAACACTCGATCGCCTGTCGGACTTCTTCCGCAGCGCCGCGGCATGACGAAAGGAAACCCATGACCGAGAGCCAAACCGAAGACATCCGGCGCGCCGTTCGCGAACGCTATGGGGCGGTGGCAGCCGGCCAGAGCGGCTGCTGCGGGCCGGCCGCCGAGACCGCCTCGCCCTGTTGCGCGCCCGCGCCCGGAGCGAAACACGCGACCGCCCGCAAGATGGGGTATGGCGAGGCCGACTTCGCCGCGGCGCCTGATGAGGCCATCATGGGGCTTGGCTGCGGCAATCCGACGGCGATCGCCGCCCTGCGCCCGGGCGAGACGGTTCTCGACCTCGGCAGCGGAGGCGGTTTCGACTGTTTCCTGGCGGCCCGGGAGGTGGGGTCGGAGGGGCGCGTCATCGGCGTCGACATGACGCCGGAGATGGTCGAGCGCGCGCGCCGCAACGCGGCGAAGATGGAGAGCCGCAACGTCGAGTTCCGGCTGGGTGAAATCGAGCATCTGCCGGTCGCGGACGGAAGCGTCGACGTGATCCTCTCCAACTGCGTGATCAACCTCTCGCCGGACAAGCCGGCGGCCTTTGAAGAGGCCTTCCGGGTTCTCAGGCCCGGCGGCAGGTTGTGCGTGTCCGACATCGTGGCGACGGCGCCCCTGCCCGAGGAGCTGAGAGGGGACGAGGCTCTGGTCTGCGGATGCATCGGCGGCGCCGCCACGGTCGAGGATCTCACGGCCTGGATCGAGGCCGCCGGATTCGTCGAGCTGCGGATCGAGATCAAGGGCGAGAGCCGGGACCTCGTCTCCGGCTGGGCCCTGGGCCGCGGCGTGGAGGACTGGGTCGCCTCGGCCACGATCACGGCGCGGAAACCCCCGCGTTAGGGCGAGGTTTCCGGGGGTGGCTGCGGTTCGGGTTCCGGAAGGGGCGTCCCGGTCTCGGCCAGTTCCGCCGCGCGGAAGCGGAACAGCACCATCTCCGGCGGCGCGAACAGGCGGATCGGAAGCAGCGAGGTCCCGATGCCGGAGCTGACATACATCAGCTGGTTGTTGTGCTTGACCGTGCCGTAGGCCCAGTCGCGCGGCGATTCCGACGGCGTCCACAGGGCCCCGAACCAGGGCAGGCGGATCTGACCGCCATGGGTGTCTCCGGCCATCGCGAAGGCGCCCACGTCCGGCACGTCCATGAAGCTCGCCGGGTCGTGCATCAGAAGCAGCTTGGCGGCCATAGCCGGAACGTCGCGGAAGGCGCGCGCGGCGCTCGGCACCCGGGTCCGTTCATCGGCGAGCCCGACGAGATAGAGAGACTGGCCGCGAATCCGGATCTCGGTACTGGCGTTTTCGAGAATCGTGATGCCGCGCGCGTCGAGGGCGTCATAGAACGGACGGCCGCCATTTTCCCAATCCCAGTTGCCGAGCACGGCATAGACGCCGGCCTCGGCCCGCAGGCCGGCGAGCGTATCGGCGACCCGCTCGGCCTCTGGAATCCGCCAGTCGAGGAGGCTTCGGCCGAGAAAATCGCCGCCGAGCAAAATGAGGTCCGGCTTCAGCTCGTTGGCGCGGGCGATCAGCCTGTCGGCGGCGCTGAGCCCGACATGGCTGCTGCCGATATGAAGGTCGGTGAGAAAGAGAGCGGTGAAGGGCTCGCCCGACCAGTTCTCGAGCCCGACCTCCAGCCGCCGGATCTGGAGCCGCTTGGGCTCGAAGACGAATCCCCAAAGGGCCGCGGCCAGAATGAGGACGAGGAGCAGCCAGAAGAGCATTGCGAATGATTTCCGGATTTAGAGCATGCCTCGTTCATATAGACCCATTCTGATGTGGCCGCGG
>JANQJG010000183.1 GCA_028281785.1 Rhodospirillales bacterium
ATTGATCGCGTGAATCCGCTCTATTCCAATGAGTTAGATCAGATTCACGCGATTAAATGGTATTGTAGGACGATTCCATTTAATCGCGATCTGATCTAGCCGAGATTTACGGCTTGCCAGCCCATGTGGCCAAGCCGATGATCACGCACGACTTCGACTCGTTTTTCAGGACAGATAATTCATCCCGAGGAGGCGACAATGCTGCTCGACGTCCGCACCTACACCGTGAAGCCGAATACCCTCAAGGCGCATCTCGAACTCTACCGGCAGAAGGGCATGCAGCCGCAGACGCGCCATCTTGGCCCGCCGCTCGCCTTCCTCACCACCGAAACCGGCAACCCGAACCAGTACGTCCACATCTGGGTCTACGAAAACGCCGGCGACCGCGAGGCCAAGCGCGCGGCGTTGTGGGCCGACCCGGACTGGGTCGCCTATGTGGATGAGAGCGCCAAGCTCGGGGCGCTGGTCGCGCAGGAGAACAAGCTCATGCGCCCCGTCGACTTCTTCCCCGCCCCGCGCTGAGCAGCCGACAGACGACCCGGATCGGTGCGGTGAACGTCAACCGGCACACTAACTTGTCGATTCACGCGAGATTCGATGTCACGAATCTCGCGATCTGATCTGGTTCATTGAGGTCGAGCGGATTCACGTGATCGATTGGAAGCATGAGTGTTTCCAATCGATCGCGATCCGCTCTAGGGCCTGTTGATATTCAGCACACCAATCTGGCTGGTGTCGAAAACCCGCCAGTTCCAGGAGCGAGGACGAGCGACGCCGAAATGGCGGGTTTGCGCCCAGCCCCTCCGGGGTTCGGCCAAAATCGCCGCGGACATCGTCGAGAATGCTCGAAAGTGGTCCACACTTCCTTGCGCTTCTCTCCTTGTCCGCAACGATTTTGGTCTCGAACCAGATCGATGCGGTGAATATCAACAGGCCCTAGCCGAAGGTCGCTATACCGAATGCCCTACTCGCTTCCCTCGGCACCGAACTGGCGAATCCATTCGTCCACGGTGAGCAGGATGATGAGAAACCTTCCGAGGTTTGTCTTGCCTTCAAGATGCTCGGCCGCGACGCTCTCGATACCGGCCGGGTCGAAGAGGCCGCAGGCGGCCAGTGCCTCGCTTTTGGACAGGGCCTTGACGCGGTCGCGGAGCGGCTCCACCCGCCGCAGCGTGTCGTCGAAGTTCAGCCAGGGATCGGGATGCGACGTGGGGCGTTGCCCCTCGATCTTGAAGCGTAAGCGTCGCAGGGACCTGTTGAGGAGCACGTAGGCCATCTCGGTGTAGGGATGAACGGTGCCCGGCAGTCCGGTGTCGGCGTAGACGACCTTGGCCAGGGGCGGAGACAGCCGCTCGAGCATGGCGCGGTAGACGACATCCGGATAGCGCCAATGCGGGGGCATCTGAAGATAAAGTTCGACGAGATCACGGTCCCAGACGGGAATGTCGTCATCCATCCGGCTTCTGATGCACAGAACGTTCGGAAAGGTATACCGCTGGGCGCGGCATCGCAGCAGCAGGTAGTCGCAAGCCCAGAGCGGCGAGTCGCCGGCGGTTCCGTCGAAATCCCGGAGCACTTCGCTGGCCGAGTCCCGGATGCGCGCTTCGTGCTCCGCGACGGCCTCCGCGTTCAAGGCGCGCATCCCCAGAGCCCGGGGAAAGGCGTGTTTATGGGCCTGGACGAAAATGGTGACAGGGTCCACCTGCCCGACATCGGCAAGCCGAGGCAGCCGAATGGTCTTCCCGCCGAGGGACGTCTTGCGCGCGGGCAGAAAGGCGCCGCGGAAGAAGGAATCCATGTTGTGGCCGGTGAAAACCACGTCGCAAGTCTGCTTGACCGTTTCGAGCACCGGCAGGAAATGGTTCTGCTGGCAGCCGTACATCCCGCCGGTCAGGCGCACCGCGTCCCCGAAATGGGTCCAGAAGCTGTCGGGATCGATGGTCAGGAAATGATGAGGAGCGCCGCGGAGCGCCGCCACCTTGCGCGCCGTTTGAACCTGGGGATTCTCGAAGCTGCCGATCGTGAAACAATCCAGCGGCTTTTCGGAGGACGCCAGGAGGGTTCGCGAATCGAGCCCGCCGCTGAGGAAAACACCGTGGCGCAGGTTGCGGGACACCCGTCGGCGAACCGCCCGGCGAAAGCCATCGGCCAATGCGTCCGGGGCCTCGCGCCTGGAGAAGGTCGGTTCGCGGTATTCAGGCACCCAATAGTAGCGCTGCGGCGAGAGCTGCCCGTCGAAGGTCACCGTGGCGCCGGCGTCGAGCCGCTCGACACCCCGGTAGATCGTTTCTTTTCCGAGCACCTGCCGATAGACGATCATCTCGTGCAGCGCCTGGCGGTTGACGATCCTGGGGCAGCGCGGATGACCGGTGAGCGCGGCGATGTGGCTGGACACGGCGAGCATGCGGCCGGCCTGGAAATAGTAGAGCGGCCGCGTGTTGAGCTGATCGGAAACCAGCGTGACGCGGCGCCGCTCCTTGTCGTAGACGATCAGGGCGAAATTGCCGTTGAGCTTGGCCAGGGCCTCCGGCCCAGACTGGTACGCCAGCAGGCAGGCGGCCGCGGACGGCGACATGCCGGCCTTTTTGGATGGAGCTCCGCTGTCCTCCTCGTAGAGATGCCCATCCATGAGGATACAGGTCCTTCCGGCGTCGTCCCAGAGCGGCTGGGGCGCGGGGTTGACCTTTCCATGATGGAGCCGGACCGCGGCGAAGCACTCGTCCCGCCATTCGTCGCGCTTCGCCGCGTAGCTCGGGAAACGCGTCGTCAGATCGGAGAGGGAGACATCCAGGCCGTCCGGGCTGAACATCGCAACAAGACCAGCCATCGCGCGCCCACCTAAAGGTTTCTGTGAACGAAGGAACAGCGCATGTCGGCGCCAGATCGCTCGCAGGGCGTTATCGGGCGCCTAGTCATCCGAAGCCTCGGCTATCCGTCCTCCCGCGTGTTTCGCTTTCCGTGCCGCGGCCCGCAGTCTTTGCACAATTGGAGTAAAAGACAGAAGAAAGAGCACGCTTATGGCGGGGATATGCCATTGCCCGGGTACCATTTCCGAGGTGAAAATATAGCTAAGAGCCAACAACAAAAGACAAAATGATAGCAAAAGCCCATGTATCCGTAACGCCTTCGGAACCAGGATGGTGTCCACATAGGTGGCCTGGACGCCGAACAGGAAGGCCTGAGCCACCAAATGGGTCATGGCCAGACCAAGCGCCGCGTGGCGCGCAATCAGCTCCAGACCGGAAAGGCAAAAGACGACGGCCCATGCGCCATACATGGCGCAATTGATCCACCGTCGTCCCGTGCCGTCATAGACCCGTCTGACCGACTCATTGAGGGTGTGAAAGAAGACGGAGATAAGGAGAACCGGCAAGATCGCCCTCGCACCCTGGAATTTCTCGCCAAACAAGGCCGTCAGAGGACCGGCCAGAGCGATCGTCAGGATCACGATCGGCAGCGTGATCAGGCAGATGGTCTGAAAATGCACGGATATGACGTCTCGAAAATCCTTGTCCGCGTCGCGGGAATAGGTCTCCGACAGCATGGGAAGGGCCACGCGTGTCAATATCGCGGGCAGGAACAGGATGAGTGCCCGCCATTGGTTGGCCGCCTCGAACAATCCCAAATCCTCGAAGCCGCCCTCCTGTTGAGTCAGGATGACCCGTCCAAGCCAAAGGACCGCCGCGGTGATCGCCCCCGCGATCGCCCCCGGCAGCGCGAACTTCCACACCACGGGAAGATCGGGGATCATGCCTTTCCAGGTGGTTTTCTCCGGGAGGCCGCCCTTCCGGCTTTCCCGTTTGAGAAGCACCGACAGTCTGACGAACACGAACAGAGCGACGATCGTCAAACCGGCGATCGCGCCCTCGACACCCCAGACATAGGTGAGCGGCACGCAGAGCAGGAGCGTGGCCACGCCCCTTACCGCGTTCACGCGCGCGATCGCCTTGAAGCTTTCGAAGCCGACCAGGGCGGATTCCCTCATCGCTCCCTGAATGAGGAAAAAGACGAGCAAGGAGGTCAGCATCAAGGAGGCGGCGAGTTCCGGCCGGTTGAGCATGGTATCGGAAATAAAGGGCGCGCCGACCAAAATAAAACCTGAGACAACGAATGAAAGCGCGGTCGTAAGTGTCAGGCATAGCTTCAGAATTGAACCGGCCTTTGGGGGGGTGGTTTTCCTGTGCTCCGCGATGTGCTTGGTCGCGGTGATGCCCAGCCGAAACCCGCCAAAGGCCCGGAACATGTTGGCCGTGCTTCGGAGGATGCCGAATTCGCCGAACCCCTGGGGTCCCAGAATCCGTCCGATCAAAATGGTCGAGACGAGCGACAGAAGCCGCCATGCCACGTTGCCGATGACCGTCCAGGCCGTTCCCTTCGCGAAGCGCTCAATTACGGAGGAATAGCCGAGGCGCTCCCGAGCCTTCGCCGCAAAGGCGCGCAACCTTCGTCGCGGTGTCATACGCTTTGTTTTCTCCGCCATCGGCTGGTGAACATCCTTCCCGCCTTGCCGGGACACGAGTCGTCGGCCGGCCAAGCCGCTCCAAGATATCTGCCCGACCTCCTCAGTGTGCCGAGGGGGCGGAAAACTCTCAACCGGTTCGGTGCCGTCATCGAACGCGCTTTATAGAGACCCGGACGCGGCGCGTGATAAGGATCGGGGTGATAACTTGAGGTATTCTTAACACGGTTTTACCGTTTTGGACCGTTTCATGGTTGCGGTCGAAAACAAAGCGAGAGCGTTATGTCATGATCGAAACAGCGCCCCGAATGTCTCGTGTCAAACCCTCTCCCAGCGTCATGGCGAGCCGGCGCGCGCGCGAGCTGAAGGCGGCGGGGCGCGACGTGATCCAGCTGACCTCTGGCGATCCGGATTTCCCGACCCCGGACCATATCAAGGAGGCGGCCATCCGCGCCCTCGAACGCAATCAAACGAGATATACGAATGTCGACGGCATGCCGGAGCTGAAGGAGGCCATCCAGCACAAATTCAAGACCGAAAACGGCCTCGACTACAGCCGCGACCGGATCATGGTCGGCACCGGCGCCAAGCAGATCATCTACAACGCGCTCATGGCCAGCGTCGGACCCGAAGACGAGGTCATCATTCCCGCGCCGTACTGGGTGTCCTATCCCGACATGGTCAAGCTCGCGGCGGGGACGCCGGTGATCGTCGCCTGTCCCCAGAACAACGGCTTCAAGCTGCGGCCGGAGGACCTGGACGACGCGATCACGCCGCGGACCAAATGGCTGATCCTGAACTCCCCCTGCAATCCTAGCGGAGCCGTATATGAGCCCCGCGAGCTCGAAGCCCTCGCCGAGGTCCTGGGCCGGCATCCGCATGTGGGGGTGATCACGGACGATATCTACGAGTATCTGCTGTTCGACGGCGCCGAATGCCGGACCATCGCCGCCGTTGCCCCCGAGCTCCAGGAACGTACGCTGACGGTCAACGGCGTCTCGAAAGCCTATGCGATGACGGGCTGGCGCATCGGCTATGCCGGGGGGCCGGCTCCGCTGATCAAGGCCATGACGGCGATCCAGTCGCAGAGCACGTCGTCGCCGTCCTCCATCGGCCAGGCCGCGGCGGTCGAGGCGCTGAACGGCCCGAAGGATTTTCTGCGCGAGCGACTCACGCTTTTGCGGGAACGCCGGGATCTGATCGTCGGCCTCCTCAACAAGGCGCCCGGCCTGAGCTGCGGGTCGCCGCAGGGCGCGATTTACGTCTATCCCTCCTGCGCCGGGGTTATCGGAAAGAAGGCGCCGGGCGGCGAGGTGATTGGGAGCGACGGCGATTTCACCCTCTACCTCCTGGACCACGCCGATGTCGCCGTGGTCCAGGGCGAGGCCTATGGGCTGTCGCGCCATCTGCGCATAGAATTCTCGGGCAAGACGGAGAACCTGCGCGTGGCGGGCGAGCGGATCATCGCGGCCTGCGCGGCCCTGCGATGACAACCGGCGTCAAATCTCGCTATTCGCTTCCCTCGGCCCCGAACTGACGAATCCACTCGTCGACCGTGAGCAGCACCAGGAGAAACCTCCCGTGGTTTCTTTCGCCCCGAAGGTGCTCGGCCGCCACGGCTTCGACACCCGCCGGGTCGAAGATCCCGCCGATGGCCAGCGCGTCGCTCTTCGACAGGGCCTGAACGCGGTCGCGAAGCGGCGCGACCCGCCGCAGCATGTTGTCGAAGTCCAGCCAAGGCCGCCGATCCCTCTCGGGCGTGCCTTCCCCGGTCTTCCTACGCAAACGCCTAACGGCTTTGTCGAAGAGCACGGCCGCCGTCTCGATGTAGGGGTGAACGGTGGCCGGCAGCCCCGTGTCCGCATAGGGAACCTTGGCCAGGGACGGGGACAGCTTGTCGAGCGCCGCGCGATAGAGGGCATCGGGATAGCGCCATTGCGGCGGCATCTGAAGGTGGATATCCAGAGTTGCGTCGTCCCACATGAGGACATCTTCGTCCATCCGGCTTCTGATGCACAGGATGTTGGGAAACGAATACCGCTGGGCGCTGCATCGCAGGATAAAGTAGTCCCATACCCGCAGCGGCGAATGGCCGCCGCCGGGATCATAGCCTCGGATCACGTCCCGAACGGACTCCTCGAGACGCGGTTCGTGCTCGTGGGCAGCCTTCTTCGTGAGCGCGCGCAACCCCAAATCCCAGGAACAGGCGTGCTTTTGCTCGTGGACAATGGCGGAGACCTGGTCCGCGCGGTCGGCGCCAGCCAGCAGGGGCAAACGGAGGGATGATCCAGCCACGGTGAGCTTCCGCGCGGGCAGAAAGGTGCCGCGGAAATAGATTTCCAGGTTATGGCCCGTGAAAACCACGTCGCAGGTCTGCTTGATCGTCTGCAAGACAGGCAGGAAGTGGTTCTGTTGGCAGCCATACATTCCCCCGGTCAGACGTACGGCCTCTTGGAAATGCGTCCAGAAGCCGTCCGGGTCCACGGTGAGGAAGTGGTGGGAGGCACCGCGGAGCTCGGCGATTCTTCGGGCCGTTTGAACCTGCTTGTTCTCCTTGTTTCCGACCGTGAAGCAATCCAACGGTTTTTCGGCCGCCGCTAGGATCACCCGCGAATCGAGACCGCCGCTGAGGAGCACGCCGTGGCGCAGGTTTCGCGACACCCGCCGCCGGGCGGCCCGACGGAGCCCATCCGCCAAAACGGCCGGGGCGTCCCGCCTGGAGAAGGTCGGGGCCCGGAATTCAGGCGTCCAATAGGGATGCGGCGTCGAGAGCTGCCCGTCGAAGGTCACGATGCTGGCCGGCTCCAGCCGCTCGATACCCCGGTAGATCGTGTTTTTCCCGAAGACCTGACGGTAGACGAGCAACTCATGCAGCGCTTGGCGGTTGAGGACCCTGGGGCAGCGCGGATGACCGGTGAGCGCCGCGATGTGGCTGGACACGGCAAGCATGCGGCCAGCCTGGAAATAGTAGAGCGGCCGCGTGTTGAAGCGGTCCGAGACAAGGGTAACGTTGCGCCGCTCCCTGTCGTAGATGATCAGGGCGAAATTGCCGTTGAGGGCGGCCAGGGCCTTCGGCCCCGTCTGATAGGCCCGCAGGCAGGCGGCGGCGGAAGGAGAACCCTCGGATCCCTGACGATGGCCGCCTTCATCCTCCTCGTAGAGATGCCCGTCCATGAAGACGCAAAGCGTTCCGTCCGCGTCCCAGAGCGGCTGGGGCGCCGGGTTGACCTTTCCATGATGGAGTCGAACCGCGGCGAAACACGCGTCCCGCCATTCGTCGCGTTTCGCCGCGTGACTGGGGAATCGCTCCGTCAGATCGGAGAGGGAGGCATCCAGGCCGTCCGGACTGAACAGTGCAACAAGACCAGCCATCGAACTTTTTCCTCCAGACTTGGACGCATTTCTGGGCGACACGCGTTGCCGGGACTGGCGCAACCGGAAGAGTATGACTCGATGATATCTACGGTCCCGAAATAGTACTGTTTTTTCGGGGCCTCGTGATCAAAAATCAAACCGCGGGTACAAAATGGAGCGCCAGATTCACCGGAATATTGTTTAATTCAAACGTGCAAGACCGCAGTTAAAGTTCAAATCCGAAATCGAATCGGAAATTTCTGAAATGACTGTATTAATCATTTGACGGCCTATACGTTTATGTATTCCTTGATTAAATATGGAATTATGCATTCCAAAAACCAGTTTGTTAAATGTATTTCAGGTTCTGACAAATTAGCTTGAAGAGGTGGCTCGCGGAAGGCATGATTCCGCGACGTTGGGCCAAACGTAACGACCTTATCCCGACCGATGAAGGGAGATCCCAGGACCCGTGGACGCCAAGCCCTTGCACATCGGAGGCTTTCCCTCCGGCGGAACAAGCCTGACCCGTAGATTTTTGACTGGGCATCCCGCGGTCGCCGTCGGCGGCGAGTTTCCGCTGCTGCCCAAGGTGCTCAAGCGTTTCGATGCGGAGGTGCCGCGCGAACGGTTGGCCGAGGCGATCGAGGCGCTTTACGAGTGTGATTTCTATGGGAATTTCGGCGAGCGGAGGGTGTCGCCGGACGACTTCGAGCTCCGCGACACATACCGGTTCGCGGAGATCTATCACAAGATTCTGATGAGCAACGGCAAGCCGCCCATGTCCGAACGCCCCGACGCGCGCTGGTTCGGTAACAAGACGCCGCAGAACACCGAGTATCTTGACGATCTGATCCGGACCATGCCGGAGGGCAAGTTCATCCTTGTCGTGCGCGACGTGCGCGATACCGCGCTGTCCTGGCGCAAGAAATGGGGCAAGGACATGCTCGGCTGCGCCCATCGCTGGCAGGCGCGCATGGATGCCGGAATCGAGAAAGTTCGGGCGCTGGGCGAGAAGGGCATGATTCTGCGCTTCGAGGACCTTCTGGAATCGCCGGCCACGCAGGCGCAGCGCGTCGCGGCCTTTCTGGATCTGCCCGACTGGCCGCTTTTCGAGAGCTTCGCGCAGCGAAATCGCCGCGTCGTGGACGGGAACCGTTATTCCGACAGCGCCATTGTCGCGGACAACAAGGCGAAATGGCGGACGAAATTGACGGAGCGGGAGGCGCGCCGCATCGAGGAGATTGCCTTCACCACCATGACGCGGGCGGGTTATGAGCCCGAATACGCGAAAGCGCCCCGTCCGGCGTCCGCCTTCGAGGTCAAGCGTTCCAAGGCCCGCGACCTCATCGCCATGGTCGCCGTCGGCAACCGCTACAAGGCCGGAAACACGCTGCGC
>JANQJG010000045.1 GCA_028281785.1 Rhodospirillales bacterium
TTCGCCTTCCAAGACCGATCCTCCAAAAATCAGCCTTGAATCATAAATCCCAATGTCGGGGAACCCCTAAAATCCTAATTCGTCACTACAGCCTAGTGCTTTAATTATCTTGCCGTGGACGGAATTATTCTGCCGTGGGAACCGGGACATAACGGGACCAGACGGAAAATATCGGAATGGTCCGCTCGCGGAGCCGCCTCCCAAAGAACCTGAGGATATCCCGGAAACAGAGACTACGGGGCCGCGCACGCCCCGCGTCGCATCCAGCACCAGCCATTGGGGTGCGGCCCCGCCGATACCTGCACTGGGCAGAATAGTACTTTCGAACAAGGAAATCCACGACAGCTAGCGTTCAAAACAACTCAATAGCTGCAAATGGCGGGCTCAAGGCCCTACCATCGCGATCCCAGCGTCGACGTCGTAGTCAAAGGCATTACTGTTCTTCTCTAGGCGTCGCACAGTCACTGGCTGATCACTTTTGATTTCGATTGCCAGTTTGCCGCCGATATCCTGGCTCCTCTTGTCGTCGAACTGCCCGCCAACCAGCTCGCCCAACTTCTCCCCGCCAAGGCTGCCTAGGATGGCGCCGATGATTCCGCCGATCGCGGTGCCGAGCACTGGCACCACGGAACCGATCATGGCGCCGGCCGCAGCACCGCCGGCAGTACCGCCCAGTCCGCCGACCGCGCCGCCGACACCCTTCGCATCGCCCGCCTTGGCGGCGCCGACCGCATCCATGCCGTAGAACAGCGCGGTCAGTGGCAGGGCCAGGCCGCCGAACGCCTTGGACAGCGCCCGTCCCCCGCCCTTCGCGAGGCTCGCAACCCGGTTCCCGCTTAATGAACCGAATAGACTGGAGAGCTTTCCACCGCCCAGTTTGGCGAGGGCCTGACCGCCGCGCGCCGCAAGGCCGCCGACACCACGGCCGCGCACCCGAGCCCCCCGCTTGGCGCGCCTACCGCGCTTGCCGCCATCGGCCCCTCCCATGACGCCGCCGGCCGGCCAGTTCATCACCATGACCGGCATGGCGCCGGCCGCGCCGGCCGCGCCGCCGAGGGCCGTGCCCAAGCCGCCGCCCTTGCCGCGGCCAAACAGGGACTTGGCGGCGGCGGCCGTGCGGATGCCCTTCGACACCAGGATCAGACCGCCGGCGGCGGCAGCGCCATAGCCGAGCGCCTTCATGATCTTGTCGACCTGTTCGGGGGACATGCTGTTGAAGGCGTCGGCGATGTCCCGAAGCGGCTTGGTCAAGTTGGCGTCGGCGAACTTTTGGAAGGCGGTTTGTAGGCTCTGCAGCGCCGCCGCGGCGGTTTGGGCATTGGTCGCGGAGTCGGCAAGGAGGTCGGCGCCCGAACCGTCGACCGACATGAACTTGTCGAGCGACGCGAAGCCGCCGGTCTTCTTGAACTCGCTGACCGCTCCCGTAAACGCGCGGAGGGCCTCGGAGTCGAACACGGCCGAGAGCTTGGTGTAATCGCCATCGGTCGCGCGGACGATATCCTTGACGATCTCGACGATCGAACGCAGCCGCTCCGGGTCCTCGGGATCGACGATCTGAATGCCCTTCGATTCCAGGAGCTTCCGCTTCTTGGCGTCGTTGAAGGTGCGGACCAGAGCCTCCATGGCCGTCGCCGCCTGCTCCGCCGGGCCGACACCGCGCTTGACCATCTGCAGCATGGCGCCCATTTCCTTGACCGCCTGGGGGCCGACCCGGTTGAACTGGCCGTAGGCGGATGTGACCCGCTCGCCTTGGGTCGCCAGTTTCTGGAGGGTGAACGCGCCGGTCTTCCCTTGTGTGATGACCGCGTCGAGAGTTTGGAGAAACTCCTTCTCGGTGGTAACTTCGAATTTCTCCTTCATATCGGCGATCATGGCGCCGATGTCCATGCCCCGCGCGCCGGTGGCCTGGATCGCCAGGCCGATGTTGCGAATGTTCGATTCCGCAAGGCCGAGATCGCCCGTCTTCTCGATGATTTTCTCGATCGCGGCGATGATCTGGCCGGGATCGACGCGGATATCCGGAGCCTGGGCGGCTTCGAAGATCCTGTTTTTGAGAGTTTTGATTTCGTCGGCCGAGCGGCCGGCCTGCACGCCAAGGCGGGTCATTCGGGATTCCAGTTGGACGAGCGCGCGCAAGGTGCCGGCGCCGGCGGCGCCGGTGGCCAGGGCCGTGTAGCGATTGCCGAGCCTATCGAGACCGCGGCCGGCGGCCGCCGTGGCGCGCGACAGCATCCGCATGCTGCGCGCCCCGCGCCGGGAGAAGGTCTCCATGCTTCCGCTGAAGGCACGCGCCTGACGGGATAGGTTTCCGGCCAGGTCAACGACTATGCTGTGTCGCATACCGCTCATGTTTGTTCAGGCCTCAGTAGCTTCAGGTGTCGCCAAAGGTCAGCCAAGGGCAGGCTGAGAATTTCCGCTCGCGTCCATCCCGTCCGTACCGATATGACAAGTGCCGCGCCATCGATGTCATTTCGATGGCGCTGAATGTCGCCCCCGCTCGGCGATCCTGTTCAGGGCCGCTTGCTCCAGTTTGTCGGCCTCGGCTTGGAGCAACGACAGGTCCATGGCCGACAAGTAGCCCATTTCCGCCATGGTCAGCGGTCCCTTGTGAGTACCGATACGGACGATCTGCCGGCCAAGAACAGCAATACCCACCAGGGCCGGGTTGGCGGCGATCTGGTAGCCCTCCGGTGTGGCAATCACCTTTTCGGTGTCGGACATGGCCGCGATCATATCGCCGGCCGAGGCCTCCCGCAGCTCAGCCTCTTTGTGTACTTCCTCGCCGATCTTTAGACCGTCGGGCAATGCTAGCGTGATGTTTGCCATGCGTATTCTATCCCCGGCTAAAGGTATGGCGTAATGATTAGGTCCGCCGTTCCGGCCCATTCGTTGGCAACGGAGACTGGTGCCCCACTGACGTTGTCGACGCGCGTCTGGTTAACGACGAGCTTGCGCGCCGTTCCTTCCAAACTGGAACCAACGACAAGATGCGTCGGGCGAATGCCCAGAGGCCGGCCATTCTCGCCATTCAATGCTGCCATGGCAGCACGTGCCAGCCCGTAGTTTTCAACGTTCAATTCAGCCTTGCTGCCGAAGATGAGCTGCCAAAGCCCAAAACCGGCATTTACCCGAGCATGTACGCCGTACATGTATTCGTTTTTTAGAAACACGTGGGAGTCGCTTGGGTCGGTCACGGATGTAAATCTGTAGGGCTCACGAGTTTGCCAGATAATGGGTTTGATGGCCCGGCTGGAGTCAACCAGGAACCATGGAGCCCCGGATCCAGCTTGGACATTGCTGACCGAGATCTCTTTCCCTTCACTGTCGTATCCGATGTGGTCCGAATCGAAGAAGTATTGCCCATCATAGCAAGCGCGATTGAAACCGCTCGCCAGCAAAGAATAAACCATCTGGTCGGGATGTTGTTTGGCGTTGCGGCCCATTTCTGAAATGAGTGGTTTGAAAACGCCGATCCGATCGTCGGCGATGCTGTTACGGGGAACAGCGATGGTATCTTCGAAATCCAGGTTCTTGATAACGTAGGTGTGCACCATCAGGTTACGGATCACGCGATCACCGACCCATTGCCGCATCCGTGAGAACTGTCCGAGCCAACCGTAATTCTCCTCGGAAGTTCCGCTCGGGGCCTCCATAGCGATGGTCTGGTAGGTGTTCGGCGTACCGTCGAACGCTTGGCTGAAAGCAGTCTTAAAGCCGGTAAACAGGGATCTCAGAGAGGATTCATTGACAATCATGTGCGTGCCTCATTGATCGAACGCAAGTGTTGAAGAAGAGCGGGGTGGCGGATGTCTGCCTCATCCGCCACCCCTTGGAGAGATGGCGTAACAGGCAACCACTCATCTCTCCGGCCTGATGGAATCTCGTGATCGAATCAGGAAACAGTGCCGGCATCGGCGCCTTCTCCGTCGTGGTGACTTTTTCCTGTTCCATTGAGGGCGTTCTGAACCGAGCGAAGAGCCATCTTCAGTTCGTGGGCGATATCGGCTTGAGATAAGCCCTTGTCCCGCAGCCAGTGCACGAGGTTCTGCTTTTCATGAGGGACATAAAGGACCGCGCCGCCGAGGCGCGCGATGATTGAGGTTGCCTTGTCCTGACCGACCAGACGCGATAGGGCGCAAAAGGGCGTGACCTTGTCCGGAATCCGGACCCGTCGTCCGCCCCACTCCAAGGCGATCTTCATCGCCGTGTCGTGGTCGGTCGCCTCGGCAATGGCGCGAATATACCCTGAGGAGTAGCGACCTTTGTTCATCGGCTCCCAATCGTAAGCGGGTGAAAATCCGTTACGATCGGATGGTAGGATGGCGCACTGCTACGCATAAGGGCGCAGCGGTACGCCCCTACGGCAAATCAGGAAAACCATGAGAGGTGAATTGTCCCAGTCAGTCCGCCGCACCGGCTGTGGGGCCCGGCACCGGCGAATGGGGTGCGGCCCCGCCGATGCCTGCATGTTGATCATAGCATGTGCCGCCAGATTTTTCACCTGAGCCGACTTTCCGGCCCGTACACGCGTTGGAAGTCTTTTCGGCTGTCCTTCCCCATGGGGACTCGCCGACCCGTTTAATACCCCGTTTAACGGCGACTACAGAGGCTATCCGTTAGCGGTGTAGGCCATTGAGAGGCCGTGAGAGCAATTTAGCGGTGTTCGGAGAGCCCCACCACCGACAAAGGAAAGGGCCGCCAACGGCGATCCTGGCGGCCCTCGAATAAGACTCCGGGAGTTCTCTTATACGGCTTTCCGCTTCCTCTCGGTCTGTGCCTTCATCGCCAATAGTGCGGTGATAGCCTTGGGCGCCTGGTTGGCCCCGAGGAAGCGCACGGCTGACACCTTGAACGTCCGATCCAGCCATTTCCCTAGCGTTGCGTCTGAACCCTTCCCTTCTGTGTATTCCGCCCAAAGCCGGCGGATCAGGTTGATTTGCGCTGGCGTGGCCATGCCGGGACGATGGCCGTAGAAGGTCTTGCTGAAATCGGATTTGAACCCAAGGGTAATCATATACTGCATCACGAGTTCGAAGCCGATCGGGTCGAGATCCTTGGATGATTCCACGCCGCCGATATGTCGGAGGATCGCGCGATAGCTCCCGTCATCAAGCTTGAGCTGGTTCTTGGCGACGTGGATCAAGGCAACCTGTTTCCTACTGAGAGTCGACATGGGGCGTTTCCTCCGCATTGGACGGCGTCGCGTCATTCAGGATCTTCCTAAAAAGCGCCTGTTCTTTCGAAGGGGTGTCACAAGGCGTCTTGCCGTTCGTCACGGCGTCCCGGGCGTGAGCGAAACCGGCCCGCCATGCCTGCCTCAGTTCCCTGCTCGTGTAAGCGTGCTCCGGCAGTCCGGCCCGCGTCAGGACATCGACTTCCGCCGTTTCCCGTTCTTTCAAGAGCGCCTTTCCAACAAGGTCCAGCCGCTCCCCCAAATCCTTAAGAATTTGGGCCAATCCGGTAAAATCGCTCGGGGCCATATCCTCACCGCCACCACGAAACCCGAAATCAGACATCACGAAGGATATAAAGTCCGCGATGCTTTTTGCCTGGCCGAGCTCATCGTGGGGATCGATTTCGCGAATACTGCCACTGTGTCCAATCTTGTTCATCGTCGTCACTCCACCCTCAACATTCCGGCTGCCGCCTTTAAGTGCTCCAATTGCAGAGGATTGCCGGGGCCAGCAAGAGCGCGGCCGACGCCGATCAACCTGGTTACGGTTCTCAATCCTCCACTGGTTTTCGCATGCATATGAAGAAAAGCGTGTTCCCCATCGCCATCGATCCCATGGTGGTCTCGGATGGCGATTATGTCGTCATCGCTGGGTTCCCAGATCTCCAGTCGCATGCCGATGCGGGACGTGAACTGTGCGAAAGCTGCCGCGCGCGCCTTATTGAATCGCGTGTGAAACTCCGCGTTCCCGCAGAAGACCATCGCCATTCCGGACTGGTCATGGATGCATCTCAACTCATCGATGATTTGGTTATGGAGGTGTTGCGCCTCATCAATGAGTAGGGCTTTCTTCGCGCCGTTCCATTCGGCCAAATGGCACAGGATCTCGTGGGTTTCGGACACGGTTCGCGCCGGCATGGTCCCCATGACCCGGCAGACTTCCATCAAGACGCCAGACATCGATCTCAGCGCTGGCGCCATGGCGCAGTAGTATGCGTCATCGTCTTTGTCGGCGAAGTGTTTGAGCGCGGTCGTTTTTCCGACACCCGGATTTCCGACCAACAAACCGATATAGCCGCACTCCTTACAGATGGATATGAGATCAAGGATTCGGCGCGCGGTCGGGATCTCATAGAAATCCCGGCCGCCTCCACCATTGACGGTTTCTGTGCCCATTGTCATGCTATGCCCTCTTTGATGCACAATCGAAGATGCCGGGTTCCCGGCGGGAGAGGGTCATCGGTTGCCCCCGATGACCCTCTTGATCTTTTCAACATTCGAATCCCATTCAGCTAAACGCCGCTTCTCGGCATCGCTTCGTTCGTCACGAAGGCGGTGGGGAGACTTGGCAAGCTCCCTGCCGGCCTTCTCTGTTTCAGGATCGAAGCCGATCACGCCACTCGGCTCAGGAACCGGCAGGGGCTCTATGGCCGCCGCCTCTTTCTCCAGAAGCTCAAGCGTATCGATGCGTTGAGTTTGCGCCTTCATGGCCCGTTCATGGTCGCGGGCCACCTTCCTGCGACGCGAGGCTTCCACGGCGCCCGCCCGATCGCCGTGATCGAAAGCGGCCTCGGGGAAAGCGACGCAGACGAACTCTCGCCTGCGGTCGAACACCATGACCCGTTCGCGGTCCCCGAAGAGAGGGACGCGGATTTCCACGCGGCGACCGATGGCGGGGTTGGTCAAGGCATCGTTGTAGTAAACAACGCCCTTGTGCTGGAACTTGCCCGCTCGGACTTCGCGTGAGAAGACTTCGCAGAAGGCCCCTTCGACAACTCCCGGCTTGAAAGGCGTCGGTCCCCATCCGGCTTCCACGAACTGGCGGAGCTTCTGGTTCGGAGAGAGGCCGCCGAGCTGGCCGCCCTGCGGCGTGTCGTTGTACAGCGCCACGGCCTGGTGGATGGCCCTGGCCAGGTCGGCCCTGGAATGTGGGAACGGCGCTGGGGGCTTGCCCACATTGGCCGTCTTCTTTCGCGTTCGGTCTCCGCCGATCCAGCCCGGTATCTTGGAGAAATACTTCTTCTCCAGGAGTCCGAAGGCGCCTTCAAGATCCCCCTTGGCGGGGCCGTTGTAGGGCTGCGCCTTGGTGATCGGGTCTCTGCTCAGCGGAGTGAATGTGCCATCCTCTACCCAATAGACCGGGATGAACAACTTCATGGCGTCGGCGACCAGACGAAGGGAATTGTACTCGCCGCCGTTGTCCAGATAGAGGCTCCCCGGACATCCGCCCACCGGATCGCGGGCCATGCGGACGAAGGACTCCGCCACATGCTCCTTCCGGACGCCTCTGCCCTTCGGGAAAAAGGCCGGCAGGCACCACAAGCGCCGCGTCGCGACATCCATCCAGAAGATTCCCTTGGGCGTGGCCTCGCTGCGGTCCGGCCGCCGGTAGTAGATGTCGATGGGATGAACGTCGCCCATGACGATTTGCATGGGTTGGAGGTTGGCTATCGAGCGAGAAACGCGCGGTAGGTAGCGGTCGAAATAGGCCTTCGCGTCCTTGTCGTGGACGGCGACGACTCCGTATTCGCGGAAATGCTCGACAAGGGTCCGGGGGACCATGCACAGCTTCCGGAGCTTCCGGGCGGGCAGGTCGGGGGCGACGGGCCGTGTAAGACGAAGCAGCTCTGTCGAGGCATGCCGTTGGACTTCGCGCCACCCGCTGTTCGGCTGCAAGTTGGCCCAAAGAGACCGCGTGTACGCCTCGATATCGGCTGCGATCGCGCGCGCGGACTCTTCGGGAAGCCCCAGTTTGTCCCAGCGCCGTGAAACAAGGGTCCGGCGTGCGCCCCTGTCAGCGCGCCGTTTGGTCGAGATTCCTCCAAAGCCGGATTCCTCGTACGCCTTAAGCCAATCCCTTACGGTCCGCTCCGATATCCGTGTCCTCGTCCCATCCGGCTTTGACTGATAATCTGCGGCGATTGCTTTGATCGCCCTGGCCCGTTCCGGCGTTCTCGAAGGGTGTTTCAAAGCCCCCTTAATGACCTCGTAACGCCAACTTGCTACATCGTCGAATTCGTCGATGTCGAGAATGGCTGGATCGTCGCCGCGAACCGCCACCGGGTTCGCCCGCCAAGCTTCCTGCAGCTTCGCCGGCAGGCTATCCACACGTACCCGGTACTGCCATCCGGAGTTGCCACCCCGCCCCCTCACACGCTGGACGATAAGCTGCTGCCCCCGATATAGTTGGCCATCAAAACAGCGGGCGAGCGCTTTCCCAGCCATGCGATCACTGATATTTAGCAAAACGGCAAACTGATGGGTGTTGAGAAAAATCATTATCTCAAGGAGTCTTATTGAGTTCTTTGATAGCTGCCTTCCGGATCTCTTGAGCCTTCTGCCCATTACGAAGGCCCTTCAGCGCCAACTCGACGGTCGACCTGTTGTAACCGCGTTCAATACACCAACGGTTTAGGCTTGATCCCCGTGCGACGAGCGCGGCTCGTGTTGCCAGGTATAGGCTTTGAGCATTCATCGTGATATCATGTGCAAACATCTTGCCACATTATAATGGCGATTTGACGCCCTAACAATTGCAAAATGCCATCTGCCAATGAGATTCTGGACCGTCTAAGGTTGGCGTTGGAAGCGCCAACCGATAAGGCGTTTGCTGAAAGGTTGGGGGTAAGCCCCAGCACGGTGGCCACTTGGCGCCGACGGGACTCGACGCCCTATGAAGAATGCATCCGTGTCGCGGCGGAGGCCATGATCAACCTCCACTGGCTGTTCACCGGTGATGGCCCGCAGGATGTTGGCTTCGGGGGTTGGCCTGTAGATCCGGAAGTATTGGCAATCGCCTTAGGCTTGAAGAAGCGTTGGGCTGGAGAGGAGGCTACCCTTTCGACGTTGCAGGAAGCAGCTTTGATCCACGGCTATTATTTGTCGCTCAGTAAACGCTATGTTGAGATGAATAGAATGGGCCTTAGCCGGCAACGTGTTCTTGCGGCCCTTCGCCAGGAGTTTGCGCTCCCATTAGATCCTGGCCAAGCCGAAGAACTGGACGAGGTTCCTCAATAGGCTCCTCAACCTCTGCGGTAAACACCCTAACCTTTTGAAATACCATAAAAGCCATCATCTACCTGTGCGGACGGAATTATTCTGCCGCGATGATCCATTAACTCCTTGTTTTTTCTCGAAAAATCATGGCTACCAATGGGGCCGCAATCGCCGCGCCCTACGGCAGAATAATTTTTTCCGCCTCACCAAAAGCACTAACACCGTTCTCATGCAGACTCGGTGGAATTTTAGTGAACATAAAACGAACATATAGGAATATATTTGATTAATAACAATGGGTTAAACAAGTCTCTTGCCAATGAGAACATTTCATGTACATTGATCCGCATTGCATCCGCCTGGACCCTGTGGAATAAGGGAGGCACCTGATGGCCCACACTTCGTTACGCCTCGTCGAAAGGGACGACATGGACAAACAGAAGGCTCTTGACGCCGCGGTGGCGCAGATCGAACGCGCCTTCGGCAAGGGCTCCGTCATGCGCCTCGGCCAGCGGGACAGCGTGGTCGAAACAGAAGCGGTTTCGACCGGGTCCCTTGGCCTCGATATCGCGCTCGGGATCGGCGGCCTGCCGCGCGGGCGGGTGGTCGAGATTTACGGGCCTGAAAGCTCGGGCAAGACGACGCTGGCGCTGCATGTGGTGGCCGAGGCGCAGAAGCGGGGCGGCACCTGCGCCTTCGTTGATGCCGAGCACGCTCTCGACCCGGTGTACGCGCGCAAGCTCGGCGTCAATGTCGACGAGCTTCTGATCTCCCAGCCCGACGCCGGCGAGCAGGCATTGGAGATCGCCGACACCCTGGTGCGCTCCGGCGCCGTCGACGTGCTGGTGGTCGATAGCGTCGCGGCGCTGGTTCCGCGGGCCGAGCTCGAGGGCGAGATGGGCGATTCTCATATGGGCCTGCAGGCGCGTTTGATGAGCCAGGCCCTGCGGAAGCTTACGGCCTCGGTCGCGCGGTCCAACTGCATGATCGTCTTCATCAATCAGATCCGCATGAAGATCGGCGTCATGTTCGGCAATCCGGAGACGACGACCGGCGGCAACGCGCTCAAGTTCTACGCGTCCGTGCGGCTGGACATCCGTCGCATCGGCGCGATCAAGGACCGCGACGAGGTGGTCGGCAATCAGACCCGCGTCAAGGTGGTGAAGAACAAGCTCGCGCCGCCCTTTAAGACGGTCGAGTTCGACATCATGTATGGCGAGGGAATTTCCAAGACCGGGGAGCTGTTGGACCTTGGCCAGCGCGCTGGCGTCGTCGAGAAGTCGGGGTCCTGGTACTCCTACGGCTCCGAACGGATCGGCCAGGGGCGGGAGAACGCCAAGCTCTATCTCCGGGAGCATCCGGAAATCGCTGCGGCGATCGAGACGCGTGTCCGCGAACAGGCCGGTCTGGTCGTGGACGCGATCATGACCAATGAAGCGGACGCCGAGGAGGCGGAGGGCGCCGGACGCTAACCCTTCGGCCGAATACCTGTCGACCGGAGTTCGTAGCGTAGAATTTGTGGCATCGAATTTCTACTTTACCAAGCGACGACATATGGTATGCTTGAAAAGAGAAACCGAGGATAGATACTATATATAGGGCCGCCATTCGGCTTTTGCGCGACCTGGGGTGATGGGGAGGTTGCGATGATCCTGACAGATCGACAAATTCGAGAAGCGGTCAATAGTAACGATATCGAGATAGACCCTTTTGAGGACGATCAAGTCCAGGCGGCAACCTATGATCTTAGGGTTGGCGAATGATCTTAGGGTTGGCGAATATGGAATCACGACTGGTAGTAAAAAGAAGGTGAATATTCGAGAAAACGGCTACCTGTTATTGGATCCAGGCGATTTCGGGGTCGTATCGGTGTTGGAAATCCTAAAACTTGGAGATCAATACGTAGGGCGCTTTGGGCTAAGATCCAAATATTCTCGCAAGGGCTTGGTTGCAACCACAGGCCCTCAGATTGATCCGGGGTATTATGGAAGATTGATAATTGGTGTAACGAACTTGACCCCTAAGCCGGTTTCGTTGCCGTACAAGGATGACCTAATTTCAGTAGAATTTCATCGGCTGGAGGAGCCAGCGACTAATCCTTACAGGGGCCCCTATCAAGGTAGACTTGAGCTTGGGGCTGAGGAGATGGAGTTTATCTCTGAGAGCGAGGGAATGGGGCTTTCAGAAATGTTGAACACACTTCGATCTTTGACGGCTAATGTTAGTGAAATGGATAAGAGTATTTCCGCGCTCACGTCCCAGTTTAAGATTCTGTTGTGGGCGGTTCCTATTGGAATGGCGGTGCTCGCCTTGATTGTCGCAGTAAAGTAGCGACTTTTTTCTCAGACATTGAACACTACCATTGCGCGGGGATGTCGGACCTCTGGTTCAGCTTGTGGCTTTAGTCGGGAAGTTACCGGCCGGCTGGACAGGCCAGCGGGCAGGCGGTAAAAGCGAGCGCCGACCCGCGGGGTATTGGCGGAACCCACTGGTGAGCCCAGATTTTTGTGATGCAGACAGTCAACGACATTCGCAAGGCTTTCCTGGATTTCTTTGCGCGCAACGGCCACGCGGTCATCGAGTCGAGCCCGCTGGTGCCGCGCAACGACCCGACATTGATGTTCACGAACGCCGGCATGGTGCAGTTCAAGAACGTTTTCACGGGGGCCGAGACGCGCGACTACAGGCGGGCCACGACCTCGCAGAAATGCGTGCGTGCCGGCGGCAAGCATAACGACCTGGAGAATGTTGGCCATACGGCCCGCCATCACACCTTCTTCGAGATGCTCGGCAACTTTTCCTTCGGCGATTACTTCAAGGACATTGCCATCGAGTTCGCCTGGGAGCTGGTCACCAAGGACTACGGCCTGCCCAAGGATCGGCTGTGGACGACCGTCTACGCGGAAGACGAGGACGCGTTTCAGCTCTGGAAGAAGATCGCCGGCCTGCCCGAGGATCGTATCATTCGGATTCCGACCTCCGATAATTTCTGGGCCATGGGCGACACCGGTCCCTGCGGACCCTGCTCCGAGATCTTCTACGACCATGGCGACCGCATCCCGGGCGGACCGCCGGGTTCACCCGATGAGGATGGCGACCGCTTCGTCGAGATCTGGAATCTCGTTTTCATGCAATTCGAGCAGGTGACGCCGGAGGAGCGCCGCCCCTTACCAAAACCCTCGATCGACACGGGGATGGGGCTGGAGCGCATCGCCGCCGTCCTCCAAGGGACCCATGACAACTACGAGACCGATCTTCTGCGCGCGTTGATTGTCGCCTCGGCGGAGGAGACGAAGACCGACCCCGATGGCGAGCATCGCGTCTCGCACCGCGTGATTGCCGACCACCTGCGCGCCAGCACCTTCCTCATCGCCGACGGGGTCCTGCCGTCCAACGAGGGCAGGGGATACGTACTGCGCCGGATCATGCGGCGGGCCATGCGGCATGCCCATCTCATCGGCTGCCCCGATCCCCTGATGTGGCGCCTGGTGCCGACGCTGGTCGGCAAGATGGGACAGGCCTTTCCCGAGATCGAGCGCGCCGAGCCGCTGATCGAGGAAACGCTCAAGCTTGAGGAGACCCGCTTCAAGCAGACACTTGAGCGTGGGCTCAAACTCCTTGACGAGGCGACCGCCGACCTCGGCGAAGGCGACAGCCTGTCCGGGGAAGTCGCGTTCCGGCTTTACGACACTTACGGCTTTCCCCTCGACCTGACGCAAGACGCGCTCAGAGGCAAGAGCATCGATGTCGATGTCGATGGGTTCGACGCGGCCATGGACCGCCAGCGCGCGGAAGCCAGGAGGGCCTGGGCCGGCTCCGGCGAGGCGGCGACGGAGCAGATCTGGTTCGAGCTCCGCGAGGAAACCGGCGCCACGGAGTTCCTCGGCTATGACACCGAGAGCGCGGAAGGACAGATCGTCGCCCTCGTCACGGGAAGCGAACGGGTGGATTCGGCCTTGGCTGGCCAGGAGGTTGCGGTTATCGTCAATCAGACCCCGTTCTACGGCGAGTCCGGTGGGCAGATCGGCGACACCGGTCAAATGACCACAGCCGAGGGTGCGCGGATCGATGTCACCGATGTTCACAAGCGGCTTGGCGATCTCTGGGTCCATCACGGTCGCGTGGTCGAGGGCACCGTCGTCGTTGGCGCCGAGGTAGCCTTGCAGGTCGATGGCGAGCGCCGTGCCGCGATCCGCGCCAACCACTCGGCGACCCACCTGCTTCACGCGGCCTTGCGACGCAGGCTGGGGCGGCATGTGACGCAGAAGGGCTCGCTGGTGGCGCCCGATCGCCTGCGGTTCGACATCAGCCACCCCAAGGCGATGTCGGCCGAGGAGGTCGCCGAAGTCGAAAGGGCGGTCAATGCCCAGATCCGCACCAATACCGAGGTCGTCACCCGGCTTATGGACCCCGAGCAGGCGGTGGAGCAGGGCGCGATGGCCCTGTTCGGCGAAAAGTATGGCGAGGAGGTCCGCGTGGTGACGATGGGCCGGGACGGCGAGGGAACATATTCGACCGAGCTCTGCGGCGGCACCCATGTCCGCCGGACCGGCGATATCGGCCTTTTCAAGTTCCTCAGCGAGGGCGCGGTGGCGGCCGGGGTGCGTCGGATCGAGGCGCTGACCGGCGCCGGCGCCCAGGCCTATCTCGCGGAACAGGAAGTCGCCCTCCACGAGGTGGCGCGGCTGCTGCGCGCGACGCCGGCCGAGGCGCCCGTGCGCGTGGCGGCGCTGCTGGAGGAAAGGCGGAACCTGGAGCGGGAACTGTCCGACGTCCGGCGGCAGCTTGCCACCGGCGGCGGCGGGGTGGCGGCGCCCCAGTTCAAGGAGGTGGCCGGGGTGCGGTTCGCCCCGCGCCTGCTCGACGGCATGCCGGCGAAGGACCTCAAGGGGCTGGCCGACGATATCAAGAAGCAGGTCGGCTCCGGCGTCGTGGCCCTGGTCAGCGTCACCGACGGCAAGGCGTCTCTGGTCGTGGGCGTGACCGACGACCTGACGGAACGTTTCAGCGCCATCGACCTTGTGCGCGCGGGTTCCGCGGCGGTCGGCGGCAAGGGCGGCGGAGGCCGGCCCGACATGGCGCAAGCCGGCGGCCCGGACGGCGCCCAGGCCGATGCGGCCCTCACGGCGATCGAAGGCGCGATGTCGGGCGGCTGAGCCCGACCGCTATTCCTTCGCGTCGGCGGCCACCTGCATGCGGATGATGCGGTCGGGGTCGTCGACGGCACCGTCCCGCGCCCTGTCGCCGCGCTTGATGCGGTTCACATAGAGCATTCCGTCCGTGACCTTCCCCCAGACGGTGTATTTGCCGTCGAGGTAGGAAGCCCGCGCGAAGACGATGAAGAACTGTGAGTCCGCGCTGTCGGGGTGGTCGGCGCGGGCCATGGAGACGATCCCCCGCACATGCCGCTCGTCCGAGAACTCGGCCTTCAGCTTGACGCCCGACCCACCCGTGCCGTCGCCGTTGGGGGCGCCGGTCTGGGCCATGAAGCCCTTGATGACCCGGTGGAAGGCGAGGCCGTCGTAGAAACCCTCGCGGACCAACTCCTTGATACGGCGCACATGGTTGGGCGCCAGGTCGGGCCGCATTTCGATAACGACGCGGCCATCCTTGAGATCCATGTAGAGCGTGTTCTCGAGGTCGGCGGCGCGGCCGCTGAACGACACCATCAAAGCGGCCGCCAAGGCGACGACGGCAATCGGGAAACGGCTAATCATTTCTTTCTTCTCCTTCCGTATTCAAAAGGCATCCGCGTGAAGTGGAGGCCCGGGATGGATGACTTATCGGCCGGCCATGAGGCCCAGGATCTCCCGGGCCGCCTCGGCAGGCGTCAGCTCACCGGCGACCACGCGCCGTTCAAGCCCGGCAACCCAGCGGCGGGCGCTCGCGTCGACGTGCAGCCGTGTGCGCAGCGCATCCTCCACGGCGCGCCAGATGGCGGCGCGGTCCTGCTCGGCGCGGCGCGCGGCCAGCGCGCCCGAGCGCTCGCGAAGGTTCCAACATTGCCGGGCCAGCTGCCAGGCGTCGGCCACGCCCGTTCCTGCAACCGCCGAACAACAGAGGGCGGCCGGGCGCCAGTCGTCTGACGGCGTCAGAAGCGTCAGCGCCTGAGCATAGTCGCGTCGGGCCCGCTCGGCAGCGGCGGCGAGCTCCCCATCGGCTTTGTTGACGAGCAGCAGGTCGGCGACCTCGATGACTCCCCTCTTGATACCCTGGAGGTCGTCACCGGCGGCGGGCGCCAGCAGCAGAACGAAAATATCCGTTAGGTTTGCGACCGCCAACTCCGACTGGCCGACGCCGACGGTCTCGACGATCACCAAATCGTATCCTGCGGCCTCGCAGAGGAGGATTGCCTCGCGGCTTCCCCGGGAAACACCACCCGTCGCCGCGCCCGTCGGCGAAGGGCGGATGAAGGCGCGGGGGTGCCGGGAAAGCCGTTCCATGCGGGTCTTGTCGCCCAGGATCGAGCCGCCGCTGCGCGGGCTTGACGGATCGACGGCGAGCACCGCGACCCGATTGCCGAGCTCGACGAGATGGAGGCCCAGGGCCTCGATGAAGGTGGATTTGCCGACGCCGGGCGCGCCCGATATCCCCAGGCGCATCGCGCCGCCGGTCGCCCGGCCGAGGCGGTTCAACAGGTCGGCGGTCGCGGCCTCATGGCCGGGATGCACGGACTCGGCAAGGGTGATGGCACGGGCGAGGGCCCGGCGGTCGCCATCGCCAATGGACTTGGCCAAGGTGGTCGGGTTGGGGTCTTGCCTAGAGCATGTCTTGTTCATATGGATTCATTCTGACAGAGCGGTTTCGGTCCGTGGCCAGGAGGGCGCCGCGGAGCGTATCGGGGACTACGGTCAAGGCGTCCGACGCAGCCCACGGCCCGAAACCGCCTGCTCCTGAG
The DNA here is from genome assembly GCA_028281785.1 of Rhodospirillales bacterium. Lineage (GTDB taxonomy): Bacteria > Pseudomonadota > Alphaproteobacteria > Rhodospirillales > Shumkoniaceae > JANQJG01. The sequence goes on from JANQJG010000045.1 coordinate 16,068, forward strand.
GGGAGACCCGCCGCGACGCCATCAGAATGGGTCCATATGAACGAGACATGCTCTAGTCCCGCGAACACCGCGGGAGGGGGAGGGCGCGTGTCGAGTCAAGGGCCATGCCTAACAGCTCCTACAGGGGACAGTTCCAAATTCACTGGCAGGTCCCACGCGCAAAACATAGTCGGACCCGCAAGGCACCGCCACGAACATTTAACTGGAGGCCGCGACTTGCACCGCGTAGTTTCTCGCCATGCCGCATCGTCGCAACGCCAAAGTCGTCGCCACGCTCGGACCGGCCACCTCGCGCCCGGAGATGATCGCTGCGCTGGTCGAGGCCGGCGCCAACGTCTTTCGCCTCAACTTCAGTCACGGCACCCACGAGGATCACGAGCGGAACTTCCGCGCCATCCGCGCCCTTGAGAAGAAAATTGGCCGCCCGATCGGGGTCCTCATGGATCTCCAGGGC
>JANQJG010000112.1 GCA_028281785.1 Rhodospirillales bacterium
GCCGCCGGCGCCGTTTGCGACCTCTATTCAAGACAGGAATGCGAAAACTACTTCACCGCCGCAGGCTATGAGACCAATTAAATGCGACACGCTCTAGTCGGGAATGACCTGCAGTTTGGGCCGTGCCAGGGCGGCAGCTCCGCGCGTCAAGCGCCGAGGGAGAAGAAGCCGGCGATGCCCTCTAAATGTTTAGTCCACTCGTCTTGCAAGAATTCATCGCTGCAGCGTGCGCGACGGCGCGATTTCCAGCATCCAGTCTTTCAGGAGTTGCGCGCCGCGCTTGAGAGGAGCGGTTTTCGACTCGATCAGATACATACCGAGGTCCGAAACGTACTTCTCTTCAACGGGGCGCACCAAGCGTCCGTCGTCGAGCATATCCTGAACGATATGCTCCCAGCCGAGGGAAACCCCTATTCCGTGCAAGGCCGCTTGGACACCGACCACCGGGTCGTTGAACGTTAATGTGTAGTCTAGTTCGATGTCCTGTACGCCGTGATGAGTCAACCATTCCTTCCAGCCCATCACCACCCTATATGGGAGAAACGCATGCAGAAGCCGGTGCCTTGGCAACTCCTCGACCGAGCGAATGGGGCCGGCTGATTCGAGATAACGAGGACTGCAGATGGGAACCACCACCTCATCCGCGAGCCGCCAGCAGTTCAGGTATCCCCAATCTCCGTAACCCTTGAAAACTGACAGATCGATCCCTTCCCGGTCGAGATCGCTATCACGGTCGGTCACCCGTATATATACCTCTATGTCGGGGTGACTATCTTCGAACTGGTTGATGACGGGCAGAAGCCAGTAACACGCGAAAGTGGACGAGGCGCCAATAACCACGGCGTCGCGTGGCGGGGAGGGTTCCAGCGCGGCAGCCGACCCGTAAACCAGATCCAACGCCGACGTGATGTCCTGATAGAAGCGTCGGCCTGCCGCCGTAAGTTCCACCGCCCGGTGTTTGCGCCTGAACAGCTGCACGCCCAAGCGCGTCTCGAGATCCTGGATTCGCCGGCTTATGGCCGGCTGCGTGACATGCAGCTCCCGCGCGGCTTCGGAGAAGCTTTCCCGACGTGCCGCTGCTTCGAACGCATAGAGGGCGTTAGGTGAGGGCAACAGGCGGCGAAGTTTCAGCATAACTTCAGTTTATGCATAAACTAGAAAAAGGTTAAGTGACAAATAAAAATCCTTTCCCTAGCGTTATATGAAGGGTGGCGTTCGACGACATCGGGAAGCATCCGGCAGTGTTATCGATCCCTTGCATGGCAAGACCTACCGCTAGCCACGGTGGCAATGATGCCGGTCCATTTTTGCGGGGACTGCAAGGCGTTCGATGATGATGTGAGTTCCGACGCCGATTCAAAAGCCGATAAGAACGACCGCCTATTGAACGGGCTTTTGATAACGGCGTTTGACCATGCTAGTTGCCAGGGAGGCATTGATCATGACACGTATTTTCCGAAGCTTCGGAATGGGGTTGCTTGCCGTAGCCCTCGCAGGGGTGGCCATGGCACCAGGCGCGGCACAATCCGCCGAACCGAAGTCGACCGTGACGGTCGGCCTCGCCGCCAACGTCAACACCCTCGACCCGCACAGGACAGCAACGGTCGGCACCGACCTCAGCGTCATCAGCCAACTCTACAGCCCGCTCATCGTCCGCGGGCCGGACATGAAACTTAAACCGGCATTGGCCAAGTCCTGGCACGCCGTTGACGATCTGACGTGGCGGTTCGACTTGGTGCCCGACGTGACTTTTGCCAACGGCGAGAAGATGGACGCCGCGGCGGTGAAGTGGAATATCGAGCGGCTCCTCGATCCCAACCAGAAGACCCGTCTTCAGGCGTGGTTCGGCGCCCTCAAGGAAGCCCGTGTCATCGATCCGACGACGGTGGAGTTAGTGACCAAGAAACCCTTCCCGGCGCTGGCCTACCAATTGTCGATGTTGTTCATGTTGCCGCCTAAATGGTCGGAGCAGCACAACCCGGCCGTCGAGGCCATGGGAACGGGTCCGTACGATCTAGTCGAGTTCTTGAGCGGCGATCATCTCGAGCTGCGCGCCAAGGAGTCATACTGGGGCGAGAAACCAAAGTTCGAGAAGGTCGTCTACCGCATTGTCCCGGAGGCATCGACCCGTGTTGCCGCGTTACTCGCCGGCGAGATCGATCTGATCACCGGCTTCCCGCCAACCGAGATCAAGCGGATCAACGACAGTGGCCGCGCCGAAGCCGGGGCCGTGGCGAGTACGCGCAACATGTTCATCCGGTTCAACACTAAAAAGCCGCCCTTCAAGGGGAATCCAAAGCTGCGCCTCGCCCTGAACTATGCGATCGACAAGAAAGCGATCGTTGAAAGCCTGTGGACAGGCTTCGGATCCGTCTCGGACTGCAACGCTCTGTCCAAATCCTACTTCGGCTACAATCCCGACCTGAAACCGATTCCGTACGACCCGGCGAAAGCGAAGCGGCTCCTGGCCGACGCCGGTTATCCCAACGGCCTGGATGTGGATCTGGAAGTGCCGTTGGGCCGGTATCTGCAGGCCCCGGACATTGCACAGATCGTCGCCGCGCAGCTCGGCGACATCGGTGTCCGTGTCAAGCTCGTCGAAGAGGAGTTCGGCGTGTGGATCAAAAAGGCCTACCAGGGGGGACAAAGCCACATGGCCTATCTCGGGTTCGCTTGGCCAACCCTCGATGCCGACGGGATGCTGCAGCTTTGGACGAAGGACAACCCGAATTCCTATTGGGAGAACGAAACCTTCACAACAATCGTGAATGAGGCCGGCAGCACGACCGACGAGGCGAAGCGCCTGCAACTCTACAAGAAGGCAACGGAGATCATGTGCGAGGACTCGCCCAATCTCTGGATGTTCTTCCAGCCGATCACCTGGGCGCAATCGAAGTCGGTGGACTGGCAGAAGCGCGGAGATGACTGGTTCAGGGCGACGGATATCCTGCCGCGCTGACCGCGTGACCGCAGACCTCGAAGAGATCCATCGATGTCCCGGTATGTCCTGTTCCGCCTCGGCGAAGCTTTGATCTCAGTCTGGGGACTGTTGACCATCATCTTCGTCGCGGCACGGCTGACCGGGGATCCGGCGTTGCTGATGCTTCCGATCGGCTCGACGGAAGCCCAGCTCGCCGAATTTCGTCATCAGATGGGCTTCGACCGACCTTTGTGGGAACAGTATGTCACTTTTCTGATTAATGCCGTCCAGGGTGATTTCGGTGAATCTCTCCTTCACCAGCGTCCGGCGATGGAAGTGGTCCTGGAGCGCTTTCCGGCGACCCTCCAGCTGGCCCTCACCGCGCTTGTCATGGGAGCGGTGATAGGACTCGTCACCGGCTTTGTGGCTGCTCTCAAACGTGGCACCATTCTAGAACTGTTGGCCATGACACTGGCACTCCTCGGCCAGGCCACACCCATTTTCTGGCTCGGTGTCGTCCTGATCCTGGTGTTCGCCGTACAGCTCGGATGGCTCCCGGCGGGAGGCTACGGGACCCTCGCCCATCTCGTGCTTCCCGCCATTACCCTGGCGCTGTTCATCAGCGCCAGCATCGCCCGGCTTTTGCGTTCCAGCATGATCGAGATCCTCAAGGAGAACTACATTCGCACGGCGTTCGCCAAGGGCCTGATCATCCGTCGCATCCACATGCACCATACCGCGAGAAACGCGTTGATCCCGGTCGTCACCATGTTGGGCATCCTGGCCGGCGAGTTGCTCAGCGGCGCGGTGGTTGCCGAAACCATCTATTCCTGGCCTGGCGTCGGAAGCCTCATCATTCTGGCCGTACAGTCAAAGGACTTCCCGGTCGTTCAGGCGGGGGTCGCCATTATTTCGTTGAACTTCATTCTCATAAATCTGGTAGTTGATTTGACTTATGGCCTTTTGGATCCGCGAATCAGGATAGAACGTTGAAACGTTTTCTTCATCACCTCGTGGCCAGCCGGGCCGGCCTTTTCGGCGCCATCTGCGTAGTCCTTTTCGTCGCGGTTTCAATTGGCGCGCCAATCCTGGCCCCCAAGGATCCGTTGAAGATAAATCTGGCCGACCGTCTTGCCTCACCGACTCTATCGCTTTCGACGGTTGGCAACTATCCGCTAGGTACTGATCAGATCGGCCGCGATATCTTGAGCCGTATCATATCGGGGAGCCGTGTCACCCTGATCGTTGCGGCGACTGCTGTACTGCTGGGCGGGGCGATGGGCATTTCGCTCGGACTTGTCGCCGGTTACTTCGGCGGTTGGATCGAACGAATCATCATGCGGCTCGCGGACCTCCAGTTGTCCATACCGCTGTTGCTGTTTGCGCTCATTGTCATTGCCGTTCTTGGCCCGAGCCTGGTGAACCTGGTGATCGTTCTGGCCCTCACCGGTTGGACGCGGTTCGCCCGCATCACGCGTGGGGAAGTGCTTTCATTGCGTGAAAGGGAGTTTGTACTCTCCGCTAAAGGAGCCGGGGCCGGGCATCTCCGCATCCTCTTCCGTCATATCCTACCCAACGTTCTAACCGCCGCGATTGTGGTTGCCACGCTCGAATTGGCCAGGGTCGTCATTCTGGAATCGGCTTTGAGTTTTCTCGGGCTTGGTGTGCAGCCGCCCAATGCCAGTTGGGGCCGCATGCTTGCCGACGGACGCGAGTACGTTGCCACGGCGTGGTGGTTATCGACGTTTCCGGGTGTCGCCATCGTCCTCATCGTCCTCGGGGTGAACCTACTGGGGGACTGGATGCGTGACTTTTTCGATCCCAAGCTTTCCGGCGTCCGGTAGAGCCGGATCTTAAATATTTGAAGGAGAGATCAAATCCCTATGGCAACTCAACCGATGGACACAAGAAAAGTCGGTGAAGAACGTATCCGCCGCCTGCAGGAAGACCTGATGGCGCGTGGCGTCAACGTCATGATCTGCATGAAACAAGAGAACAGCTTCTACCTCAGCGGGTTCAATCCGATTATCTACAGTCACCCCGTCGTCGCCATCCTGCCGGCGAAGGGCGACCCCGTCATACTGGTCCACGCCCTGCGCGACGATCATGCCCACGAATCGGCGTGGGTGCGCGATATCAGGCTGTACGGCGCCTGGGGCGTGAAGAAGACGATGGGCCCCGACTGGCTCGCCGCTCTCGCCGCAATCCTGGGCGAACTCGGCGTCGCCGACGGTACCATCGGGATCGAGGACGATTTCCTTCCGCTGTCACGCGTGCGGCAGTTCGAGGCGAAGTTCCCCAAAGCCTCTTTTGAGGACGCATCGGACGTCATTCGCAGGGCGCGCCTGATCAAGGAACCCTATGAAGTCGAATGCGCGCGCATCGCCGCGCGTCTCGCCGATGAGGGGATTACGGCGGCCATATCGGCGCTGGCGGCGGGCGGAGACGAACGGGTTGTTTCAGTTGCCGGCATGTCGGCAATGAACCGTCTGTGGACAACCGAGTACCCCGACGTCGAGGTCTGCGATTTCGGCAGCCTCGAAGGGGGCGTTCACAATGGATTGTGGTGCTGGTGCCTGTCGGGTGAGCGCGTGTTGATCAATGCCGACAACCCGAAGAGCTGCAAACCGCAATCCGGCGAGATCGCGGTGTTGTTCGCCTGGGCTGTTTGCAACGGCGTCCACGCCGAAAACGAGCGTACCGTCGCAATAGGCGCGCTCAACGACGAGCGCAGGTGCGCGTACGACACGATCCTCGAGGTTCGCGAGCGAACCCAGGGACTGATGAAGCCGGGAACGGCGGTCAGGGACTTTTATCTCGCGGTAAAGGAGGAATACGCACGACTTGGGTACGCGCCTTATACGCCGGGCCGTATCGGCCACGGCATGGGCCTGGGGGCCCATGAAGCGCCGTCGCTCGAAGCCAAGTCCGATGTCGTCCTGGAGCCCAACATCATCATGACGTTTGAGCCCAATCTCAAAATTCCCGAATGGGGCGGGATCCAGCACTCGGACACCGTGTTGATCACCGAAGACGGGTGCGAATTCCTGACGCGGACCGAGAACGGCTACATACAGGTGTGAGGACTGCAGGTCATGGGGACTCTTCTCGCAGTCAACGATCTGACGGTCGAATTCGGCGTCGAAGGGGGCGTTATCCATGCCGTGAACGGCGTGTCGTATACCGTCAGGGACGGAGAGACCCTTGGTATCGTCGGCGAGAGCGGTTGCGGGAAGAGTGTCCATGTCTTGTCCATGCTCGGCCTCATACCCTCACCGCCGGGGCGAATCGTCTGCGGCGAGGTCCTCTTCCAGGGGCGGAACTTGCTGTCGTTGGGCGCCGAGGAAGTAAGGCGCATCCGCGGGCACCAGATTGGTTTCGTTTTCCAGGATCCCATGACGTCGCTGAATCCCGTTCTTTCCATCGGGCGGCAATTGACTGAAGGGATCCAACAACACCTCGGACTGACGCCCCGCCAGGCGTTGTCGCGCGCCGAAGAACTCCTCGACCTGGTCCGAATTCCGTCGCCGAGGCAGCGGCTTCGGCAATATCCGCACGAATTCTCGGGCGGTATGCGCCAGCGGGTGATGATCGCCATGGCCCTGGCCTGCGACCCGAAGCTGCTGATCGCCGACGAGCCCACGACGGCACTGGACGTCACCATCCAGGCACAGATTCTGGCACTGGTGCGCGACCTGAAGAAAAGACTCAACATGGGTGTCATATGGATCACCCACGATCTTGGCGTGGTGGCCGGGATCGCCGATACCGTGCAGGTGATGTACGCCGGGCGGATCGTCGAACGTGGTCCCGTCGAAGCCGTCTATCGCGATCCCAGGAACGCTTACACCTACGGGCTCCTACGTTCCCTGCCACAGAGGGGGGTGGGAGGGCAACGCCTTATACAGATCGACGGCGCGCCGCCGTTGCTCAACGAGTTGCCGCCGGGCGATCCTTTCGCACCGCGCAATCCGTATGCCACCGAACGGTGCCACCGGGAGGTGCCTCCGCTCCGTCAAGCGGAGGACAGCGCTCCTGGCCACTTAGTCGCCGCCTGGTACGACCTCAGGCAGTCCGCCTCAGCGGGTGTCGGCTCATGAATACCCAATCGGCACCGCTTCTGTCCGCGCGCAACCTCGTCAAGACGTTCCCAGTACGGCGGGGCGGATACGCATGGCGGCCGAAGGTCGAATTCCGAGCCGTTGACGATGTGAGCTTCGATATCGAAGCGGGCCGGACATTGGGACTCGTCGGAGAATCGGGGAGCGGCAAAAGCACGATCGGACGCGCCATCACCCTGCTCGTGCCGCCGAGCTCGGGATCGATCCGTTTCGAAGGTGAAGAGATCACCGGATTGAATGCGACGAAGCAGCGATCGGTTCGCCGGCGGTTCCAGATGGTGTTCCAGGATCCCTATGCTTCGCTCAATCCACGCATGCGAGTGGGTGAGTTCGTCGCCGAACCGCTTGTCATCCACGGCCTGATGCCGCAACGAAACGAGCGCAACGAATTCGTCGCCGAACTCTTCACCAAGGTGGGACTCGATCCTCGCTTCGTCGATCGGTTTCCGCATCAGTTTTCGGGGGGACAACAGCAGCGTATTTGCATCGCCCGCGCCATTTCCCTGAAACCGAGCCTGATCATCGCCGACGAACCGATATCAGCGCTGGATGTGTCGATCCAAGCACAGGTGGTCAACCTTCTGCAGGATCTTCAGACGGAACTCGATCTCACCTACCTGTTCATATCCCACGATCTCAACATGGTCCGCCATATCTGCCACGGGGTGGCCGTGCTCTACCGCGGCCGAATCGTCGAAATAGCGCCCACAACGGAGCTGTTCCAGAACCCGCTGCATCCCTACACGCAGGTTCTGTTGTCCGCCATCTCGGTTCCCGATCCGATAGTCGAGCGCGCGCGTCAGCACATCCTCATGGATCCAACGATGGACTACGGAGAACCCGATTCGCGACTGGTCGAGGTGTCCAGCGGGCATTGGCTGGCCGCGGCGCGGTGCGAGACGGACGGCGTCACAACGTAACGACTGAACTGAAAGGAGAAAACAATTGCGCGTAGCTGTTCTCGGGGCAGGCGGGCTCGGTCTTGCATATACGGCTTTTCTGATCGACCAAGGGCATGATCCCATCCTGTGGTCGCCATCTGGGGCGGGGACTTCGGCGTTCCGTGATAGTGCCCCACTCGTCGCCACAGGCCAGGTGACCGGGTCCTTTTCGCTGCAGATCGCCACCAGTTGTCAGGAGGCGCTGGAAGGCGCCGACGTCGTACTGGTCGCCCTTCGCGGCAACGGACATCGCACGATCTTCGACCAGGCGGTCGAACTCCTGCGCCCGAACCAGATGGTTGTTATCAGCTCCCACAGCTCGCTGGGAGCGCTTTATCTGTCGAAGCGCTTGGTCGGGCTGGGAATCCACGTTCCCGTCACCGCTTGGGGCACCACCGTTCTGACGGCGCGCCGTAAAGGAGAGGCCGGCGTCGATATCCCCAACTACCGTGCGAAGGTCGATATGGCGACGGTGCCCGTTACCGACCAGGAACGCGGACTCCAGGCGTGCCAAGCCATGTTCGGCGATCATTTCCAAGTGCGCGCCGACGTCATGGCCATCTCGCTCAGCAACATCAACCCGATCTCGCACATGTCCAATGCGCTATGCAATCTGACGCGAATCGAACGGGCCGAGGAGTGGGCAAACTACGACTGCATTACCGGCGCGGTCGGTCGCCTGATTGAGGCGCTCGATAAAGAACGCCTGGCCGTGGCGGATGCGTACGGGGTCTCCGTCAGGACTTTTCAGGAGCACAACCACCTGTCGTTCGGCGTGCGGATGGGCACGGTTGCCGAAATGAGTGCTGCCATTCACGCCATCCGTGGTGGTCCTCCCGGTCCAAAGAGCCTCGATAGCCGCTATGTCACCGAGGACGTTCCCTTCGGGCTTGTCCCGGCGGTCGCGATTGGCCGAACCGCCGGCATCCCCATGCCGCTTCACGAAGCGGGAATCAAATTGTTCTCCGCTCTCTATGGCCGGGACTTTTCGGCTGAAAACGACATTCTGCCGGAACTCGGGCTCGACGGTATGGATGCGGAGACCCTGCACCGCCTCGTTCGCAACGGGTGGGATGGGAAAGATTGATGATCGACCAGAAATCCGAAAATGAGGATATCGCCCGCCCCGTCCTATTCTTCGCCGCGGAGTTCGCCGAGTGGACCACCGGCCAAACCCTGAGCGTCTACCGCGGTAGAAAATGACGACGCGGGCTGCCCATGGGGCCACGCCGAGGGCCCTGGTGGTCGAGGTCACGCGGGGCTGCTGTGTCGAGAGCCGGCATCGCGTGGCGGCCGCGGTCTTCGACTGTGCCGGTCGCCCTGTTGGGGTTTGGGGCGCAACCGAGGCCCCGGTCTTCCCGCGCTCGGCGGTGAAGCCCTTCCAGGCGGTGCCGCTGCTTGAGACCGGCGCCGCCGAGCGATTCCGGCTAGAGGATGCCGAAATCGCCATCGCCTGCGGATCGCACGAGGCCGAACAAGGGCAAATCGACCTGGTGGGCCGATGGTTGACTCGTCTTGGGCTGAGTGAGGCCGACCTCGAATGCGGCCCACAGGGTCCTCGCGACCGGGAGGCGGCTGAGGCCCTCGTTCGAGCCGGTAAGCCTCCCTCCTCGATCCACAACAACTGTTCGGGGAAGCACGCCGGTTTCCTGACCACGGCCTTGCACCTCGGCGCGCCGACGGCGGGCTATTCGACCGCAGATCACCCCGTTCAAAAGAGGGTGGCCGAGGTGTTGGGCGACTTGGCGGGCTTCGACCCGGCGGTTTCGCCGATCGCCGTGGACGGCTGCGGAATTCCCACCATTGCAATGCCACTGACGGCTCTCGCCCGGGCGATGGCCTGTTTGGCCTTCCCACGAGGTTTACCTTCTCCGCGTGCCGATGCGCTGCGCCGCATATTCGCCGCCATGACGGCACATCCCCGCATGGTGGCGGGTCTGGGCTTGTTCGACACCGAGGCGATTTCCGTGGTAGCCAACCGCCTCATCGTTAAGACGGGGGCAGAAGGCGTTTTGGCCGCCGCCCTCAAGGAGCCCGGGCTTGGCATCGCACTGAAGGCCGAGGATGGGGCAAAGCGGGCCGCCGAATGCGCAATGGCAGCCCTGCTCGTCCGCTATGCGAGTCCGAATTCCGAAACCGAGTTGGTCCTGAAGCGTTACGCCGAACAGCCGGTGCTAAATCATGCCGGCATCCAGGTCGGCCTTGTCCGCATCGACCTTCCGTAGCGATCTTCCATACTTGGCCGAACCTCAGTTCTGAGTGAATCATCATGACTGGGAATCCCGCCGACCGGCACTGTCAGAGCAAATCCGCTTGAGGCGGACAGACGCGATCCTTAGCCTCGGCGGATGAAGAATTCGTTCCGTTACTTCAACAGTTCACCGGAGGTCATCCGCCTCACGGTGATGATGTACATCCGCTATCCGCTGTCTCTGCGGCAGGCGGCCATAGGATATGCCCTGTCAGCCGGGATGAATGAACTCGATGACTGATATAGAAGTGAGTGGAAGCTTCTGATTATCTTCGAGTCACCCGAGCGAGCGTTGCAGAAACAAAGCCGCAAGTCAGCCTGCGGTACCCCTCATACGACTGCTATGCGTCTTTGACGCTCATTCATTAAGCGACCTTTTGAGCTTCCGTTAAACGAGCCCAGCTGGGTAGCCAATCGTCATGTTGGATACGCAGTTCATCAACCAAATCCCAGATCTGTTGGAGGTCTAGTTCCGCCGCAGTGTGCGGGTCCATCATGGCGGCATGGTAGATATGCTCGTGGTTTTCATCCATGAGCGCATCTACGGTAAGGCCTTGAACCGTTACATTGCTTTGCATGACGGCAGCGAGTTGCGAAGGCAGCTTACCGATATGTGTAGGTTGCACGCCATTTCGATCCACTAGACATGGCACCTCGACGGCGCACTCGTCAGGAAGGTTGGTGATAAGCCCGGTATTGGCAACATTTCCGTGGATGACCGACGGTTTTCCGGTCCAAATGCTTTCGATGATATCTGAAGCGTATTCATCACTTTTCTTCAATTCCATTGCTCCACCTTCGCTCAGTGCCTTGTACTGAGCGCCCCAGCGTTCGATATGTTCAACGCTACGCACCAGATATTCATCAAGCGGGATTTTGAACTTCTGAATCAGATCCTCGCGACCCTCCTTAATAAACCATGGAACATATTCGGCGAAATGCTCCGAGCTTTCTGTAACGAAATAGCCAAGCCGCTTCATCATCTCAAAGCGAACGAGGTTGTTGCAACGCGGGTTGTGGAAGTTTTCAGGTTTCGGGAAAATGCCGTCCGCATATCCTCTTTGCAGATCAGGATAGAGGTCGCGATATGACCCATCCGGCATGATTTCTTCGAACTTCAGGAAGAATGCGATATGGTTGATCCCGGCCGACTGAAGGCGAATACGCTCAATCGGGATACCCAGATCGCGGGCCAGTTCATTTCGGGTATATTGTACCGAGTGACACAAACCCACCTGCTTGATCTGCGGGTATTTGCGGGCAATAGCCCATGTGTTGATCGCCATTGGATTAACGTATTGTAACATCGTGGCCTGGGGACAGACCACTAACATGTCTTCACAGATCGACCACAGATGCGGGACCGTGCGCACCCCGCGCATGATGCCCCCGACGCCGAGCGTGTCGGCAATCGTCTGGCGCAGGCCGAACTTCTTCGGAACCTCGAAATCGATGATGGTGCAGGGATCAAAGCCCCCGATCTGAAAGGCCGTGATGACGAAATCGGCCCCCTCAAGCGCTTCGCGCTGGCTGTTGTGTGTCGAAACGGTGGCGCCGATACCCAGAGTTTCGATCATGCGATGCGCCACGCGATCTGACTGCTCAAGTCGCATTGGGTCGATATCCATCAGAGCCACATGCGCACCAGACAAAGCCTCTCGTTGCAGAATATCTCCAATGATATTCTTCATGAAAACAGTAGAGCCCGCTCCGATAAATGCGATCTTGGGTTGGTTTGTCATGGTCTCGGTTCACTTTCCAAATTTCGTCTCGTCGCAAAGGTATTTCAGCACAACGGCGTTTTCTTACGGAGTTATGGGCTTTTGTTCCGAGTTCTCACGCAACCACCTCAAATGCGGCTTTGACCAGCCGTTTCGTGTAGTCAGTTTGCGGTCTCTCAAGCACTTCAGACGTTGGGCCGAACTCCACGACTTTTCCGTGCTGCATGACAATTGTATTGTGGCAGAGCGCCCTGACCACTTTCAGATCATGACTGATGAAGAGGTAACTTAACCCGCGCCTGCGACGCAGCTCTCTCAGTAAATCAATGATCTGGGCTTGAATGGACAGATCGAGTGCCGAAGTTGGCTCATCCAGCAAGATAAACTCAGGGTCAAGCGCAATCGCACGCGCAATCGCAAGCCGTTGCCGTTGCCCGCCGGAAAACTCATGCGGAAACCGGTCCAGGCAATCGAGCGGCATCTGCACGTCGGTCAGGGCCTGTTCTATTCTGTCCCGTCTTTCGGCTGGTGCAAGGCCGTTGACGGTCAAACCTTCCTCGATGATTTGCCGAATGATCATTCGGGGGTTCAGTGACGAAAACGGATCCTGAAAAACCACCTGGATTTTCGGGCGGAGCGGGCGCATCTGTTTCCTGGTCAGATGCTCAATCCGTTCGCCCTTAAAACTGATTTGCCCCTCTTGGTTCGCACCGAGCCGAATCAGGGACATTCCGAAAGTTGTCTTGCCGGAGCCGCTTTCCCCCACAATGCCAAGCGTTTCTCCGCGACGGATCGAAGCAGAGACATTATCCACTGCAACCAGTTCCCGGTACTGCGGATTGAAAAACCCGCCGGCCTTGAGGTGGAACACGATCCGAAGGTGCTCGCCCTCCATGACTATCGGGGCATCCCCCTCGATCGGATCGGGCTTGCCTTTTGGCTCAGACGCCAGAAGGTGTTTCGTGTAAGCATGCTGCGGGTCAGCAAAAACCTGGCTGGTTTCGCCGCGTTCGACAACCTCACCGTGACGCATGACGACCACATCATCCGAAACATGTTCGACCACGGTCAGATCATGGGTGATCAGGATCACAGCCATTCCGTGTTTGTCCTGCAACGCCTTGATGAGCCCAAGGATTTCCGCTTGCACGGTCACATCGAGCGCTGTCGTCGGCTCATCGGCGATCAAGAGGTCGGGATCATTGGCCAGCGCCATAGCGATCATCACACGCTGGCGCTGCCCACCGGACAGTTCATGCGGATATTGCCCGTAGCGCGCTTCCGGATCGGGTAATTGCACCTCGGTCAAAAGGCGAATGACCTCGGCCTTCAACTCGGCTTTTCCGATCTCCCGGTGCGACCGGATGATTTCGGCCACCTGGTCGCCGATCTTGTAGACCGGATTGAGCGAGGTCAGCGGCTCCTGAAAGATCATCGAGATTCGGCGCCCGCGCAGGTCGCGGAGCTTTTCTTCGGGCCAGTTCGAGATATCGTCGCCGTCGAAGACGACCTTCGTCGTCTCCCCAACCCGCGCATTCGGCGCGAGCATCCCCATGATCGTCCGCGCTGTGACAGATTTGCCCGAACCGCTTTCACCGACCACGGCGAGCGTCCGGCCACGTGCGACGCTATAGGACACGTCCTTGACCGCTACCCTCGGCCCGGTTGCCGTCTGGAACGAGACGGCGACATTCTCGATGGTCAAAAGTGGCTCAGTCATTGGCGTATGGGTCCATTGCATCGCGCAGCCCGTCGCCAAGCGCATTAAACGCCAACACGGCCAAAATGATCATGCCAACCGGGGCCAAAAGCCAAGGCGCTGCCGCCAGCGACTGAAAGTCTCGCACTTGGTTTAGCATGACGCCCCAGGACACCATCGGCTGCTGCACACCGACGCCGAGGAAGGATAAAAAACTCTCTAATAAGATCACCTCGGGCAGAACATAGGTCCCCCATACGATGATATGCGAAGACATATTCGGAACAATATGCCTCAAGATGATTCGTTGATCCGATGCGCCCACCGCCACTGCGGCGCGAACGAATTCTACCGACCGGATCGCGATGACTTTACCGCGCAACTCGCGTGCCAAATTGGCCCATTGCAGGAGGACAAGGATCATCGCGAACATGATGAAGATGAACAGAGGATCGGCGCGGGTCGGCAGAATCGCCACCAGCGCGAGGTAGAGAGGTAGGTCGGGGAAGGACTTCACGAATTCGATGATCCGCTGGATAACGATATCGGTGCGCCCGCCGACATAGCCAGAGGTGACGCCCACGATTGTCCCGATCAAACAAGCGGCGCCCATCACCATGAAGGCCATCAGCAGCGTAATCGAACTGCCGTGGAACATGCGCGACAGCACGTCCCGACCAAGCCCGTCCGTCCCAAGCAGATGCACCGGCTGGCCATTCTCGCCGACAAAAAGATGGGTGTCGAATGTCAGACCAAGAAAGCGCCACTCTTCGCCTTCGCCAAAGAACACGATCCGCACCTGTTTCTCCGGATCGGGCGCAAAAGTAATCTCGAAGGTGGTCTGGTCCATCTCTTCTGTGAAACCCATCACATAGGGCCTGGTCAGGCCACCTTCGGGCGCGAAGATGCGAATGGCCTGCGGCGGGCTAAAGATCGCCTCGCGGTCTTTAGTCGCGGCTGAATAGGGCGCGAAGAAGCCCGCAAAAACCGACAAGATAATAATGATCAGGCACCCGATCAGACCCGCCATGCCGAACCGGTTTCGATAGAAACGGCGCCGGACCAACTGGCCATAGGAAAGCGACGGGCCACCGGTCGCCTCGGCGTTCAAATCAAGGGGGCTTGCGTCGCTCATATCACGCCCCGCCCGACACGGTCGCGCGCCGCACCCGCGGGTCCAGCAGTGCAAGCAGGATGTCGGCGATCAGGTTCCCAATCACCAGGATCGCGGCGACCATGAGGAAAATAGCCGAGACAATATACATATCGCGCTGCGCGACGGAGTTAACGATCAGCGGCCCAAGCGTCGGAATGCCAAGAACTATGGCAATCTCCAACTCGCCTTTGATCATGTAGTCAAACCGCCCGCCCATATTCATGATCACCGGATGAAGAGCGTTCGGTACCGCATGCTTGAACAGAATTCGGCCCCGCGAAAGACCTTTGGCACGCGCAGTCTCGATATACTGCGCGTTCATAACATCGAGCAAATTACCCCGCATCATGCGTGTCGTATAAGCCTGTCCCGCCCAGATTGAGATGGCGAGCACCGGCCAGACATGCAGGAAAAGATTCCAGAGCTTGGCAAAACTGAAGCTGTCTTGAATTTGGTATTCAGGCGAATAGAGAGCGCCAATATACGGCGAGTGCCAGACAAACGCCAAAAAGTACAGAATGACGAGCGACAACACAAATTTCGGGATGACGATGCCCAGAAACGCAACCAGCGTCGCGGCGACGTCGCCCCATTTATATTGGTTCACTGCGGCGAAAATACCGAGCATAATCCCAATGGTCTGCCCCACGATCAACGTCGTGATCGCGATGGCCATGCTTCGGGGAAGCCGCAATCCAATGACGTCCTGCACCGGCTGCGAATAGACAAATGAATGTCCAAAGTCCAAGCTGAACACAATGTTCTTGATCCAGACCAGATACTGGATCGGGAGCGGCCGATCCAAACCAAGCCGCTCACGAAGCGCATGCGCCTGCGGCTTAAGCTCTTCCAGCGTTTGTCCGGTTTGAGCGGTTGTGACCGCTAGCCAATTATCAACGTAGTCCCCGGGAACGGCCTGAATTATTGCAAACGCGGCGATGGAAATCCCGATGAGAAGTGGGATGGTCACCAAAATTCGCCGCAAGACGAACAGTGCGAAGCCCAAAAAGATCCCTCCCAAAGGTAGGCGCGGCCCTGGGCGTTTCCCGGACCGCGCCGGTGGGGTCACGTGATGTTAGTTATACTCAGGGATCACGTTCGGGAGAATTTCATCGATCTGATCCGTAGAGGGCGTATACAGCCGTTCGCGCATCACACCATCCTCAGCCCATTCATACAGACGAACCGGAGTGCCTGGATGGGCATTCTTGACGCGCTTGTTAACCAGCAGTGCCGCAGGAACTTGAATGGTACCAATCACATAGGCATTGTCGGTGATGGCCTTCTGCAAGTCGCGCATTGCCTGGGCTTGCAGCGCCACATCGCTTGTGCTGACGTAGGTCGCATAAGCATCCGCGATGTCCTGTTCAAAGTCGAGGAAGTCCTTTTTTCCATCCGAAGCTTTGTGGAAATGAGGGCAGTTGAGGCTGACCGGTAGGTTTCTGCAAGTCTGCCGCGTTGGGTTGATGATCCCTTCGCGCCCGAACCTGGCGGTAAACGCGCCGCTGGTGCGCACAGCATCGAAATTCGTCTCGTCAATCCCGCGTGGCCGCAACTCGATCCCGACTTCCGCCAATTGCGACGTCATCGCATCCAACTGTTTGCGTTGCTCGTTACGATTGTTTGGGTACACGACAACAATCGTGATGTCCTCGCCACCGCTTGGCAGGTTGCGAATGCCGTTTCCGTCTGTGTCAACTGCACCAACACTGTCGAACAAGGCTTTTGCCTTCTCCTGATCGAACGGACGGAAGTTCGTCGAATCTGCGTCATAGGCGGGCGAACCAGACACCAGACCGCCCATGTACGGATAGGCAAACGGGCCCCGAGCGACGGCCTGACCAATCGCATCACGATCGAGCGCATGACTTAGACCAAGGCGGAAATCAGTTTCGCGGAAGAGTGTACGCAGAGCGCGATCGTACTCGTCTTCCGCCGTCGCCAGCGAATAGTTCAGCATCAACTGCCAGCCAAGCGTACGAGGGCCAAAGTTGACCTTTACCGGGCTGTCTTCTGACTGTGACTGCTTCAGCGCTTCGACGTAGTTTCCGGGATCTTCCATGTTCGAGAAATCGCCGGTTCCGGCAACAGCTTGAGCCGTCCGGTCGCCCCAGGTCGAGAGGCGGAACAGCATCTCGTTATAGTAGGGCAATTGCTGGCCGGTCTCGTCGACCTTGAAGTAGTAGGGGTTGCGCCGCAGCACGACCAACTCGTCGGGCTTGTACGCAACCGGCACCCACGCCCCGAGCACAACAGGCGGTACGCCATCTGCCGGAAGCGCCGATGCGTAGGCGTCATAAGATTCACCGCCATATTTGGGGTGCTTCTTTTTCAAGATGTGGCTTGGTCCTGGGCAGCCCTGGATATAGGCCAGGCTTTCGACAACTAGGCCGTAAACTCATAAAATTTCTTCCAAGATGTGTTGGATTGTGATTCACGGTTCTTCTCAGTGAAGGAGGATTGTGATGAGCCGGCGGCGCCA
>JANQJG010000126.1 GCA_028281785.1 Rhodospirillales bacterium
CTGAGCGAACGAAACACGGTGTCGATCACGTCGGGGATCTGTGCAGAAGGCAGCTGATTATTGCTGACGTAGGCAGCAACTATGTCAACAGCCATGCGCAGGATTTCATCCCGCGCAACCAATTCAGGGCTTTCTTCGTTCATGTTTCAACGACCTATCAAGTAAGATCGACTATATCAGACTCGTCGCATGGGTCGTTTCTTATGTCAATAAAAAAAGTAAAAACAGGCCAATACTCTATTCTTTAGCGGAAGAGTCGCCTCAGTAAAACTTCCCGGATATCCTCGTCTGAGTGTCGGATATGGGCGGCCTTGAGTGGCGTGTGACTAAAAAAAAGACGATTGCGACTTAATATCGAGAAATATTATCATTTAAGATATCGAGAAATTTACGGGGTGGGGGCCGCCGATCGGGCCGCGGTTTTCGAGGGCGCGATTCGGCCGGCTCGGCGCGCTCCATGGCGGCCACGTCAGAATGGGTCTATATGAACGAGACATGCTTTCATACCGCGGATAGGCCGCGACAGCTTGTGTTGGCTTGGCAGGAACTCCCGATATGTGGTAACAACCTCGTTCGCTCCTGCCAAAGCGGGCCATCTTTCCATGACTTCGATCACCGTTGCCATCGCCTCCGATCACGCGGGCTTCGAGCTCAAGACGAGTCTCAAGCAGCGGTTGGCCGACCTTGGCTATGGCGTTCTCGATCTGGGGACCGATGGTCCGCGGTCCGTGGACTATCCGGACTTCGGTTTCGCCATGGCGCGCGCCATCGGCGCCGGCAAGGCCGAGAAGGGTGTTCTCGTCTGCGGCAGCGGGATTGGAATCAGCATGGCTGCCAACCGATATCCCGGGGTGCGGGCGGCCCTTGTCCACGACGCCTATGGCGCGCGGATGTCGCGCCGACACAACGACGCCAACGTCATCTGCTTCGGCGGACGCACGATCGGCGGCGATGTCGCCGAGGATTGCCTTGAACAGTTTCTAAACACCGAATTCGAGGGCGGACGTCACGCCGACCGTGTCGCGAAGCTGTCACGTCCCGAGTGATTGCTAGGAAAGGCTGTAGAGAATGCCTCTTGCCAAGGCCGTTTATCCCTCGGAGTTCCACGACCGGTTTTTCGGAACCTCGGTCGAAGACGCGGATCCGGAGCTTTTCGCAGGCATTCGCCAAGAGCTCGAACGTCTGCAGACCCATATCGAGTTGATCGCCTCGGAAAACGTCGTCTCCCGGGCCGTTCTCGAGGCCCAGGGTTCGGTGATGACCAACAAATACGCCGAGGGCTATCCCGGACGGCGCTACTATGGCGGCTGCGAGTTTGTGGACGTAGCCGAAAGCCTCGCCATCGCGCGCGCTAAGAAGCTCTTCGACTGCGAGTTCGCCAACGTGCAGCCCCATTCCGGGGCCCAGGCCAACGGCGCCGTCAATCAGGCCCTTCTGACTCCAGGCGACGCCATCCTCGGGATGAGCCTCGCCGCCGGCGGTCACCTCACCCATGGCGCGGCGCCGGCCCAGTCGGGCAAATGGTTCAATGCCGTGCAGTACGGGGTGCGCCGGGAGGATGGCCTGATAGACTATGACGAGGTCGAGCGGCTCGCCCTGGAACACAAGCCGAAGCTCATCATCGCCGGCGGCTCGGCCTATGCCCGGGTGATCGATTTCGCCCGTTTCCGGGCCATTGCCGATCAGGTCGGCGCATATCTGATGGTGGACATGGCCCATTTCGCCGGGCTCGTTGCCGCCGGGGTGCATCCGAGCCCGCTCCCCCACGCTCATGTCGTCACAACGACCACCCACAAGACCCTGCGGGGGCCGCGCGGCGGTCTCATCCTTTCGAACGACGCCGATCTCGGCAAGAAGATCAATTCCGCAGTCTTCCCAGGCCTGCAGGGGGGGCCGCTGATGCATGTCATCGCGGCCAAGGCGGTGGCGTTCGGCGAGGCCCTGCGGCCCGACTTCGTGGACTACGCCAAGGCGGTGGCCGAGAATGCCAGGGTGCTGGCATCGACGCTTCTGGAGCGCGGCTTCGACGTGGTCTCGGGCGGCACCGATACCCACCTCATGCTGGTCGATCTCAGGCCCAAGAAGCTCACCGGGAAGGTCGCCGAGGCCAGCCTCGGCCAAGCCTGCATCACTTGCAACAAGAACGCGGTGCCTTTCGATCCCGAAAAGCCGATGATCACGTCGGGGCTGCGCTTGGGCAGTCCGGCAGCGACGACCCGGGGGTTCGGGGTGGCGGAGTTCCGCCTCGTCGGCGAGTTGATCGACGAGGTGCTGGAGGGGCTGGTCGCCAATCCCGAGGATAACTCGTCCGCCGAGGCGGCCGTGCGCGAAAAGGTGGCGGCCTTGTGCGCGCGCTTTCCGATCTACGCGGAAGCGTAGCGCGCCGGCCCGGCATCTGGGAGGGGAGGAGAGATCATGCGTTGTCCGTTCTGCGGCAACCTGGATACCCAGGTCAAGGATTCGCGCCCGACCGAGGACAATGCGACGATCCGTCGAAGACGGTATTGCCCCGGCTGTAGTTCCCGGTTCACGACCTTCGAGCGAGTCCAGCTGCGCGAGTTGACGGTCGTCAAGAAGAACGGCGACAAGATGCCCTTCGATCGCGACAAGCTTAAGCGTTCGCTCGATATTGCCCTCCGCAAGCGCCCGGTGGACGAGGAGCGGATCGAGCGCATTGTCAACGGCATACAGCGCCGCCTTGAGACCCTGGGTGAGACCGAGATTCCGACCAAGGTGATCGGGGAGATGGTCATGGACAATCTGGCCGACCTCGACAAGGTGGCCTATGTACGGTTCGCCTCGGTCTACCGGAATTTCGTCGACGCCAAGGACTTCAAAGATTTCATCGGCCAATTGAGTGACGAACAAGCCTGAGGACGCCGATCTCCGGCATATGCGGGCCGCGTTGGCCTTGGCCCGGCGCGGCCTGGGCCTTGTCTGGCCGAATCCCGCCGTCGGCTGTGTTCTGGTGCGCCCCGATCTCGGCGGACGCGTGGTCGGCCGCGGCTGGACGCAGCCGGGCGGTCGCCCCCATGCGGAGACGGAGGCACTCGCCCGTGCCGGGGAGGGCGCGCGCGGGGCCACCGCCCATGTGACGCTGGAGCCTTGCGCCCATCACGGCGAGACGCCACCCTGCGTCGAGGCGCTGATCGCCGCCGGCATCGGCCGCGCCGTGGTCGCGCTGGAGGACCCAGACCCGCGGGTCCAAGGCCGCGGGCTCTCGCGCCTTCGGGAGGCCGGTGTTTCGGTGTCCCTAGGGATCTGCGAGGGCGAGGCGGCGGACCTCAACGCGGGGTTCCTGCTGCGCCAGCGGGTGGGGCGGCCGCTCTTCACGCTCAAATCGGCGCTCAGCCTCGACGGGCGCATCGCTCTTGCGGGCGGAACCAGCAAATGGATCACGGGGGAGGTCGCGCGGGCGCACGCGCACCGTCTGCGGGACCGGCATGACGGCGTGATGGTCGGCATCGGGACGGCCCTTGCCGATGATCCGGAGTTGACCTGCCGACTGCCCGGGGGCACCCGGCGCCCGTCGGTGCGGATCGTGGTCGACAGCCGGCTGCGTCTGCCATCGAGCTCCCGCCTGGTGCGCGGGGCGGCGGACGTCCCGACCTGGGTGATCGTGGCGGAGGGGGCGGAACCTAAACGCAGGTCCGAGCTTGTCGATCGCGGGGTCACGGTGATCGAGGCTGAGCCCGGTCCTGATGGGCGGCCGCTCCCGGCGTCGCTCGCGCGCGAACTGGCGAAGCGCGGTTTGACGCGCGTCCTCGTCGAGGGGGGAGGGGAGCTCGCGGCGGGCCTGCTCAAGGCCGGGCTGGTCGATCGCCTCGTCTGTTTTCGCGCCCCCCGCGTCATCGGCGGGGACGGCATCGCCGCCATTGCCGGCCTCGGGCAGGGGGCGCTGATCGATACCAAGGATTTCGTTCGCGCGGATGTCCGTGCCGTCGGTGTGGATCTTCTGGAATTCTATCGCCGTCGGGATTAGAAGAGGGCCATGTTTACAGGTATTGTCACCGATATGGGCCGCGTTCGCCGTGTCGAGAAGATCGGCGACACGCGCTTCGAATTCGAGACCTCTTACGATACCCGGGAGATCGAGGTCGGCGCCTCGATCGCCTGTTCCGGTGCCTGCATGACGGTTATCGACAGGGGAAGCGGCTGGTTTGCGATTAGCGCCTCGGAGGAGAGCTTGGCCTGCACGACCATGCGCCATTGGCGGGAGGGCACGCCGGTGAACTTCGAGCGGTCGCTCAAGCTCGGCGACGAGTTGGGCGGCCATATCGTCTCCGGTCATGTCGATGGCGTCGCCACGCTGGTCTCCAAAACGCCGGAGGGCGACTCGGTACGCCTGGAGTTCGAGGTTCCGGAGGATCTGAAGCGGTATATCGCGTCCAAGGGATCGGTGGCCTTGGACGGGGTGTCGATGACGGTCAACGAGGTCGACGGACGGCGCTTCGGCGTGAACGTGATCCCCCACACCCAGGAGGTCACGACCCTGGGCCGGCTGGCGCCGGGAGACCAGGTGAACTTCGAGGTCGACATGCTGGCGCGCTATGTCGCGCGTCTCCTGGAAAAGGAGTGACCGTGCCCGAGGTTGGCCAGCTCGCGTCGATCGACGAGATCATCGAGGACGCCCGCAACGGGCGGATGTTTGTTCTCGTCGATGACCAGCATCGCGAAAACGAGGGGGATCTGGTGATCCCCGCGCAGATGGCGACGCCGGAGGCGATCAATTTCATGGCGCGGCATGGCCGCGGGTTGATCTGCCTTGCGCTGACTCCCGATCGCATACGCGAGCTTAACCTGCCGCCCATGGCGCGGCGCCACGAATCGCGCCATCAGACCGCCTTTACGGTTTCCATCGAGTCGCGTGAGGGGGTGACCACGGGGATTTCGGCTTCGGACCGGGCCCGCACGATCGCCGTGGCAATCGATCCGACCAAGGGGCCCGAGGACATCGCGACGCCGGGTCACGTCTTTCCGCTCGAGGCGCAGGACGGGGGCGTGCTCGCCCGTTCCGGACACACCGAGGCGGCCGTCGATGTGGCCAGGCTTGCGGGGTTGAACCCCTCGGGCGTGGTCTGCGAGATCATGAACGAGGACGGCACCATGGCGCGGATGCCGGACCTCATGCGCTTTGCCCAGTATCACGGGCTCAAGATCGCGGCGATCGCCGATCTGATCGCGTACCGGCTGAGCAACGACCGCATTATCGAACGCAGCCTCGAGACGGTCTTGGAAAGCCGTTTCGGCGGCACCTTCCGCATGTTCGTGTATGTCAATCGCGCCGCCTATGCCGAGCATATCGCCCTGGTCAAGGGCGATATCCCGCCCAACGGCCCGATTCCGGTACGCATGCACGCGATGAACGTGCTCGAGGATGTGCTTGGCGACGACAGCACGGGCAAGGCCGGCGAACTGACCCGGGCGATGCGAATGATCGGCAAGGCCGGCCGGGGCGTCGTCGTGCTGATCCGGGAGCCCAAGGCGGACAGCCTGTCGACACGCGTCTCCGCCAAGCTGGTGCAGGGCGAGCATCGCGGCGGCGCGTTGCGTGACTACGGCGTCGGCGCCCAGATCCTTCTGGATCTTGGCGTGCGCGAGATGATCCTGATGTCCAACACGGAACGGACCATTGTGGGGCTTGAGGGATACGGTCTCGATGTGGTCGAGCGTTGGCCCATCCCGGCGGAGGACTCTCTGGATGAGTGACAGATCCCGCGTACTCATCGTCGAGGCGCGCTTCTACAACGACATCGCAGACGAGCTGGCCCGGGGCGCTATCGCGGTTCTCGACGGGGCCGGTTTGCCTTACGAGCGGGTTCCGGTCCCCGGCACCTTCGAGGTGCCGGCGGCGATCCGCTTCGCCATCCGGTCGATGGAGGTGCGCTCTTCCTCCGGGCACTACAGCGGATTCGTCGCTTTGGGATGCGTCATCCGCGGCGAGACGGACCATTACGAGCACATCGCGCGGGAGAGCTCGCGAGCCCTCATGGAGATCACGACCAGCTACAGCGTCGCGCTCGGCTTCGGCATCCTCACCTGCGAGAACCGGGAGCAGGCCTGGGCGCGGGCCGCGGTCGACCGGAAGGATGTCGGGGGATCGGCGGCGCGCGCCTGTGTGCGGATGATGGAGCTCAAGCGCGACATGCGCCTTGTGATGCGATGAGCGCGACCGCGGAGGGTGTGTCGGAAACTCGGAGTGGCGGCGGCCGGCGGAGAACCGCGGCGCGCCTGGCGGCCGTTCAGGCGCTCTATGAGCGGGACATAACCGGCGCGCCCGTTACCGATGTCGTTCGCGACATCCTGTCCCGTTTCCAGGACCCCGATTCGAACGAGGACCAGCGGGCAATGGTCAGTCCGGATGGCGCTCATCTGCGCGATCTGGTCGAGGGCGTCGCCCGCGAGCAGGACATGCTCGACGAGATGATCGGGGCGGCCTTGTCTCCCGAATGGCCGATTGATCGATTGGAGGTCGTGCTGCGGGCGATCCTCAGGGCCGGCGGCTATGAAATGTTCAGCCGGTCCGACATTCCGCCACGGGTCGTCATCTCGGAGTATCTTGATCTGACTCACGCGTTCTTTGCCGGAAAAGAGGCGGCCTTGGTCAACGCCGTGTTGGATCGGCTGGCCCATCAGCTCCGGGCCGATGAACTGTAAGCGGGAAGCGCGAGACGGTGGCGGGCCCCAGGAAACTCGGTGAGTTTGAGATCATCCGGCGTTTCTTCGCGCCTCTGGCGGCGCAGGAGCCGGGCGCCTTCGCGCTTGGCGATGACGCAGCGGTGCTTTCGGTGCCGCCGGATCGGCGGCTGGTCGTCACCACCGATGCGGTCGTTCGCGGGCTCCACTTCCTTGCTCCCGATCCACCGGACAGCGTCGCGGTGAAGCTTCTGGGCGTCAATCTGTCGGATCTTGCCTCCATGGGCGCCGAGCCCATGGCCTACACGCTGACGGCGGCCCTACCCGAGGATCTGGACGAAGGGTGGCTGCGGGGGTTTGCGGACGGCCTGGACGGCATGCAGCGCGAGTACGGCCTTTCGCTGGTCGGCGGAGATACGGTCGGAACGCCCGGCCCCTTGTCCTTTTCCCTTTGTGCCTTTGGCCTCGTCAAACCCGAGGCGGAGCTCCGGCGGTCGGGCGCGCGCGAAGGGGATCGGATCTATGTCTCCGGAACGGTGGGGGATGCCGCGCTCGGCCTGCGGGTTCTCCGGGGCCAGCTTGGGATGCTGACGGGCGCCGAACGTCAATGGCTGGTCGACCGGTATCGCCGGCCTCGGCCCCGGCTCGCCCTTGGCGGGCGCCTTCATGGCTTGGCCCATGCCGCGATCGACGTGTCCGACGGGATTGTTGCCGATCTGGCGCATATCTGCGAGATGTCCGGCGTCGGCGCCCGTTTGCGCGCGGATTGCATGCCCTTGTCTGCCGCGGCACGGCGCGCCCTCGACAAGGGAGCGGTGAGCTTGGCCGACCTGCTCGTCGGCGGCGACGACTATGAGCTTCTCTTCACCATCTCCCCGGACAAGGCGGCCGTGCTCGCCGAGCTGTCGGACGAGCTGGCCTGTCCGCTCGCCGAGATCGGAGAGATCGTGGCGCTGCGGAAGGGTGAAGGGAGCCGGCACCCGGTCCTCGTGGTGGATGAGGAAGAACGTGTGCTCGATGTGGGGGGAGGGGGATTCCGGCACTTCTGAGAGCGGAAGGTCGATCGGTAGGCGGTTGAGCCGTCATCCCATGCCGAAGGGGGATAGGCGTCATGAAGAAAATGGCCGTCACGGTTGCGTTGCTGCTGGTCCTGGCGGGCGGCACGGCCGGCGTCATGAGCTACCTGGGGCTTGGCCCGTTCGCGGAGGCGCCCGACGGGGAGGCCCCGCCACCCGCCGAACATGCCGTCGAGACGGCGAAGCCCTTTTTCGTCGATGTCGAGCCCCTTGTCGTCTCGGTCTTCGCGGGCGAACGAACCGTCTCGACCATCGCCCTTGAAATCAAGCTGGAAGTGCCGGACGCGGCCAAGGAGGCGGAGCTGCGAACACTGATGCCGCGGTTGAAGGACGCGTTCCTGCGGGATCTTCATGGCGCGATGCCGCGCCTGCGCACGCCCGACGGCCGGGTTGACCTCGAGGCGGTGAAGAGGCGGCTGCTCGTGGTCGCCGAAAGGGTGGCCGGCGACGGCTCGGTCTCGGAAGTCCTCATCCAGTCGGCGGCCGAGATGCGGCGGTAGGTTCAACAAGCGGCTGAAAAGCCGAATGGGTGATTGACGTCGTGCTTCGAGACGCCTCACTGTTCAGCATGAGGTCAATCATTTCAACCCCTTAACCTCATCCTGAGCAGCCGCCGAAGGCGGCGTGTCGAAGGATGGGGGCGCAACGCGCTGCCTCGAAGGACGAAGCAAGGCATTTCGACGAGGTTTTCAGCGGCCTGCTAACACTGAGGATGGTTGGATGGTCATTGATGAGGTGTTGACAGCCGTTAAATCG
The DNA here is from genome assembly GCA_028281785.1 of Rhodospirillales bacterium. Classification (GTDB taxonomy): domain Bacteria; phylum Pseudomonadota; class Alphaproteobacteria; order Rhodospirillales; family Shumkoniaceae; genus JANQJG01. Next base: position 8,469 of record JANQJG010000126.1, read on the forward strand.
GGTCCGATCGCTGTTGTTCCCTACGATGGGCACTGGCCGGCGGCTTTCGAGCAAGTGCGGGAAGAGATCGAGCGTGCACTTGGAAAGATCGCGTTCGAGGCCCACCATATCGGAAGTACCGCGGTTCCAGGTTTATGCGCCAAGCCCAAGATCGATATCGACGTCGTCCTGTATTCGGCCGATGACATCGCCAAGGCCGTAGATTTGCTCAAGCGGACCGACCGGGAATATCATGGCGATCCGTACAACGACGGCATGTGGACCTTTACCACCCCTCGCGGCGTTTCTCCCGGAGATCGCATATATGTTTGCGCTCCAGACACACCGACTCACCTGAAGCGCATCTTGTTTCGGGACCACCTTCACGCTCATCCCGAGGTCGCCGCAGCATACGGGGTCTTGAAACGAAAACTCGTTATCGAGTCAGGGGGCGTTTGGAAGATTTACACCGAGGGTAAGAGCGCGTTCGTGGCAGATGTTGTCGAACGGGCGAGATCTTCAGCGCGCCATAGGGCCTAAGCGAAGTACAAGCCACTTA
>JANQJG010000129.1 GCA_028281785.1 Rhodospirillales bacterium
TGTCCGCGCGACATCGTCAACGCGGAAATCCAGCGCATCCTCGACATGGGCGTCGAGGTGCGGCTGAACACCCGCGTCGGGACCGATATCACGGTGCCCGAGCTGGAGAAGGACTTCGACGCCGTCTTCTGGGGAATCGGCGCCCAGGCGGCGAAGCCCCTGCCCGTTCCCGGCGGTGACGCCCCCAACTGCGTCGGCGGCCTGAACTTCCTGCGCGCGGCCAATACCGGACGGCTCAAGTACCTGTCCGGACGGGTGCTGGTGATCGGCGGCGGCGACACCGCCATGGACTGCGCGTCGGTCGGCCTGCGCCTTGGCGGCGCCCCGGACGGCGAGGAGGTGGCGCCTGCCGACGCGGTCATCGCCGGTGGCGCCGTTCACGAGGAGCTGCCCCGGGACCGCATCGGCCCCGCGGATGTGTGGATCGTCTACCGCCGCCCGATCGCCATGGCCCCCGCCTTCGAAGAAGAGATCGAAGCGGCCCTCGGCGAGGGCGCGGCGCTCCATGACGGGCTGGCGCCGGTCGAGGTCCAGCGTGATGCGGACGGCCGCGCGGTGGCGCTGCGTGTGGTCAAGACCGACTGGAGCACCGGAAAGATGGTGGTTCAGGAGGGGACCGAGTCCGACATCCCCTGCGATCTGATCGTCGTCGCCACGGGCCAGAGCGCAAACTTCGAAGGTTTGGAATCGCTCGACGGCGGGCGCGGGGTCATCGACAGCGACGACCTGCAACAGGTGCCCGGACTCGACGGCCATTTCGTGGGCGGGGACGCGATCGCGCCCCGGCTTCTGACCACCGCCATCGGCCATGCCTGGCGGGCCGCCGAGAGCATCGACCGGCTGATCCGCAAGGAGGATCTTCGCCGCCGGCCGAAGGTCGATGTGCATCTCGCGGAGTTGGCGAAAACCCCCGTCGAGTTCGAGGACCTGTCGGCGGATGAGCTGGTGACCGAGGAGCATGTGTTCCTGGGCCATGTCCAGTTCATGCCCCGCGACCGGCGCGAGCGGCTGCGGATCGGGCCGGAGGAGATCCTGGGCAACTATGCCGAGCGGCTGCGGTGCCTGACCGAGGAACAGGCACGGGTCGAGGCAGCCCGTTGCATGTGCTGCGGCACCTGCCTGGAATGCGGCAACTGCGAGGTCTTCTGTCCAGAGGACGCGGTTTACCAGGTCGGCGAGGAGAACCACGCCCTGGGGCATTTCGTCGACACGGAACGCGGCAAATGCGTCGGCTGCTTCATGTGCCGCGAGGTGTGCCCGGCCGGCTATATCGACATGCGAGTCCCCGAACCAGCCTAATCCACGACCAGAGTTCCGAACGGATGATTGACCTCATGCCTCGACTCGCGTCGGCATGAGGTCAATCGTTTCAACGGCTTGCTCCAACGAGAGCATATCGGTAAAGACTCGGCCATGATCCAAAGATCCGCCGCCGACACCGCCTCTCGGATCGTGGAGTTCTGGTGCGGGCTGCCCGACCGGGACGGCGCCTTCGAGAAGCGTGAAAGCTGGTTCAAGGCCGATTCCGATTTCGACGCCCGGATCACCGCCGAATTCCTTGGGGATCACGAAAGCGCGGCGGCGGGCGAGTTGGACGGGCTGAAGGCGACGCCCGAGGGATGCCTGGCCCTCGTCATCCTGCTCGACCAGTTCCCGCGCAATATGTTTCGCGGCACCCCCCGCGCCTTCGCCACCGATGAGGCGGCCCGGGCGGTTTCCCGGCACGCCCTCACGCAAAGGCTCGACGCGTGGCTTCACCCGGTCCCGCGCAGCTTCCTTTACCTGCCCTTCGAACACAGCGAGAATCTGGAAGACCAGGAGCTGTCGGTGCGGCTGTTCGAGAGCCTGGGCGATGAGGATTGGCTGGGCTACGCGCGGGCGCACCGCGACATCATCGCCCGCTTCGGACGCTTCCCCCATCGTAACGCGATCCTCGGGCGCGAGAGCACGCCGGAAGAGACCAAATTCCTCAAGCAACCGGGCTCGGCATTTTGACGTCGTCGGGCGGCGGGCGCAGCTGAATCACCGGATCGACGCGGCGCAGTTCCTCAAGCGGGATATGGCAGGCGATGACATGGTCCGAGCCAGCCTGATGCTGAGGCGGACGTTCGTTCTCGCAGATCTTGCCGAGTTTGCGCGGGCAGCGCGTGTGGAACGGGCAGCCGCGCGGCGGATCGACGGCGCTCGGCAACGTGCCATCGAGGATGATCTCCCGCTTGTCGACATTGGGATCGGCGATGGGCACGGCCGAGAGAAGCGCCTCCGTGTAGGGGTGATAGGGCGGGTCGAAAACATCCCGGGTATGCCCGCGCTCCATGATCTGCCCGAGATACATGACGACGATGCGGTCGGCCAGATAGCGGACCACGCTGAGATCATGGCTGATGAAGAGCAGCGTCGTGCCGTGCTCGCGCTGAATGTCCATAAGAAGCTCTGTGACCGCCGCCTGAACCGAGACGTCGAGGGCCGAGACCGGCTCGTCGGCGACCACCAGTGCCGGGTTGCCGGCGAAGGCCCGGGCGATCCCGACCCGCTGCTTCTGCCCGCCGGAGAGCTGGCGCGGACGGCGGTGGATGAAGTCCCGCGGGAGCTTGACGATATCCAACAGCCGCAGCACCCGCTCGCGAACCTTGCGGGAGTCTCTCTCGACCCCGAACTTGCGGACCACGCGCCCGATCTGCTGGCCCACGGTCAGGCTCGGGTTCAGCGTGTCGTTGGGATTCTGGAAGACCATCTGGACGGCGCTGAGCTGCTCCGCCGTGCGATCCTGGACCGCGACCTGGCCGATGTCCTGGCCGTGGAAGCGGATCTTACCGCCCGTGCAGTTCTCGAGCCCCATGAGGACCTTGGCGAAGGTGGACTTGCCGCAGCCGGACTCGCCAACGATGGCCACGGTCTCGCTATGGCGGGCACGAAAATTGAGGGACTCGTTCGCCTTCACCCAGCGCCGTGTCCTGCCGGTGAGCAGCGCCTTCAGGGACCGGTCATCGACCGGATAGTATTTCTGCATCTCGTCCACATGGAGGACGATGTCGCCCGCCTCCGCCCGCTCGCGGATCGCCTCGCCGCCGTTTCGCTCCGTGAATCGGATGTCTCGCCAGCGCACGCAACGGACGCGCTGGCCGATGCCGTCCTCGTGCACCGCCTCCATGCGGACGGCCCCGGCATCGCAGGCGCCTTCGCGGAAGTGGTCGCAGCGGGGTCCGAAATTGCATCCCCGGGGCCGCCGATGAGGCAGCGGAAGCTGCCCGCGGATCGGGATCAGGGGGCGGGCGTTCTTGTCCGCCGTCGGTAGCGGAATACAGTCGAACAGGCCCCGCGTATAGGGGTGGCGGGGCTGCGAGAACACGTCATGGACCGTGCCCTCTTCCACCACCTCGCCGGAATACATGACGCAGACCCGGTCGCAGGTGTCAAGAATGAGGCCAAGATTGTGCGAGATGTAGAGCTGGGCGGTGCCGAACTTGCGGCTGATCTCGGCGATCAAACCGACGATGCCCGCCTCGACGGTCACGTCGAGCGCGGTGGTGGGCTCGTCCAGCAGCAGCAGGGACGGGTTCGACAGCAGGGCCATGGAAATGACCACGCGCTGCTGCTGCCCGCCCGAGAGCTGATGGGGGTAGGAGGCCATGACCCGTTCGGGATCGGGAATGTGGACATCGGCGAGCATGCGCAGAGAACGCTCCCGCGCCTCCTCCGTCGACACGCCTTCATGCACCAGCGGCACTTCCATCAACTGCGTGGCGACGGTGAGCGACGGGTTGAGCGCCGCCATCGGCTCCTGATAGATCATGGAGATCTCGCCGCCGCGAAGGTCTCGAAGCTCGCCGCCACCGAGCGTGGCGAGGTCCCTGCCCTTGAACTTGATCTGGCCGCCGACGATGCCGCCGTTGCGGCCAAGATACTGCATGATCCCCATGGCCACGGTCGACTTGCCGCAGCCGGACTCGCCCACCAAACCGACGCTTTCGCCGGGCCGGAGGGTGAGGGAGAAGTCCTTGACGGCAGGGATCTCTCCGGCGCGAGTGTAATAGGAGATGCCCAAGTTCTTTATTTCGAGCAGAGGCGTTCTGGTATCGATTTTCATGACGATTCTTCTCGTCTTCAGTCTCTCAGCGAGATTTCGCGCAGTCCGTCGGCCAGGAGATTGAAGCCGAGGACCAGGGACGAAATCGCGATGCAGGGAAAGATCACCATGTGCGGCATGATCTGCACGAAGGGCCGTGAGAAGTTGATCATGCCGCCCCAATCCGGATCCGGCGGCGGCAGGCCGAGGCCCAGGAAGCCGAGCACGCCGATGGTGATCACGACATAACCGAGACGCAGGCAGGCGTCGACGATCAGCGGCCCACGGGCGTTCGGCAGGATCTCGATCAGCATGATGTACCAGCCGGGCTCACCCCGCGTCTGCGCCGCCGCCACATAGTCGCGGTTGCGCAGATCGAGCACGAGCCCGCGGACGATGCGCATGATGCCCGGCGCGCTGGCGAAGGTGATGGCGATGACGATGTTGAGCCCCGACGGACCGATGGTGGAGATCACCAGGACGTAGAGGACGAGAACCGGGAACGACAGGATGGCATTGGCGACGAAGGAAAGCACCTCGTCGATCCAGCCTCTGTAGTAGCCGGCGGCCAAGCCCATGACGATGCCGACGACATAGGCGCAGAACGTGGCCAGGGGCGCGTAGACCAGAACCGTCCGCGACCCCCAGATGATCCGCGACAGCACGTCGCGCCCGAGTTGGTCGGTGCCGAGCCAGAAGGAGCCCCCGGCGGCGAACGCGGTTCCCGGCTTTGCCATCGGCTGAAGCTGGGCGTTGGGCTCGAAGGGGGCGACAAGCGGCGCGAGAAGCGCGACCAGCAGCCAGAAGGCCACCAACCCCACGCCGATCATGCCGACCCAGCTTTCCCGCAGCAGAGCGAAGGACTTCAGCGCCTTCAGGAGCCCGAGGGCGACGGACGGGGCCGGCTGGATGCTTTTGCTGATGTCCGACATCGTCCTTCCCCCGCCTTTAGCTGAACCGGATGCGCGGGTTGAGATAGGTGTAGCCGATATCGGCGAGCGTCTGGGTCGCCGCGGCCACGAAAACCGCCACCATGGCGCAGGCCTCGATGACGTAAATGTCCTGATTGAGCGCCGCCTCCAGGAGCAGGGCGCCGAAGCCCTTATAGGCGAAGGCGAACTCGACGACGATCACCCCCGACAGCAGCCAGTTGATCTGCAGCATGACGATGGTGAACGGCGCGATCAGCGCGTTACGCAGGGCGTGCTTGAGGATCACGCGGCGGTAAGGCAGGCCCTTGAGCACGGCCGTCCGGATATACTGCGTGGTCATGACCTCGGCCATCGACGCCCGCGTCATCCGCGTGACATAGCCGAAGTCGTAGACCACGAGCACAAGGACGGGGAGCACGAGTTGAAGGGGATCGAACCCCTCGTTCATGGTGCTGGTGCCCGGCAGCCATTTCAGACCGAAAACAAACAGCGCCGAGAAGAACACGGCGCTGGCGAATTCGGGAACCGAGGTGGTGATGATGCTGGTCACCGAGATCGATCGGTCGAGCAGCGCCCCCTCGCGCATTCCCGCGAGGACGCCGAGCACCAGCGATACCGGGATGATGATGGCGAAGGTCCAGAAACCGAGAACCACGGTGTTCCAGAGCCGCGGCCATAGAACCTCGGCGACCGGCACCTTGAAGCGGATGGAGTCCCCGAATTCCCCCTGGACGAAGTTCGAAAGCCAGTTGAAATAGCGGACCCAAAGCGGCTCAAGATAACCATGGGTCTCCAGCCAGATCTGGCGCTGTTCCTCCGACGAATAGGGTCCCAGCACCTTGGTGGCGACGCTTCCGGGCGTCAGCTCCAGCAGCAGAAAGATCGCAAGCGACACGAGCACCATGATCAGAGCCATGTTGCCAAGCCGCTTGAGGATGAAGAGGGCCATGGGATTCAGGTCTCTCGCGATGTTTTCCCCGGGTGGCGCGGCGGGGCGTGATGCCCCGCCTGCTCTGGCCCGTGGTCAGGCGAGCCACACCTTGTTGTAGTGATGCTCTTCGGCGACCTGGGCGTAAATGCCCTTCACCCGCTCATGCGCGGTGATGAAGATGGACCGCCAGGAGGACTGGTGAATGATCGCATCTTCCTGAAGGATCTGTTGCAGCTTCGCCATGACCTGACGCCGCTGTTCGACATTGACGAGGGTCCCGGCCTCGTCCAGCAGCTTGTCGAATTCCGGATTGGCGTAGGAGGTTTCGTTCCAGGCCACGCCCGAACGATAGGCCAGGTTGAGGACCTGCACGCCCAGCGGCCGGTGCGTCCAGGAGGTGAAGCCCAGAGGCGTGGTCAGCCAGCGGTCCCAATAGGTGCCGCCGGGCATGATGTTGATGGCGAGGTCGATGCCGGCCGGTTTAAGCATCTCGGCCATCGCCTTGCAGGCGTTCTGTTCCCAGGTCGGGTTGGCGACGCAGTCGATGCGGATCTGGATCCCGTCGGGATACCCCGCCTCGACCAAGTACTTCTTGGCCAGTTCGTAATCCTGCTTGAGCTTGGGCAGCTCGGCATATTCCGGGTGGATCGGCGCGACATGGTGGTCCTCGCCGGGCGCCCCGCGGCCGAAATAGACGACCTCGAGGATCCGGTCGTTGTCGATGCAGGCCTGGATAGCCTTGCGCAGCGCCTTGTTATCGAAGGGCGGCTCGGTCACCTTCATCCGCGCCACGCCGCATTGAGCGGTCACCGTCTCGTAATTCACGAGGTTCGGGATGCTCTTCATCACGTCGACCTGCTCGATATTGGTGCGGTAGTTCGTGTCGATCTGGTCGGACGCGAAGGCAGCGAGCTGCGCCGAGGGGTCGTCGCCATGGTCGACATAGGTGATCTGATCCAGATAGACGTCGCCGCCCCACCAGGATTCGGGACGCCGGGTGTAGACCGCCTTCTCGCCGACCGCGAAGTCCTGGAGCATGAACGGGCCGGTTCCCACCGGGTTTTTCACGAGGTCGCCACCCTCATCCGAGAACCGGCGATGGGCAATCAGAGCCGGGTAGTCGCCCATGCTTTCCGGCAGCGACAGGTCGGGGCGGTTGAGATGAAAGCGGACCGTGTTGTCATCGACCTTCTCAATGGCCCCCGCGCTTCCGACCGTCGACATCACCGGCTTGCCGTCCTTGTCCTTTTTGCCGGTGTCGATCGTTTCGGTCATCGAGCTGAAACGCCCCTGATTCGACGAGCCGGTGGCGGGGTCGAGCCAGCGTTCGAAATTGAAGACAACGTCGTCGGCGCCAAAGTCATCCCCGTTCGACCATTTGACACCCTTGCGCAGATGGAAGGTCCAGGTCTTCAAATCCTCGGACGCTTCCCATCTTTCCGCGAGGTAGGGCTCGGCGATATTGTCCTTGTTGATGCGAACGAGGGGTTCCGTCATGTGCCGGGCGAGATTGCCCTTCTCCGACCAGTCGTAGGTCGCCGGGTCCGTAATCGCCTTCACGTTCATGGATACGCGCAGGTTACCCCCCTTCTTCGGGGTTTGCGCGTGCGCAGCCGAAGTGACGCCCTGGCCGGGCCGCAAACCGGCCATCACATAGGCGGCCGCGCTCGACATGCCGAGCAGGGTCGCCGTCCGAAGGAAATCGCGGCGATCGATCTCGCCCCGACGAAGCTTTTCGCGAAGCTCCGGAATATGGGGATGAAGAGCCCCCTTGCGTCTCTCGGGCATAGCCAAACTCTCCTTGTTCGCGTTCAAAAACCGGGTGGCGGCCACAACTCGGCGGCCCATGCCACAACTGTTTTCGACGGGTGCTCCATAAGGGACTGAAGTGGACGAGGCAGACCGGGAGGTCAGGAGCAGCCCCATCCATGGACCCGTCTTGTTTTCAAACGCCGATCGCCTCCCAGGAAACCGACGCCCGAATTCGCGGCCACCAATCAAACGCCCGAGCTGTTCCGACGCCGCGGATCGGCGGTCCATTGGCCCCCTAGGTTAGGTATTCTCGCGTTAATGTCAAATCCCGCTCCCGAGCGGATCAAATCAAGGATATAATACATATTATTATGAATAAATACCTATATCGGTGCTCCGAAAGGTAAACATACGACTCGTCGAGAGACAAGGCGAATCGCAGACAAACGAAGCCGCTCAGCTCATACTTCGGGAAATTCGAGTGCATACCCCGCGGACCGCACCGTGCGGATGGGATCCGCGTCGCCGTTGGCGTTCAATGCCTTGCGGAGGCGGCGGATATGCACGTCCACCGTCCGTTCCTCGACATAGATATCGCGCCCCCACACGGCATCGAGAAGATGGGCACGGGACAGCACCCGGCCGGGATGCTCCATGAAATAGCGGAGCAGCCGGAACTCGGTCGGGCCCAATTTGACCTCGCGCCCGTTCCGCCGGATCTTGTGGGCCGCCAGATCCATGACCAGGTCGCCGCAGGTCAGCGTTTCCTGGGCAAGAGCCGGATGCGCCCGCCGCAGGAGGGCGCGGATGCGGGCCAGCAGCTCCTTGGGCGAAAACGGTTTGGAGACGTAGTCGTCGGCCCCGGTATCGAGGCCCCGCACGCGATCCGCCTCCTCCCCGCGCGCGGTCAGCATGATGATCGGCAGGTCCCGGGTCTCCGGCCGCCGCCGCAAGCGCCGGCAAACCTCAAGGCCGGAGAGCCGCGGAAGCATCCAATCGAGAAGCACCAGGTCGGGAATGCTCTCCTCGACTCTCAACAACGCTTCCTCGCCATCGCCGGCGTCGTCGACCCGATAGCCTTCCTTCTCAAGGTTATAACGCAGCATTGTGACGAGGGCGGGCTCGTCTTCCACGATCAGGATCTGAGGCATCTTAGCTCACGATCTTTAATCGAGCTATTCCGTGGCGATCCGGGCGCTCCCGGCTTTCGGACGTTGACCTTCCGGTTTATGACCACGAACGATGTAGTGGACATGCTCGGCGATATTCGTCGAGAAATCCCCCATCCGCTCGATATACTTGGCGACAAACAACAAGTGGACGCAGGTGGTGACGTTCTGCGAATCCTCCATCATATAGGTCAGGAGCTCGCGGAACAGGCTGGCGTAAAGCTGGTCAAGATCCCGGTCGCGACGCCAAACGGAAAGCGCCAGTTCGGCATCGCGATGCGCATAGGCGCCGACGGCGTCCCCGAAAAGGTCGCGCACCATCTTTCCCATCCGGGAGATAACCAAAACCGGCGGCACAACCGGCATGTTGGACAGGCTGACCGCGCGCTCCGCCACATGCACGGCGTAGTCGCCGACCCGCTCAAGCATGCCGACGATCCGAAGCGCGGCCACCATTTCTCGCAGGTCGTCCGCCATGGGCTGGCGGCGAGCCAGCAACTTAACCGTCAGGTCGTCGATTTCGGTTTCCATCTCGTCGACATGGGCGTCCATGTCGATGGCCCGTTGAGCGAGCTCGCTGTTGCGCTTGGATACCGCTTCGATGGCGTCGGCCAGCTGCGCCTCGACCCGCCCCCCCATCTCGACAATGCGGTTGCTGATTCGGGTGAGTTCCTCGTCGTAGGACCGGACGATATGCTGGGAGCTGCTCATCTTCCCCTCCTGGGGATCAGCCAAACCGACCCGTAATGTAGTCGCGGGTCCGTTCGACGCTTGGGTTGGTGAAAATCTGATCGGTATCGCCAAACTCCAACAGCTTACCCAGATGGAAGAAGGCCGTCCGCTGCGAAACGCGCGCCGCCTGCTGCATGTTATGGGTCACGATCACGATCGTGTAGTTCTCCCGCAGCTCGTCGATCAGTTCCTCGATTTTCGCCGTGGCAATGGGATCCAGCGCGGAACACGGCTCGTCCATCAAGATCACCTCGGGCTGAATCGCGATCGCCCGGGCGATGCACAGGCGCTGCTGCTGACCGCCGGACAGGCCGGTGCCCGGCTGATGGAGGCGATCCTTCACCTCTTCGATCAGTCCCGCCTTCTCCAGACTGGTCATCACGATCTCCTCCAGCTCGTCCTTCGAGGAGGAAAGACCGTGGATCTTCGGCCCGTAGGCAACATTATCGAAAACCGACTTGGGAAACGGGTTGGGCTTCTGGAACACCATGCCGACCCGGGCCCTGAGATGCACCACGTCCAAGGCCCGGTCGAAGATGTCCTGGCCATCGACCGAGATCCGTCCTTCGACGCGGCAACCCTCGATGACGTCGTTCATGCGATTCAGGCAACGCAAAAAGGTGGACTTGCCGCAACCGGACGGGCCGATAAGGGCGGTCACTTCGTTGGGAAGGATGTCCATGTCGATACCGAACAGGGCTTGCTTATCGCCGTAGAAGACGTCAACGTCCCGGGCAACGACCATCGGCGTTCGCCCGGCCTTGGATTCGGTGGTGAGGTTGCCGGTCTTTTCGGGCATCCCGACGCCGTCCTTGGCAGCGTTTTCGGAGTTGGCGAGCTGCATCTTACCACCGCCTTTCGAATCGTTTCCTCAAATAGATGGCGAACGCGTTCATCACGATCAGGAACGACAACAGAACCATGATCGCCGCCGAGGTGCGCTCCACGAACGCACGCTCCGGCGCATCCGACCAGAGAAAGACCTGGACCGGCAAGACCGTGGCGGGATCGGTGACCCCCTGCGGAATATCGACGATGAAGGCGATCATGCCGATCATCAGGAGCGGCGCCGTCTCGCCCAAGGCCTGCGCCATGCCGATGATCGTCCCGGTCAGGATACCCGGCATCGCCAAGGGCAAGGTGTGCTGAAACACCACCTGCATGCGCGATGCGCCGAGACCCAGGGCCGCCTCGCGAATCCACGGCGGCACCGCCTTGATGGAGGCCCGCGCGGCGATGATGATCGTAGGCAGGGTCATGAGCGCCAAAACCATGCCGCCAACCAGGGGCGCCGAGCGCGGCAGCCCGAAGAAATTCAGGAAAACCGCGAGCCCGAGGAGGCCGAACACGATCGACGGCACCGCCGCCAAATTATTGATGTTGACCTCGATGAGGTCGGTCCAGCGGTTCTTGGGCGCGAACTCCTCGAGATAGATGGCGGTGGCAACCGCCAGCGGGAAGGCGAGAGCCAGAGTCACCGACATGGTGAGCAGGGAGCCGACGAGCGCCCCCCAGATGCCCGCAAGCTCGGGCTCGCGGGAGTCGCCGCTGGTGAAGAACGTCCAGTTGAAGGTCCTGTGAACCAGATTCCGGTCCTGCAACCTCTCCAGCCAAGCGATCTCCTGATCGCTGACGCGACGATCGCTCTCCGGCACCTCGGCGCTGATGTGGCCCTTCATGAACTGGTCGATATCGTCGGACATGGGCACGAGGATCGAGATCCGCTGGCCGATGATGGAGGGATCATCGAGCACGGCCCGCCGCACCTGAAAGGTCGCGCCGTCGCTGACCAAGCCATTGAGCCGCCGGCGTTCCTGGCGCGTGGTGACCTCCGGAAATAGGTCTCGCAGGGACTGCCGAACAAGCGCTTGGTAGTTGGCGGTCGAGAGGACCTTCGGATCGCGGTTGCCCTCGGGATCGATGTCCTGGGGGTAGAGGGTGATCTCGAGCTCCAGCATCGTCTGCGTGAACGCGGAATAGCCGGTGCCGACAATCGTTACAAGCAAGGTGGTCAAGGCGAAAATAGCGAAGCCGATCGCCGCCAAGCCATAAGCGCGAAACCGCCTCTCCGCCGCGTAGCGGCGGCGGATTCCGGCGCTGACGACCTCGTTGATGTTCTTGCGCGGAAGTCCGGTCTTTACCGTTCCGGTGCCAGCGGTGTCACTCATACTGTTCCCGATACTTCTGCACCACCCTGAGGGCGACGATATTGAGGCAAAGCGTCACGCAGAACAGCACCAGGCCGAGGGCGAAGGCGGCCAGCGTCTTGGCGCTGTCGAACTCCTGATCGCCGACCAGCAGGGTCACGATCTGGACGGTAACCGTGGTCACGGCTTCCAGAGGGTTGGCGGTCAGATTCGCCGAAAGACCGGCGGCCATCACGACGATCATGGTCTCGCCGATCGCCCGCGACACGGCGAGCAGGACGCCGCCGACAATGCCGGGAAGCGCCGCCGGCAGGACAACGGTCTTGATGGTCTCGGACCGAGTCGCGCCGAGGCCGGAGGACCCCTCGCGCAGGGATTGGGGAACGGCGGTGATGATGTCGTCGGACAGGGAGGATACGAAGGGAATGATCATGATCCCCATCACCACCCCGGCGGCAAGCGCGCTTTCCGACGAGATGTCGAGGCCAAGGAATCCGCCCGAGTCGCGGAAGAACGGCGCCACGGTCAAGGCGGCGAAGAAGCCATAGACCACCGTCGGCACGCCGGCCAGGATCTCGAGCACCGGCTTCACCGCCGCGCGGAACCGCGGATGGGCATATTCCGCCATATAAATTGCCGCGAACAGCCCGACGGGCACGGCAACACACATGGCGATAAAGGAAATCAACATCGTCCCGGCGAACAGGGGAACGGCACCGAACGATCCTGAACTGCCAACCTGATCGGCCCGCAGAGCCGTTTGCGGGCTCCATTCCAGCCCGAACAGGAACTCGCTCGGCGGCACCAGCCGGAAGAACCGGATCGCCTCGAAGAGGAGGGAGAACACGATACCGATGGTGGTCAGAATGGCGATCGTCGAGCTGATCACCAGAAAGGCCATAACGACCTTCTCGACCTTGTTACGCGCCCTCAGATCGGGGGCGATGTAGCGCTGCCCGAGGGCAATACCCGCGACCGCCAGCGCCAGGCAGACCACGATCTCCGCCCAGGTGCCGATCTGTCGCATGTTCGCATAGTGGTTTGCGGCGTCTCGAAGCTCGGGATCGACGTCCCGGCTGACGATGTTGCCGCCCGCAAGGTTCCTGATATCGTTGAGCAAAAGGGCCAGCCGATCGGAAGGCAGCGAGCGCGCGGATTCCGGCAAGCTGGCCACGAGCAGGCGCTCGACGATCCAGGGTTCCAGCGACAGCCAGGCCAAAAGGACAATAAGCGCCGGAACGCCGCACCAAAGGGCGACGTAAAGGCCGTAATAGCCCGGCAAAGAGTGTAGTCTGGAAGCCTCTCCGGAAACACTCGCAACAGCACGCGACCGTCCCAGGTAGTATCCAATTAGGCTAAGGACCAACAGTGTCGATACGAGAACTAATATTTGCATATGAATACACTAATTCTCTGGTCCGTCGTTTTCGCCGAATTCTCGGTTTCCCGAGAAAGATAGAAATATGTCTTGGCGAAACGTTCCAATGCGGCCGCTGGTCAAACTTATGAGGAAGGCGGCCGGAGGCCCAAGGCGGGCCCCCGGCACTGCCAGAGAATGTTACTACTCGACGTTGGTCGTCAGATTGGCGGCGTCGGCGCGATACTGCTCACGCTCGGCATCCGGCATCGGCACCAGCCCCTTGTCGGCCAGGTAGCCTTCGGGGCCCCAAGCCTTTTCACTCGTGAATTCGGCGAGGTATTCCTTGATACCCGGAATGGTGCCCGCATGGGCGCCCTTCACGTAGAAGTACAGGGACCGGGAGATCGGATAGTCGCCGCTGGCGATGTTCTCAAAGGTCGGCTCGACACCCGTGACCAACGTACCCTGGACCTTGTCCAAATTCTGGTCGAGGAAGCTGTAACCGAAGATACCGAACGCGTTCGGGTTGGCCTCCAGCTTGCGGACGATCAGAACGTCATTCTCGCCGGCCTCGACGAAGGCACCGTCCTCGCGGATGGCATGGCAAGCCTTCTTCTCAAGCCCGAGATCCTTCGCGCCCTCAACCTTCTTGCAGCCGCCTTCCATGGCGAGCTCGACGAAGGCATCGCGGGTGCCCGAGGTCGGCGGCGGGCCGAGGACCTCGATTTTGGCATTGGGCAGGCTCGAATCGATTTCGTTCCAGTTGGCGTATGGATTGTCGACCAGCTTGCCGCCCTGCGGCACCTGCTTGGCGAGCGCCAGGAACAGCTGATCCAGGGTGAGTTCCATCCGCGGCCCAGCCTTCGAGTTGGCGACGACGATTCCGTCATAGCCGATCTTGACCTCGGTGATGTTGGTCACGCCGTTCTTTTTGCAGGTCTCGATCTCGGACGATTTGATCGCACGCGAGGCATTGGTGACGTCCGGATGCTCGATGCCGACACCGGCGCAGAACAGCTTCAGACCGCCACCGGAGCCCGTGCTCTCGATAACCGGCGTCTTGAAATCGGTCGTCTTGCCGAACTGCTCGGCAACCGTCGTCGCGAATGGATACACGGTGGAGGATCCGACGATTCGGATTTGATCGCGCGCATCTGCAGAGCCGGCGACCGCGACGGTCGCGATCGCAGCGAGCGCCAGAGTTTTCTTAATCATAGAGCTCTCCTGTGTGTGCTGTACGAACAGGGGCGGTTGTTCGTGAAGACGCTCCGGCGAACCCCTCCATCGCCGGCGTCGCGGACTCTAGAAACGGGTGGCTACCACTTTATGACGATTGTGTTGCAGTTTTATGACGCTGTGGCCGGGTCCTGGGACTCGGTCGCCATCTCGTCCCCCGCGTCGACAACCACGGGCAACGAGATCGAGAAACGGCTACCCACGCCGAGCCTGCTTTCGATCCACAGCCGCCCCTGATGTCGATTCACGATGTGCTTGACGATCGCCAGCCCCAGGCCGGTTCCACCCATGGCCCGGCTGCGTGCCTTGTCGACACGATAGAACCGTTCCGTCAAGCGAGGGATATGTTCGGGCGGTATCCCTTCCCCCTGATCGATCACGGACGCGGTCAGATATTCGCGATCCCAACCATCGATCACGACCCGCACCTCGCTTTGCTCGCGGCCATACTTGACGGCGTTGTGAATCAGGTTCTGAAAGACCTGCATCAGCTGGTGCCGGTCGCCGAACACGGCCGGCGCCTCGGGATCGGCCTCGACAATGACGACGACGCCTTTTTTCTCGGCTTCACGCTCAAGGGTTCGCGCGACAACCGGCAGAATGTCCTGCAGACGGGCGTTTTCCGAAGGCGGCGAATGCTCGTTCGCCTCGATGCGGGAAAGCGACAACAGATCCTGGACCAAACCCGCCATGCGGGATCCTTCCTCGTCCATGATGGGGAGGAACTTGTCCAGGGCCTCGGGATCGTCGCGGGCGGCGCCACGCAGGGTCTCGATGAAACCCACCAGGGTCGCGAGCGGGGTGCGCAGTTCGTGGCTGACATTGGCGACGAAATCGGCCCGCATCTGCACCGTCCGCCGTTCCGACGTGACGTCATGAAGGGTGAGAACGGCGGCACGGCCGATTTCCCGGCTGCTGGGGAGCACGGCCAGACGCGCGACGAGATGCTGCTCCACCGCGCCCGCCCGGGAAAACTCCACCGTCTCCTCCTCTGATTCCCCGGAGAGCACGGCGGCCGCGGCGGAAAGGATGTCCGGATGGCGAATTGCCGTGGTCAGGTCGGCGTCGATCGGATCGGTGCCGAGGAGATCCACCACGGCCTTGTTGGCGTGAAGGATGTGGCGATCCGCGCGCAACACCAACAGCGGCTCAGGCAGGGAGTCCAGAATGACCTCATAAGACTCGGCCAGCCGCGCCTGGCGGACAAATTCCTCCCTGAGCGATTCGTCGACGCGGGCGTCGGCCTCCGCCACCGCGTCCATCTCCGATTTGATACGCCGCGCCGCAAGATAGAGGCCACCAAACGCAAACAAGGCGCCCACGATAGCGATGTTGACGGAGACATGGCCGAACGCGGCGAGCATCGCGAACGCGGCGCCCGCGGGTACGGCAAGGAGAATCAGATGTCGGAAATCTCGGCCCATCATGCCAGTTGTGACGCATACCCCAAAACCGATCAACTAAAGGCTCAGCGGGCATCATCGTCAAGTTACTGTTTATCGTCGCGCCCCGGCGAGCCGTTGTCCAGACCCCCGACGGGCCCAAAAAAAAGCAAACCGAGATGTGCGTACCGACGCCACCGGCAGCCAAAGCCGGGGAATCGTCGATATCATCTACCTCTCAAGGGGCAGACAACCACAAGCTTGCACGTTTGACTCAGCGCGCGCCGCGCAGTTAACTACGTCCCCCGAAAATGGAGATGAGCACCGGCATCGATGAGCCCTGACAAGACCAAGGCCAAGCCGGCGAAAGAGATCCGGCAGATACTCAAGCGTATCAATCCCGATCTTAAACGGCTCCTGGAATTGACGGACGACGGTGGCGAGGCCGACGCGGTCCTATATGAATGTGTGCGCTCGGGCGCGCGGAGCCTTCGCATCGCCCGCCGTATTGCCCGAAACAAAGACCCGAAAGACTTTGCGGAGGCCAAAGAAGCCTGACAGGCCCGGCCCCCGGGTAAAGCCCATAACCGTCCCGCTGACCTATCATTGAAAAAGGCGCACTTTGTGCGTTCTTCCTGTTGTTCGACGCCCGGACAATGGATAAGCTTGTGCGTTAGGGCTCTATCGTAATGACCTCACAGACTATACGGTCATAAACCATTACGGTACCGATGCCGGCGCATCGGAGTCACGGCTGGCGGCTCAAGATCGATCGCGGGGGACCAGAGAATGGAGATCGGCGCATGGCCATGCCTGGACGCTTGAATCTGTTCGGTCGAAGCCGGCATATCGAACGGGAGATCGAAGAATTTCTCGATGGGGTCTCCGAGGCCGGCCTGATCTTCCAACGCGCCGTCAGAACCTATCTTTCCGAAGGTCCCTCGCAAGATTTCCGGGATGACCTGGACGAGGTTTCGCGCCTGGAAACGCGCGGGGACCAGATTCGCCGAAGGGTCGAGGCGGAGCTTTATGAGCATACCCTGATCCCGGATCTGCGCGCCGACGTGCTGAGGCTGCTCGAAGACACCGACTGGCTGCTGGGGATCTTTCAGGCCAATTGCTATCACTTCGTGATCGAGCGGCCCGATATCCCGAAGGAATTTCATCGGGACTTCATCGAGCTTACCGAAACCGTCGTGACCTGCGTCGACAGCCTGGTCATGGCGGCGCGCGCTTTCTTTCGCAACATCGGCGCGGTGCGCGATCACAATCACAAGGTCATTTTCTACGAAACCGAGGCGGACATGATCAGCACCCGCCTGAAAACAGCGATATTCGGGTCGGACCTGCCCTTGGAGCGCAAAATCCATCTGCGTTACTTCGTCGAACGGATCGACGACTCGGCCAACGCAGCCGAGGACGTGGCCGATGAGCTGGCGATCTACACCATCAAGCGCAGTCTTTAGTGGGGGCATTGGTACGGGCGGGGTCCATGGACATCGCGGTTCTGCTATTCCTGACGAGCGGGTTGTTCCTGGGCTGGTCGCTCGGCGCGAACGACGCGGCCAATGTCTTCGGCACCGCCGTCGGCAGCGGGGTCGTCCGCTTTCGCACCGCGGCCCTCATCACCGGCGTCTTCGTCATATTGGGCGCGGTCATCAGTGGTAGTGGGACCACCCAGACCCTCGGCGATCTCGGCTCGGTCAACGCGCTGCCCGGCGCGTTCACAGCCGCGGCCGCGGCCGGTTTCACCGTCTACTGGATGACTCGAGCGGGCGTGCCCGTCTCAACCACGCAGGCCATCGTCGGCGCCATCATCGGCTGGAACCTGTTCAGCCAGTCGGTCACGGACACGAGGGTTCTCTTCAAGATCGTCGGGACCTGGATGATTTGCCCGGTGCTCGCGGGGCTGATCGCCGCCGCCTTGCTGCACCTGCTGGCGGTATTTCTCAAGACGAGGAGCATTCACCTCCTGAGGCTCGATGCCTACACGCGCCTCGCATTGATCGTTGTCGGCGCTTTCGGGGCGTACAGCCTCGGCGCGAACAATATCGCCAATGTGGTCGGCGTCTTCGTCCCCGTCTCTCCCTTCACGGATTTTCGCATCGGCGGATTCTTCAATTTCACCTCGGTTCAGCAGCTGTTCCTGCTGGGGGGACTCGCCATCGCCATCGGGGTCTTCACCTATTCCAAGAAGGTCATGCTGACGGTGGGAGCGGAGATCCTGCCGCTGTCCCCCCTGGCCGCGTGGGTGGCGGTCCTGGCGCATTCCATTGTCCTCTTCGTCTTCGCCTCGCAGGGACTGGAACACCTGCTCGCCCAGGCTGGACTACCCACCATTCCCCTGGTTCCCGTGTCGAGTTCGCAAGCCGTGGTCGGGGCGGTCGTCGGCATCGGTCTGCTCAAGCGGGGTCGGACAATTCAATGGCCACTGCTCGCCCACATCGGCGCCGGATGGGTGGCCACGCCGATTGCCGCCGCGGCGATCTGTTTCCTGTCGCTGTTCGTGCTTCAAAACGTCTTCGACCAGCGGGTGTACCGGCCCGTCTCCTACGAGCTGACACCAAGGGTCATGGCCCGACTCGAGGCCGAGGGCTTTCCGATCGAGGGTATCGCAAATCTCAAGGGTCGCGAATTCGAATCGGCCAGATCCATCGCGGGAAGCCTGAGCGAGCGAATTCCTCTAACGCCGGAAATGCGGTCGCAAGCGCTTACCTACGCCGAGGTGTTCCATACCTCGTTCTTCCCCATCCGCCTGGCGAGCATGGCGCCCGAGGAACTGAGCCCACAACAGCTTGCCGCCCTGCGCCAGCTTTCGGGCCGAAGCTACCGCCACAAATGGCAGGTAGCCGATGCACTGGCCCAACGAGCCCCGGAATGGCGGCTGCGGCCGGACACCACGGTCAACAAGCTTCACAACCGGCGCATCCAACGCCAGCTCGAATTCGTGTACCGGACCTTCGGCGTCGGAGGTTAACCCCAGGAGGAATAGGGGTTGGCGACGAGGTTGGTGTTGAAGTAGCGCGGATCATGAGTGACCTCCTCGCCAACCCAATCCGGCTTCGTGAACGCTTGATCCTCGTCGGCCAGTTCGACCTCGGCCACGACGAGGCCGGCATTGTCGCCCGCGAACTCGTCGATTTCCCAGACGAGCCCGCCGATCGTAACGCGATACCGGGTCTTTTCGATGAGGGGACGCTCGCACAACTCGTCCAGCATGAGCTGGGCATCGGCCCAGGGCACCTCGTACTCGAACTCCGTTCGGATCGCCCCGCGCGATCGCCCCTTGATCGTCAGATGCGCTTTCTCGCCGGCCACGCGAACCCGGACCGACCGATCCTCGGAGGTCGAAAGATAGCCCTGACGGTACAAGACCCCCGAGGCCAAGTCCCGCCACGCCGTCCCGCGAACAAGAAACTTGCGTTCGATCTCCTGCGCCATGATCCCTTTGCCGGTCTAATGATCAATGCCCATCAGGCAACACGGTTGCTGGGCTGACCGTTCGCGAAATTCTCGATGTTGTCGATAAGCTGATCCGCCAGACATTGCTGCGCATTCTGGCTGGCCCAGGCGACATGCGGCGTGAGGATGAAATTGGGCCGATCCAGAAGTTCGAGAAGAGGATTGTCCGCGGGCGGCGGCTCAGAGGTGACCACATCGAAGGCAGCGCCGGCGATCATCCCCTCCTTGATGGCCGTCACGAGATCGCGCTCGTTGACCAAGCCTCCCCGCGCCGTGTTGACCAGGATGGCGTTCTTTTTCATCCGCCGGAACTCGGGCAGGGCGATCATGTCCTTCGTCTCCGGCAAGAGCGGACAATGACAGGTCAGCACGTCGCTGGTCGAGATCACCTCGTCGAAGGGCGTGTAGAGGGGGCCGAGGCCATCCCTGCCCTTATGCGCCGCGAACACCGTCTTCATCCCGAAGGCGCGGCCGAGATCGGCGACCGACTGCCCGATCGACCCCTCGCCGAAGATCCCCAGCCGACTGCTCCGCAGCTCCCCGATCGGGTGGTTGAAGAAGCAGAACTGACCGGCCTTCTGCCACTCCCCCTTGCGCACATCCTCCCGATAGCCGATGACGCTTCGAAGTAAGGCGAAGATCAGGGCGAAGGTGTGTTCCGGCACGGTCGTCGTGGCGTAGTCGCGGATGTTGGACACGACGATATCATGCGCCTTGCAATACTTGGTGTCGAAGGCGTCCGTGCCGGTCGCGGCCACGGCGATCATCCGGAGGTTCGGCAGGTTTGCCAGCGTCTTCTCGGGAAGCGGGACCTTGTTGACGATCACGATGGTCGCGTCCTTGGCGCGCGGCACGACCTGATCGGGATCGGTTTTGCCGAACTCCCCGTAGCTATGGTCAAAGGCCGGCCGGCGTAGGGTGATTTCCGGCGCGATGGTATCACGATCGAGAAAAACGATGTTATGGGTCATGCGGTCCTCTTGGTTCGCTTTTTTGGTCGGTGCTATTTAAAACGAGAATTCGGGAAAGTCACGCCGACATGCGCTTCCTTCCTTAGGGGCTGCCTGTCGACGATCCCGCAGGAAGGTCCGTTGCCTGACGGTGCAGCGCCGCATGGCTTTCACAATAGGTTCAACGAACCGCAACAACCCTGTCAATTATCCACAATTATCCTCGCGTCGGGTTCCGGCAATTGCGCCATCCGTCGATTGACCGGCCATTGACGTGCGGGCGGGGGTATCGATGCCGATTCCTTGGTATCGGCGAGCATCGCCGCTTTTCCATCAGACTTGAGGGAGGTGTGACCGATGACTTTTGTGAAGGCATTGGCGGCGGCGGGCCTTGCCGCGGCCGTTGTGACTCCGGCGACGCTCGGCAGCCTGCCGGCCTCGGCCGAGGAGATTGTCGTCAAGATGTGGTCGCGAGCCGACCGCTCCGGCCCCGAGCGCCCGGGCAACATCAAACGGGCGGCCGAACTGATGAACAAGAAGTTCGCCGCGGCCGGTATCGACAAGAAGATCACCGTCGAGGTCTTCGAAAACAACGTCAAGGGCTTCGACGCCGACGCGCTCGACCTTCTGAAGGCCTTTGCCGTCGGCAAGGGCCCCGACCTCTATGTCGCCGCCCATGAGTGGATCGGCGAATTCGCCGACGCCGGATATGCCATGAACATGGAAGAGCATATCGCGGCCAATCCCGAGTTCTACGCCGACATCGTGCCGGTGCTCTGGGAGTCGGTGAAGCATCAGGGAACGCGTTTCGCCATTCCCCAGGACACCGAGATCCGCATGTTCTTCTACAACAAGGACATGCTGCGCCAGATCGGCAAGAGCGAGGAGTTCATCGAATCCCTCGACGACAAGGCCGAAGCCGGCGAGATCACCATTTGGGAGATCTCGGAGCTGGCCAAGGAAGTCGTCGACAAGGGCGCCGCGAAGTATGGCATCGTCCATCGGCCGAATGTGGGTCCCGACTATCTGATGACCTTTGCCGCGTTCGGGGTCAAATACATGGACGAGACCTCGGGCAAGCTGATTCTCCCGAAAAAGGAGATGACCGAGGCCCTCAAATGGTTCCAGTGGAACGCCGAGAACGGCGTTACCGCGCCGAACAACACATCGTGGTCGTGGGACACCGTCAAGAAAAACTGGAAGACGAAGCAGGCCTTTATCTACCATCACGGCATCTGGAACGTGCGCGAGCAGGTGGAAGAGGCCTTCCCGAACGACGCGGAAGGTTATTTCAAGCAGGTCGGCTGGATGCACGTCCCGCCGGCCGAGAAGGGCGGAAAGCCCGCCAATCTGTCGCATCCCATCATCTATGTGGTGAATCCGAATTCACCGAATAAGGACCTCGCGGCGATGCTGGTCGGGATCGCCAGCCAGCCCTACTACAACACGATTCACGCCGTCGGCAGCTTCCATATCGGCATCAGCCACGCCCAGGCCTCCATGCCGGACTACAAGAACCACTGGGCCCTGTCGGCCGGGACGCCGATGTTGGAGCACACCACCTTCATGCCCAAACATCCCAAATTCGGCCGCTACAACGCGATCCTCTTCAAGGGGCTGCAAGGCGTTGAGACCGGCCGCCTGTCCCCCGAGGAAGCGGTCGAATTTATGGCCGACGAGATGCAGACGGAGCTCGGCGACGACGTCATGGTCGTCGGCTGAGCCCACCCTATGACATGACCTGATACGCGGAGGGGGAGCGCGGCCCAAGCGCCGCCCCCTTCCGGCCTTTGCATACCGGATGGGCAGGATCGCCATGGCAGTCGGCCGCAACGCGATGCAGGCACGCCAGAGGGCCAACTTCATCCTATTTCTTGGCCCCGCCATCGTTCTTTTGTTTCTTTTCTTTATCGCGCCGGTCGTCGTCGACATCGCCATCGCGTTTACCGACATGGGGCCGACGCTTCGAGTCACGGAATTTACGACGGCGAACTTCGAGCGGTTCCTGTCGGGCGACCGGCGGCTCGCTCAGGTGGCGGTGACGACGCTGCTCTACGTTCTCGGCACGCTGGCCATCTTCAACGTCACCTACGGCCTGCTGCTGGCGATCATGACCACCTCGATCAACGACCGCGCCGGCTCCTTCTTCCGGGCCATCTGGCTGCTGCCGCGCATGAGCCCCTCGGTCGTCTACGCCCTGCTCTGGGCCTGGGTGATCGACCCCACCGAGTTCGGCCTTCTGAACCAGGTTACCCACGGGGTGATGGGCCTGCCGCTGATCGACCTGATGAACGACACGCCGGTGCTGCTGATCATCATCCTCAACGGCTTCATCGGCGCGTCGATGGGGATGATCATCTTCACATCGGCGATCCGCGCGATCCCCGAGCACCTGTACCATGCCGCCCGCGTCGACGGCGCCAGCGGCTGGCAGGTCGTCCGCCATGTCACCCTGCCGTCTTTGCGCTGGCCGCTGTCCTTCATCACCGTCTATCAGGCGCTCTCGCTGCTGGTGAGCTTCGAATACATCTGGCTCGTCACCAATGGCGGCCCCTTCTACGACACCACGGTCTACGCCCTCTACGTCTACAAGCGGGCGTTCGAGAACGGCCAGTACGCCTATGGCGCGGCCATGGCCTTGGTGCTGGTGGCGATCGGCATCGCCGCCGCCCTGTCGATGTGGCGGTTCCTGGACATGAAGTCGCTTTTGCAGCCGCCGCGCATCGAGGTTCACTGACATGCCCGAAGCCACCGCGCTCCGATCACCATCCACGCCGGACTGGAACGCCCTGGCGGAACGGGCGCGGACACGCCGGCGCATGACCCAGGCCGTGCTCTACGCCATACTGATCGTGACCTCGCTTCCCGTTGTTCTGCCCTATTTCTGGATGGTGACGATTTCGTTCTCGGCGACCTCGGGAAGTACCGACACTTTCGTGCTATGGCGCAGCATCGCGATCCTGGTTCCCACCATCTTCGTCATCGCCGGCTTGCAGCAGGGCGTCGCGGATCCCCGCCGCAGACGCCGTCTGCGATGGGCGGTGATCGCCGTCGCTTTCGTGGCGTTGCTGGCGTTCGTCGCGCCGCACCTGCATGTCCACAACTACCGCTATCTCTGGAATCCCGATATCGTCGAGGACATGCGCGGCCGAACGGGCGCCGGCGGCGGCCAGTTCCCCTGGGTATGGACGGCGTTCGGCAACTCGCTGCTGCTCGCCGGCGCGCAAACGCTGATCGTGGTCACGGTCTCGACATTGGCGGGATACTACATCTCCCGCTTCTCGTTCGCTGGACGGGAGGGCTTTCTTAAATCCCTCCTGGTCCTCCACGCCTTCCCGGCGATGACCCTGATCATCCCGATCTTCCTGATTCTCCATTGGACAGGCCTGCTGGATACCCTGACCGGTGTGGTTCTCGTCATCTGCACGCTGGAGCTGCCGTTCAGCGTCTTCATCATGAAGGGGTTCTTCGACACGGTTCCCTGGGAGGTGGAGATGAGCGCCATGACCGACGGCGCCTCGCGCCGCCAGGCCTTTTTCAAGGTCGTGCTGCCGCAGGTGCGCGTGGGCCTGATCGCGGTGGGAATCTTCGCCTTCATCAAGGGCTGGGAGGAGTATGTCTTCGTCGCCACCATGCTGTTCGAGAAGGCGAACTGGGTGATGAGCCTCTATCTGTTCTGGGTGGCGGACGACATCATGGGGGTCGACTACGGCATCGTCGCCGCAGTCGGTGTGTTCTACGTCATTCCCAGTCTCGTGCTCTATCTGACCACGCAGAAATATCTGACGCAGATGACCCTGGGCGGAATTAAAGGGTGACGACCTATGGCGCGAATCGAACTCGAACAGGTCTCCAAGTCCTGGGGCGACGTCGTTGCCGTCGAGCCGACGGATCTGGTCATCGAGGATGGCGAATTCGTCGCGGTGCTGGGACCGTCGGGCTGCGGCAAGTCGACGACGCTGTTCATGCTCGCCGGGATCTACGCGCCTTCCGGCGGCTCCCTCCGCTTCGACGGGCAAGTCGTCAACGAGGTCGAGGCGCGGGACCGCAATGTGGGCATCGTCTTCCAGTCCTACGCCCTCTATCCCCATATGACGGTGCACGACAACATCCTCTTTCCCCTGCGCCTGAGCAAAATGCCCCGGTCCGAAGCCATGGCGAAGGTCGAGCGCTTCGCGGCGCTGGTGCATGTCGACGAGCTGCTCGACCGCCGGCCGGCCCAACTGTCGGGCGGACAGCAGCAGCGCGTCGCCCTTGCCCGCGCCCTCGTCAAGGAGCCGAAGCTGCTGTTGCTGGACGAGCCCTTGTCGAACCTCGATGCCACCCTGCGCCTGACCATGCGGACCGAAATCAAGTCGCTGCAACGGCGCATGGGCATCACCTCCATCCTGGTAACCCATGACCAGATGGAAGCGACGACCATCGCCGACCGGATCATCTGCATGAGCAAGGGCCGGATCGAGCAGATCGGCAGCCCCGACGACCTCTACCTGCGGCCCAACAGCCTGTTCGTCGCCAGCTTCATCGGCGCGCCGCCCATCAACCTCGTCGAGGGCGAGGCCGAGAATGGCGCGCTGTACGTCAGCGAAACCCGGCTTCCGTTTCTGAACGGCGGCGCCATGGGGCAAGTTACCCTGGGCATCCGCCCGGAAAACATCTCCTTCGCGGAAGACGGATTGGCCGGGACCGTGGCCGCCGTCGAACCCATGGGCCGGGAGACGCTGTATATCTTGCGCACCCCGATCGGACATTTCAGCGTCCTCCAAACCAGTTCGACCAAACGTTACGAGGTGGACGCCTCGGTGAACCTGCAATTCGCGGCCGAGGATACGTTGCTCTTCGATCGCGCCAGCCAAAAGCGCCTGGACGGCGTACAGGTCCACTTGCCGTGACCAGGATGAGCAGCCCCGATTTGAACTTCGAGGCGACGCCGGATCTTACCGGGCCCGACCTGCCCTCGCGCGAGGCCATGCTCAAACGCCCGGCGAGCAAGGCGGCTCACGCCGAGCTTTTTGACGCGCTGCCACTGCTGAAACAAGTCGAGGTAACGCCGCCTCCCGCGCCTCCCTCGGCGCCTCCCCGTTCCGCGCGCATCGCGTTCTGGAACGCCGAGCGCTGCAAGTTCGTCGGCGCCTCGGCCGACCTGATCGCGCCGCTCAGGCCAGATGCGCTACTCTTGGCGGAGATGGACCGCGGCATGGCCCGCTCGGGCCAGATCCACACGACCCACGCCCTGGCCCAAAAGCTGGAGATGGGCGGCGTGTTCGGCGCCGAGTTCGTCGAACTTGCCCTCGGCGACGCCAAGGAACGAAGCCGCCACGCCGGCGAGCAGAACCGCGAGGGCCTCCATGGCGGGGCCATTCTGTCGCCGTATCGGCTCCGCCGCCCGGCTCTGCTGAGGCTGGACCGAGACGGAACCTGGTTCGACGGTTCGCGCAAGGGCGAGCGCCGGGTGGGCGGGCGCATCGCGATGCTGGCGACGCTCGCGGTCGGCGATGGCGCCGTCACCCTCGCCGCGGTCCATCTGGAGAGCCATTCGGACCCGGCTCATCGCGCCCGCCAGACCGAGCTCCTGATCGATGCGATCGAGGCCTATGCTCCCGGCCAACCCGCCGTCATCGGCGGCGACTTCAACACCAATACCCTGAAGACCTCGGAGGAGAATAGCGGCGACAACCGGTCATTCCTGCTTCGCGACGCGCCGACACGATTCCTCGATCCGGTCACCTATGAACCGCTGTTCGAACTGCTGACGGCGCGAGGCTACGATTGGCGGATCTGCAACGCCCTCGGCGTCGCAACCCAACGCGAGCGCCCGGGCGACCGCCCTCCCCCCTTGGGCAAAATCGACTGGATCTTTACGAGGGGTCTCGCCGCGCGGGACGCCCAAACCGTCGTCGCCATTGACGGAAGCGGAAGCCCCATCTCCGACCACGAGCTCATCATGGCCACGGTCGAGCTCCCCTGACCGCCCGTCCTCTCAAGTTTTTTCCATTTTTGGTAGCATCGCGGCCGAAGGCTGACGACCGCGCAGCGCTGATTCATCCAGCGGGAGCGAAGCGTCGTATCGGCGCCTGCCAGACCGACCTAAGCTGTCGTTGTGCCCGACCGCGGGTATGGGCAATGGGCACGTTAAGACAATGTCAACCTTATCCACATACCAATTGTGGAGAACGGGTTGATAAACCCGAGATGAAGCCCCAGCCGGCTCGGATCGACCAGAGGAAGGTGCCACCGCCATGATCGCCAATCTCGATGCTTACCGGGCCGCCAAATTCCTCGTCTATCGCTTTGGCACGACCGCGTCTGTTCAGGCCGCCAGAAATGCCGAGGAAATGTGGCAGACCGGCGATGTCGAGGGCTGGGCCGCCTGGGTTCTGATCGAGCAGGCCGCCGACGATCTGCTGCTGGTGCGCCCCGCGACCGGCGAGTTCCTGCACTAACACGCGCTCGACACAGACACATCAGATGCCCTGACCTGAGGCGAACCCCCGGAAGCCTTCCCAGCTTTCGCCCGCGACCATGACGCAGCTTACGCCTTTTGGGTTGGTGAGCAGGATGGTGAAGGATCCCGCTGGGGAAGCGAAGATCTCGACGACCGTCCCTTCCGTCGACAGCCCTATCGCCACGGGTGTCTCCGAATAACCTTGCTTGAGGCGTTCGACGACGTCCTGCCTGCTCGCACAGGCGGAAGAATACCGGGAGTCCCCTGCCCCCGCACAGCCGGCGAGGAGGACAATCAGTCCCAAAACCGCGCAACGAACCAAAGGGCTCTCCGTTACCATCGGCCTGTGGCCGGACCACCCCTCAAACATCTCATATGGGCATTTGGTGCGGCTAGGACATGTGCACCCGCGCCGATTTCAACGATTACCGGGGCTTTTCGTTCATTAGTCTGATGAAATGCTCGGCGTACTGGAGGTTTCTCTCGGCTTCCACGACATCCCCGGCCAAGGCGGCAGTCTTCGCCAGTTCTCTATATTGCTCGAACTTCTTCCGAGGATCGAGGGACTCCTTTGCCCCGGCACCGTTCGGTCGCGATTTCGACGGCCGCGTATCTTTGCTAACTGAAGCGGCCCCGGCGTTACCTGCCTGAAAGGCCGATCCTCGCCGTCGCTTCCTCGCCTTGGCTGACGCTTTCAACATTCTCGTCTCCTTGAGCTCCCGCGTATGGACCGGAGTCCCTGGCTGTCACGACCGAGGTGTTAGAGCAATGTCGGACAAAAACCGTCGCCCTTTGGCAGCCTGTCAACCCGTCCGCCAGGCCGAGGTCGACTTGCAGTGACGGCAAACGCGCTCGCCCGCCCATTCGCTGGTGAAGGATTCGCCGCACATCAGGCATTGTCTTACCTTGCGCTCGAACTTGCGCGGGTCGTCGAAAAAGGGGTCCGGATCGGTATCGGGTTTGGCGTCCGGCTGGGGCTCTGACATTCTGCTAACGGTTCCCATGGGTCTCTTCCGGGATCGGGCTATACCCTTCCCGCCTGCTGAGCGGTTGCCCGCAACGTTTGTCGTGTTTGCTACTCCGAGGCGGGCTTGTCGGATGCGTGAAAAGGCTGATCTGCGAGCGAAGGAAGCGAAACCGGAAAACCGGGGCCGCTCTTTTTTCGAAACGGCCCCGCTCCCGGCGCGTCGGCTACTCGGCCGCGCGGAGGTTCACGGCCCGGAGGCCGCGCTGGTCGGGCTGAACGTCAAACGCGACCTTCTGGCCCTCGTGTAGATGGCCGAGACCGGACTGCTCGACGGCCGAAATGTGGACGAACACGTCCTTCGAGCCGTCATCCGGGCCGAGGAAACCAAAGCCCTTGGCTTCGTTGAAGAAAACTACGGTACCTGTGGTCATGTATGCAGTGCTTTCAAAGGTTGATTGCCGCCGGAACAATTCGCCCCGGCGGAGTGATGCCCTTCTTCGTGTTTAGGAGTTCTGAATCCGGGCGGCGCTCACAAAGCGGACGCCACCCCACCTTTCAACGGCTTCACGAGACGATAAATAGGTGCGAAATGAGCCAATGGCAAGCACCCACAGGCAAAAGGCCGCTTGCGCAGAGGTTCGGGCCAACCTGTACCCCCGTTGGGGCCACGCCAGGGCGTCATACATCCTATCCTCCCGTCAAAGGAGGATTTAGGCCGTAGGCGAAGATCAGGGCGGCGCCCGCGACGAAATAGACGGGGGGCTGCCAGGCGCGGGGGCTGCCGCCGCTGACGGCACCGCTCATCAGCCACACCCCGGCTCCGATCTTGGCCATTGCCAGCAGGGCCAGGGCGAGGCTCTGTTCGGGGTGGATCACGGCCGGATTGGCGACAAATGCCAGGGGCACGAGATAGAGCCCCAGCCCCAGCCGCATGGCCCGGTTGGCGACCGGAATCCACGGCGTCTCCGCCATGCCGGAAGCGATGAAGACGGTGCCGCAGACCGGCGGCGTAATCGTCGAGAGCAGGGCGTACCAGAACACGAAAAGATGAGCGTGCAGCGCCGGCAGACCGAGGGTCTGGAGCGCCGGGCCCGCCACCGAGACGCAGATGGCGTAGGCCGCCGTCGTCGGCACCTCCATGCCGAGGATCAAACAAGCCAGCGCCGTCAGCAGGAGAGCAATCCACAGATTGCCGCCGGAGAGCCCGACGATCACGGAAGTCACCTTGACCCCGAGCCCGGTCATGTGGAGGACACCGATGATGAGCCCGGCGCAGATGATGATCGAGGCCACGGTGGCGATCTGCCGCGCGGCCGAGGTAACGGCCCGATCGAGCCCCCGGGCCCAGCGCCGGAGCGAGCCGCGCCCCTCGCGGTCGATGCCGAGAAGCAGGAAGGAGATCCCGGTGGCGATGGCGGCCGCGTATTGCGGGGTGTAGCCGCTGAAAAAAAGCATGCCGAGGAGAACGCCGAAGGGGGCAAGGAAAAAAGGCGCGGTCCGCATGACGGTCGACCAGGTCGGCAGCTCGTCGGCATGCATCCCGCGCAGGCCGTTGCGGCGCGCGAAATGATCAACCCCGGCCCAGGTCGCCCAGAAGAACAGGAGCGCCGGCAGGAGCGCCGCCGCCATGACGTCGACATAGCGGATGCGCAGGAGCTCCATCATCAGGAAGGCGCCGGCGCCCATCAAAGGTGGCATGATCTGGCCCCCGGTCGAGGCCACGGCCTCGACGGCGCCGGCGAAGGCCGGCGGGTAGCCGAGCCGTTTCATGGTCGGCAGGGTGACGGCCCCGGTGGAGGCGACATTGGCCGAGGCCGAGCCCGAGATCGAGCCGAACAGGGCCGAGGAGAGGACCGCCACCTTGGCCGGGCCGGCGCGCAGACGTCCCGCCAAGCGCGTGGCCGTGAGCATGAAGCCCGCGCCACCCTCCCCGGCGCCGACAAAGGCGCCGAGAATGACGAAAACGGCGACGATGTTGACGGAGATTCCCGTGAGCTGGCCCCAGATCCCGCCCTCGGCGATCACCAGGGTGCCGAGGAAGCTGCCCAGCGGCATGCCGGGATGGCCGAACTCGCCGGGAATATGGACACCAAAGAGGCCGTAGGCCAGGGCGATCAGGGCGACAGCCGGCAGGGCCGCCTTGATTTGCCGCCGCGCCATCTCCAGCACCACCAGGATGAGGGCGACGGCAAGTCCGAACTGGAACGGACCCTCGAGCGATCCGTACTGCTCGACAAGCGCGTCACGGTTAACGGCGATCCACAGGCTGCCGGCGATGCCGACCACGCACAAAACGTAGCCGGTGATCCGGGCGAGGGGCGTGCCCCGCGCGCCGATCACGAACACCCAGGGCAGAGCCAGGGCCAAGTGCAGCGGCCGCGTGATCAGGTTCGGCAGCAGCCCCGAAAAGATAAGGTAGAGATGATAGACGACCGAGGTCGCGGCCAAGACGAAGACCGCCCCCGACACCATTGCGCGGCCCATGGGCAGTCTTCGCCTGGCGATACGATTTCAGCGCCGCTATTTCAGCGCCGCGGGAACGTCGACCCCGGCCTCGGCGTAGTACTTAAGCGCGCCCGGATGGAGCTTGCCGGCCATCTCGGCGAGCATCGCCGGCTTGACGCCGCCCCACCACGGATTGACCCCGGCCATCTTCTCGAGCCCCGTCCAGAAGGTCTTGGTCAGGGCATAGGCCGTGGCCTCGTCCATCGCGGCGGTGGTGTAGGCGCCGACGGGAAGGGTGATGGTGGTCACGTCCTCGTCCACGCCCTTATAAGTGCCGCCCGGAATCACGAGCTTGGTGCCGGCCGCCTTCTCCAACTGTTCGGGATTCAGGCTGAGCAGCCGGATGTCCGTGCCGGCAGCCGCTTCCTGCACGTTCGGAGCAGGCCAGGAACCAGCAGTCGCGAAGCCGTCGACCTGCCGATTCTTGAGGGCGGGCACCGCGTTGTTGAGCTCGACATCGACGAAGTTGACCTTGTCTTCGAGGCCGAGCGCCTTGAACACGGCCTCGGTCTTGCGGGCGCCGAAGCTGCCCTTGCCGATGATCATGTCCTTGCCCGCCAGGTCCAGTAAGTCGGAGACCCCGGCGTCCGCCCGCACGACCCAGTGCATGGTCAGCGAGGGAATGGGGAACAGCGCCCGGATGTTGGCGTAGGCGTCATTCGCCTTGAACGGCTTCTCCCCATTCATGGCCCGGCCGATGAGGCTGGGCGGCGTGGTGAAGACGTAGTTGCTGGACCGCCTAGCCGCCTCCTGCACGTTTTGCACGGAACCCTGGCTTTCCTCGACGGTAACGATCATGTCGCCACCGGAGCCGGCCTTCATGGCCTCGGCGATCTGAACCGCCATCTGATAATAGGATGAGGTCGTCTTGGCGGATTTGTAGGTGATGCGGGTCTCGGCCCCGGCCGTTGTTGCCACGGCCGATGCCATGGCCGCGGCGGCGGCCAGCGTGATCAGTTTTTTCATGATTCCTTCGCTCCCGTTGATTTCGACCGGACGTTCTTGCGCGGCCCGGCCTTCCTCCGTGGGCTGCGGACGTTAGCACACCGGACCCCGCGGCGAAAAGCGTGGCAGTGGCTTTGAAACAAAACGAGGCTTACGGAGTATTCCGCAAGCCTCGTTCGCTCGAAAACGGAACGTCAGCTCAATCGACGAGAACCAAGTTCTCCGCCGATTGCTTGCCGTTGCGCCCGGTCTGAAGTTCGAATTGAACCCGCTGACCCTCGCGAAGTTCGCGGAGGCCCGCGCGTTCGACCGCGGAAATATGGACGAAGGCGTCTTTCGAGCCATCTTCCGGTTCAATGAATCCATAACCTTTGGTCGGGTTGAACCACTTCACGGTTCCAGTCGCCATGTGCGCTTCCTTTATGCAGATCTCTAGCCGCCACACGAAACCGTGGCGGCGCCGTCACAGTTTCAACGATGTCCGGGAGTCGAGTGGCCAGCTCAGGGTAACACCGCGGCAAACGCCGGATCTTCGCAAACTGATGGCAGAAGTATGGCGCCAATCGCGCAAAACACAAGATTTGATTGCAGCGACGCTTGAATGTTCCGTCGGCGGAACCCAACGGCTGGCGGCCGCGGCGCTGCCGGGCTTGCCCCATGTCCGAAATTGATCCGGTCTTGTCCCCGCCGAATACGGTGCTGCGGATGGCCGGCTGTTCTTTACCGCCGAAGCGGGCACGCCTGGCTTGCGGCCGGCCGGTCATTGGCAATAAATCACTTCATCAATCGGGCGCGATGACATCGCGGAGGATTCGCCAATGAATGAAGCGTCGCCGAAGACCGACAACATGTTCGTGATCTGGAGTTCGGCCGACCCGGAGGTCGCCAGCAAACTGGTGTTCATGTACACGCGCAACTCGATGCTCCGCGGTTGGTGGAGCCGAGTGCGCCTGATCATCTGGGGCCCATCGGCCAAGCTGCTGGCCGAGAACGAGGATCTGCAGGATGAGATCATCGGCGTTGCCAAGGATGGCGTTGAAATTCTCGCGTACAAACGCTGCGCCGATGATTTCGGTGTGACCGAAAAGCTCGAATCGCTGGGTATCGAGGTGATCTATATGGGCGCGCCGACAACCGAGATGTTGAAAGCCGGGTGGCGGCAGATGACTTTTTGATCGCCAGGAGATACGTCTACGATCCCCATCTTTCCGCTAAGAACGTGTCAACGCGCCCAACTCTGCCTCAATCGTGGCGGTAAGGTTGACGAAGTAGCCCTGAAGGCCGGTATCGCCGGCCTCGTTAACGTAGAAGTCATGGGCAAGGCGAACGGCCGCTAGGGCTTCCCGCAGCCGGTTCGGATCCTCGCGATGCACACCCAACAGGTAAAGCGCAATGCCCAGATCACTTTGAATCCTCGCCCATTTCAGCGGCACACGCTCCCGCGTGAACTCCTCAAGCGCCGCGCGATAAGCCGCCACCGCTCGATCAAGCCGCGCCATGTCGTACTCGCTCTCGCCGAATTCCCGAAGCGCCACGGCCAAGTTGAGCTGCGTCTCCGCCCATTGCAGCGGCACGCGACTGCGGACCCGCTCGGTCAGCGCAGCCTCAAGGCCCGCAATCCCCATCCTCACAGAGCCCGGCGTGTCGCTCCAATGGCCAAGACCAACCATCGCCTTGGACACATTGTTCATGGTCGCCGCCCAATCGAGAGGCACCCGCTCGCGAGATTGTTCCTTTAATGCGTTGTTGTAAGCGGACAAGGCCTCCCCAAGTCGCGACTGCTCAACCTCCCGATCCGCCAACAGGGCCAACGCCCGTCCAAGATTGTTTTGGGTCTCCGCCCAGGTTAAAGGCGCAAGTTCGCGCGTCCGCACTTCCAGCGCCGCGCGATAGGCGGCGACCGCGTCCCGAAGGTCGTCCACTTCCTTTTCATCACGTTCAGCCCAAGCGAAGAGCGCCAAGCCAAAGCCATTCTGCGCCCGCGCCCATTCCAGCGGCCCGTCCTGGCGCGAGAGCCCGTCCAGCATCTCACGATAGACCGCGACGGCCTCCTCAAGCCGGGCCGTGCTTACCTCACGCTCACCAAGCGTCCGAAGGGCATCGCCGAGGCTGGCCCGGGCCATCGCCCATTGCAACGGCACACGCTCCCGACCCAAGGCTTTGAGCGCGGCGCGGCAGGCGGTAATCGCGTTGTGCAGGGCGGAATTGTCGCCAAAATCCCTGCCTTGGTCGGTCCAGTGGTGGCAGGCATCGATCAAGTTCGAGCCGCGCATGTCAGCGTCCGCGTTCGGCAACAGATCCGCCGCTTCTTCATGGAGCCGCGCGGCCTCGGCATGGCGGGAGCGCGACGCCTTGATTTGCGCCTGTTCGCGGAGCAAGGTCGCCTCCTCGCGCAACATGTCGGCCGGCGCCCGGGCCATTTCCTGGCGCCTGGCCCGCAGCGCCGTGCTGGCTTCCTTCAGCTCCGACAGTTTCCGCCGGTACGCCTCCACGGCCTCAAGGTCGCTTTCGATCTCCACGATGCGCCCAGCCAAATCCGACGCCAGCTGCTTTTCTCCCGGATCCCTCGCGAAGACACCGTGGCCCTTCCGCATGGACGCCAAGGACTGCCGAAGCAGCTCCGGATCGTCCAGCCGGGTTCCCAGAAGATAAAGCGTGTCGCTCAGAAGGGCCTGAATGCCTGCCCAGGCGGACCGATTGCGCAGGCGGAGCCACTCCTCGGCCTGCTCGCGATAGAGTTCGACCGCCTCCTCGAGAGGCGCTGTGTCCGCCCGCCTCTCCCCAATCAACTGAAGCACATTGGCCAGGCGGTATTCGATGCTTGCCCAGTCACCCGATTCCCCCTCGGCGGCGCCTTCGCTCAACAGCGCGCGATAGCCGGCCGCCGCCGCCTCAAGGCGGGTCGTCCCGGGCTCCTGCTCGCCAAGCTCACGCAGCAACTCGCTTAGAGTCTCCTGCGTGTCACTCCATTCCTCCGGCGTGCGCTCGCGCGTGAATTCCTCGCGCGCCGCGCGCATCGCAACAACCGCGTCGTCGAGCCGCGCAAGAGAGTTACCGTACTCCGCCAACAACCCAAGCATCATCCCGACATGTCTTTGACTTTCCGCCCATTTGAGCGGAACGCGCTCGCGGGGCCGTTCCTCCAGCGCCGCGCGCTGAGCCACAAGCGCTTCCTCAAGATGTGTGGCACTGCCGTCGAAATCTGCCAAAGCAACAAGCGTGATCCCCAAATCCGTCTGTATTTGCGACCACAAGCCCGGATCTCGCTCCCGACTCACATCCTCCAGCGCCTTGCGGAAGGCCATCACCGCCTCTCGAAAACGCGCCGCGCTCCCCACTCGATCGCCCAGCGACCGGAGAACGATGCCCAGCCTGGCTTGGGTCATCGCCCGTTCGATCGGCTCTTCTTCCCACCCCGGGACATCCAGCGCCGCCCGAAAGGCGGCCACCGACTCTTCGAGCCGCGCCCAGCCAGTCTCCCGCGACCCCATGAAGTAAAGTGCGTCGGCCAGGTTGTGTTGGGTTCTCGCCCATTCGAGCGGGGTGCCCTCCCGAGACCAGATATCGAGCGCCGCGCGGCAGGCGATGATCGCGTATTGGAGGGCCAGGTCGTTTCCGGTTTCCTGCCCCTGATCGGTCCATCGCAAGCAATCCGAGGTCAGATTGGACGCGCGCTCACGCTCATCCGCCGCCAACGGGCGTTCGCCGACCGTCGTCTGGGCATCGTTTGCATTGCCGGCGCAGCCACCCAGGGATATGGCCCCCATTGCAAGGACAAGCGCGATGACGGCCAGCCGGATGCTGGTCCAGCGAAAACCCGGCCGCCGAATGAGAGAACAATCATAAGTCGCAAAACAGCTCGCAGCCGCCATGCCTTCGCTCACACCAATAACGCCATCAAAGATCCGATACAGCGCCTCGCGGCTGGAGCAGGCCCATCCGGCCCGTACGGGAATGTTCACGCCATCCTCCATTGCATGAGGACGCGAAGATACACGGAATGATAGGCATTGTAAAATGGGCCATGGGACCGCATGGTCGGCGCGCGACCCGAGGCGCGGACGAAGCTCAACGGTCTGCGACCGGGCTGACACGGGGCGCCCGGCCGATTGCCGGGGAGTTGACGCCTCGTGTGATGGTTCCGAAGTTCGGCACATTATATATGCCGAACTTCGGAAGCTGAATCACACGAGAATCGACAAGTTAGCGTGCCGATTCACGCGAGATCCAATGTAGCGAATCTCGCGATCGGGACACTAGATCAGATCGCGATTAAATGGAATCGCTCTACAATACCATTTAATCGCGTGAATCTGATCTAACTCATTGAAATAGAGCGGCGCACCGACCGAGCA
>JANQJG010000130.1 GCA_028281785.1 Rhodospirillales bacterium
TGCTCGGTCGGTGCGCCGCTCTATTTCAATGAGTTAGATCAGATTCACGCGATTAAATGGTATTGTAGAGCGATTCCATTTAATCGCGATCTGATCTAGCCCGACTTCACCATGCGAAACAGAACCTTCACCTCGTCCGCATAGGTCAACCGTTCCACAACCGTCGCGTAATACTGGCTCTGTTCGTCGACCGGCACGAAACCGTCATAGCCGAATTTCCGCGCCGCCACCTCGAAGCCGCTCGAAATGAAGGCCGACGCGCAGTCATCGGGAGAATAGTCCTGAACCGGCAGATTGGTGGTTTCCGCGATCAGCCCGCGCCAACGAGGCCAGAGCGGATTATCGGCGTGACAGCCGATGACCGCGTAATAGGTGCCCCCCTCGCGAAGGACCTCGCGAATCTGCCGGGCATGGGCGGCCAAATCCGGCAGCAGGTACAGCACCTCATAGCTGAACGCGATATCGAAACGGCCCGACCAATCCGAGAGTTGATCCGCAATCCGGTAATCCAGGGGCATGTCGCCCTTCAGCTCGTTGGCCCTGCGGACCGATTCGACGGCGATGTCGACACCGAGCCCGAATTTGAAGGGACGTGCGGCGTACAGCGTTCTGAGGAAACCGCCCTGATTGCAGCCGAAATCCAGGACGGTTTTCGTCGACAGGTCGTGCTCTGGAATTTTGTCGATGAAATGCCGCCACATCGGTCCATGGTGAGACCCCATGGAGTCCTCTCGGCGCGCATCGGTGTGCCATGTCTTGATCACTCGAACTGAGCTCGTCATCCCCATCCCCATTTCTGTAGCCGCCGCGCCGCGATGCCGGCCTATCTCCATTTCATCTGGTTCATCTGGCAAATCCGCGCTTGAATGTCGAATGAATGTTTGGCAGCAAAAGTGGGGGGCTGGGCATAAGGCGTAGAGGTCCCCTCCAACCCGGAGGCGAGAGGGGCACCCATGACATCACGCGACGCCCATTTCAGCCCGGCATTGTTCCAGTTCCTGGGCGAACTCAGGCTCAACAACGAGCGGCCGTGGTTCGAGGCCAACAAGGCCCGCTACATGGCCGAGGTCCGAGATCCGATGCTGCGCTTCATCGGCGATTTCGCGCCGCATCTGCGCTCGATCAGCCCGCATTTCGTGGCCGATCCCCGGCCCAATGGCGGTTCGCTGTTCCGCATCTACCGAGACGTCCGATTCTCCAAGGACAAGAGCCCCTACAAAACGATGGCGGCGGCCCATTTCCGCCACGCCACGGCCAAGGACGTGCACGCCCCCGGCTTCTATCTGCATCTCGAGCCCGGGGGGTGCTTCCTCGGAACCGGCATCTGGCATCCGGACGCACCGACCCTGGCGAAAATTCGGGAAAACATCGTCGACGATCCCGATGGTTGGACGGCGGCCAAGACCGATCCGGCCTTTGCCCGGGCATGGCAGCTCAGCGGCGAGTCCCTGAAACGCCCGCCCAAGGGGTACGATGCCGACCACCCGCTGATCGAGGATCTGAAGCGGAAGGACTTCGTTTCGATCGCCTCGGTCGAGGAGGAGGCGGTCTGCGCGCCGAACTTTCTGGACCGTTTCGCGGAGCTGTGCCGGTCCGCGGCGCCGTTCATGCGGTATTTGACCCGCGCGGTCGGCGCAAGCTGGTAACCCGCCAGGAAAAACCCTTCGCTTAGTTTTCTTTCCAATCGCCCCGGTCGGTCAGCGCCTGCGGAAGAGCCGGGCGAGCCCCGTCGGGGCCTTGCGCAGGATCTTGAGCCCAAGGTCCGGCAACGCCCGGGCGAAGGAATCGTCCAACGGCGCGTGGCCGAGCAGAAGCCGGAAGTACACAGGACCGTAAAGCAGGTCCATGGCCAGCTCGACATCGAGGTCGGAATCGAATTCGCCCTCGGCGATGCCCCGCTCGATGATCTCCCGCGCGGCGGCCCGACGATGAAACAGAAAGGTCTCGCGATAGGTCTCCAGGATGGACGGATCCGACTGGCCCTCGGCGATGATCTCGGCGACGATTCGGCCGTAGGGGCCGCTCAGGGCCTCCACCAGGCTCGCGGCTTGCAGGGCCAGCGTCTCCGCCGCCGTCTCGGCCTCCGGGAACGACGTGGCCGCGACGACCTTGTCGAAGAAGGCGTCGATGACCACGGCCGCCTTGTTGGGCCACCAACGATAGATGGTCGTCTTGCCGACCCCGGCCTCGCGGGCGATACCCTCGATGGAAAGCTCCCGCACCGTGCCGCTTTCGAGCAGCCGCTGGGTCGCGGCAAGGATCGCCCGCCGTGACTTCTCGGATCGCGGACGCCCAGGTTGGCGAGTCGGCTGGGGTGAGGACTCACTCTCCATGTTACCCCCGTTTGACACACTCCCCTATCTGATCAACGAGGATAACATATCAGACCCGTTTCGTATCAAGGATGCTTTAGCCACCTAGTCCGCCCGCAACCAATCGGCCCAGCGGCGTTGCAGCACCGGAAGAAGAAATGAAGTTCAGGATCAGCACCATCAAGGCCGAAAGGACGAAGGTTCGGGCCAGAAGGGGCCAGCCGCCGATGAGAGGCTGGAGCCGCGCGAGCAGAACCGCGATCGTCGGGAAAGCAGCAAGCCAGACAAGAATGGCGTTTCGCGTGCGCCAGCCGGCGATCCTGATTGCAGGATGTCGGGGCCGGCGAACCGGGCTTGGAAGAGACTTCATTCCGAACCTCCGCGATGCTGGAACCGGGGCCGCGCATGACGAGCAAGGGTTAGTCATTTTTGGGACCAATGCGGCCCGCCCCGGCTGGACCTCCCGCGCCGCCGCCATCGCGAATATATAAAAACGGAACGGATCGTTAAATATAGATCAAATTGGGCCCGACTCGCCGGATTCCGTCTCCTCCGGCTCGACGCCATGGGACGTGACCAAGTCACGCACGGCCTTGGCGGCCTCGGCCAGACGCGCGGGGTCCGCCGTGCGCAGCACGATCTCGGCTCCCACCTTGGCGCCGCGCTTGAAGGGATAGCTGCCGATCTCGACATCGGGAAACCGGGATTGGAGGTCGGCCAGCGGCCCGCCCATAACGCCTTCCGGCACCGCCGCCCCGATCGCCCGGGAGAGCATGGGCGCGCCACCCCTCAGCCGGTCGGTGATGCCCTCGAACATGGCCTGAAGGATGCGCGGGATGCCGGCCATCACGAAGACGTTGCCGATCTGAAAGCCGGGCGCGTGGCTGACCGGGTTCTCGATGAGGGTGGCGCCGGCCGGGACCTCGGTCATCTTCAGCCGGGCCTCGGTGAGCTCGGCCGCGCTGGAGTAGTTACGGAGCAGGAGCGCCCGCGCCTCGACATTGCGCTCCAAGGCGACGCCGAAGGCCTTGGCGACGCAGGCGGCGGTGATGTCGTCATGGGTGGGGCCGATGCCGCCGCTCGTAAACACGTAATCGAACTTCTCCCGGCATTCGTTGACCGCGGCGACGATCACGTCTTCCTCGTCGGGCAGCACGCGGGCCTCGGCCATGCGGATGCCGAGCGCGTTCAGCCGCGCGCCGATATAGGCGAGGTTGGCGTCCTTGGTGCGGCCGGAGAGCAGCTCGTTGCCGATGAGCAACATGCAGGCGGTCGGTCGATCGGACATGGGAGCCTTTTCCTCTCTTTTTTTTGTGTCGGGGCCCCGGAAGTACGCTTGGGCTCGGATTCAGAGAAAATCCCGAAGCATGGCGACCAGCGGCGCATCGGCGGGAGGCATCGGATAGTCGCCGAGGCGGGCCGGGCGCACCCATTTCACCCGCTGACCCTCGCGCGGCGTCACCTCCCCCTTCCACACCCGGCAGAGATAGAGCGGCATGAGCAGGTGAAACCCGTCATAGGCGTGGGAGGCGAAGGTGAAGGGCGCGAGACAGCTTTCGGTCACGTCGATCGTAAGCTCCTCGTCGAGCTCGCGGATCAGCGCAGCTTCCGGCGTTTCCCCGGGTTTCACCTTGCCGCCCGGAAACTCCCAGAGGCCGCCCAGATGCTTGCCGTCCGGCCGCCGGGCGATGAGAACCCGGCCATCGGCGTCGACAAGGGCGACGGCGGCCACGAGAAGCGTGGGTTTCTCGGCCTGCTGCCGTAACCAACCCTCCCGCGTGATCCTGTAGAGTCGGGTCGGCTGCCCGCTGCAGCGCCCTTTTTCGCCGGTCTCCTCGCCCTCGAAACCGAGCCCGGCCTTTTCGAGGACCCGGCAGGACCCGGGATTGGCCGGAAGCACCGTGGCCCTGGCCTCGGTAACGTCGGTGCCTTCGAAGAGCAGACGCAAGACGCGCCGCAGAGCCTCGGTTACAAGGCCCTGCCCCCAGAATGGCCGCCCGAGCCAATAGCCGAGGGTCGCCACCTGGTCCGCGATCTCGGCCCCGACACAGCCGATGAGGCCGGGAGCCCCGCGGCGTTCGAGGGCGAAGACAAGGCCGCCGCCGCTGGCGCGATCGCGGGCGCAGCTCTCAAGGAAGGTTCGCGCGTCCGCCTCCGCGTAAGGATGGGGAATCACCGCGGTATAGCGCGCCACATCCCAGTCGCCGGCGAGGGAAACGATTTGGGGGATATCCTGTTCGCAAGGCGGGCGCAGACGCAGACGGTCGGTCTCCAGCGGCCGCCCGTCCCAGGCACTGGCGGCGAGGCATCCCGGATCAGGACCGGTAGTCGGCATTGATGCGGATGTACTCCTCGGTGAGATCGCAGGTCCAGACCGTCGCGCGGCCGCGCCCGACGCCGACATCGACCGCGATCTCGACCTCCCGGCCCTTCATATGGGCCGCCACGGGCGCTTCGTCATAGCCCGGAACCGCAGTTCCGTTCTCGGCCACCCGGACGCCGCCGATATGGATGGCGAGGCGGTCCCGCTCGGCCCGTTCCCCAGCCTTGCCCACGGCCATGACGATCCGCCCCCAATTCGCGTCGGCACCGGCGATGGCCGTCTTGACCAGGGGCGAGTCGGCGATGGCGCGGGCGATCCGGCGGGCGGCCCGGGCGCTCGCCGCCCCGGTTACCGTGATGGTCGCGAATTTGGATGCCCCCTCCCCGTCGCGTACGATCTGTTGCGCGAGGTCGATGAGCAGCTCGGTCAGCTTGCGTCGGAAGTCGCGCAACCGGGGATCGCCCAGGCTCGTGATCGGCGGATGGTCGGCGCCGGCCCCGGTCGCGAAAAGCAGCACCGTATCACTGGTCGAGGTGTCGCCATCGACGCTGACCGCGTTGAAGGACTTGTCAGCCGCCGGGCGCAGGCAGGTCTCGAGAACCCCAGCGGGAAGCGCGGCGTCGGTGAAGACGAAGGCCAGCATGGTCGCCATGTCGGGAGCAATCATGCCGGCGCCCTTGGCGATCCCGGAAAGCACCACGGGTCGGCCGTCGATGACGGCCGACCGGCTCGCCCCCTTGGGAAAGGTGTCCGTCGTCATGATGGCGGTCGCCGCGGCTTCCCAGGCGTCGTCCCTCAGCTTGTCCCGAAGCCCCGGAAGGGCCGAGACGATAGGGGCCGGGTCCATCTTCTCCGCGATCACGCCGGTGGAGGCGACGAAGACCTCCTCGGGCCGGCACCCCAGGAGCGCGCAGGCGCCGGACACGGTCTTTTCCACGGCCTGAATGCCGGCGGCACCCGTGAAGGCGTTGGCGTTGCCGGTGTTGACGACCACCGCCCGCGCCGCGCCACCCGTTACTGCCTTCCGGCACCAGTCGACGGGCGCCGACGGCATCCGGGAGCGCGTGAAGACACCGGCAACCGTTGTTCCGGGCGTGAGTTCGACCAGCAGCAGGTCCTCCCGGCCTTCATACCGCACGCCGCAGGCGCCAGAGGCCATCCGCACCCCGGGAACCGGCGGCAAGGCCGGAAATTCCTTCGGCGCCAGCGGCGATCGATGCGCCATCCCCGTCTCCCCCCAATGATCCGATCGTTATCGCCGAACGCCCCATGACCACGGGATGCCCCCGTAGCGCGACTTTCTCCGGCGAAACCTCAGCTTAGCGCGGCGTTCCGTCCGGGTTGAACCGCTCGATCGTCGCCTTCGACCGCAGATCCGCCATGTAAGACGTATGCAGTTCCTGGGACATTTCCTGACGGAGGGTGTCGCGCACCGCCTCGAAACTCGGCGGATCGGACTTGCGGTGCTCCTCCGTCTTGATCACGTGCCAGCCGAACTGGGTTTGAACAGGTTCCTGGGTGATCGCGCCATCCTCGAGCGCAAACGCGGCCTCGGCGAATTCCGGCACCATCTCTTCCTTGTTGAAGAAGCCCAGATCTCCCCCATTCGGACCGGACGGACCGGTCGAGTGCTCCTTGGCGAGCTCCGCGAAGTCGGCGCCTCCATTCAGCTCCTCGATAAGCTTCTTGGCCTCGTCCTCGGTCTCGACCAGGATGTGGCGGGCGCGAATCTGATCGGTGCTGGAGAAGCTGGCGATCTGCTCGTCATACCGCGTGCGCAGCGCCTCGTCGGTGAGCCCCTCTTCGATATGGCGGCTGACGACGTTCTGCTCCAGGATCCGCTCCGTCGCCAGGGCAATTTCCCGCTTTATCGACTCGTCCTCCTGCAGTTTTTGCCGGCGCGCCTCGGCGGCCGCCAACTTGCTATCGATGATCGAGTTGAGGAGCGGATCGTAGATGACGTGGAGCGGCATGGCCCGATATTGCTCCGGCAGCAGCTGCTGGGCCTCCACGAGCTCGGAGAGGCGAATCTCGGTTCCGTCCACGGTGGCGACGACGGGGTCCTTGTCGGCCGCATCATCGGCCGCAGCAACCGGCCCCGCGACCACAAGGCCGAAGACCACGGCCGAGGCCAGGGCAGTTCTGATCATAAAAGGCATCCT
Organism: Rhodospirillales bacterium; assembly: GCA_028281785.1. Taxonomy (GTDB): domain Bacteria; phylum Pseudomonadota; class Alphaproteobacteria; order Rhodospirillales; family Shumkoniaceae; genus JANQJG01. The sequence goes on from JANQJG010000130.1 coordinate 6,798, forward strand.
TCTTCGCTGAAATCGGCGCGGCTCGGCTTCTGTTCCGGACCGAGGCGCCACGCGCATCGGCGTGAGTCATGCATAACCCCGCCGGTGCGGCAAGGGAACAACAATCGTCTGAAATGCTCACCCGAGTTCATATTGGGTGCGCAAAGGCCGCCCCCAAGCGCTCTCGCCCTCGCCACCGGCCCACATTGACAGATGTCCGGCGGGGCTCTATCTCTTGCCCGGACGCCCGCGACGCGCCCTTTATTTATTTGCGCGGATTTCTTGAGGATTATTCATGATCGGCGCCCTCGCCCGGCGGGTCTTCGGCTCTGCCAATGATCGATATGTTCGTCGACTTCAAGACCAGGTCAAATCCATCAACGCGTTGGAGCCTGAGCTCGAACGCCTGAACGATGAGGAGCTCCGGGCCCGGACGCCATGGCTCCGCGAGCGCCTCACCAATGGCGAGGAGCTCGACGACCTGCTTCCGGAAGCCTTTGCCACCGTTCGCGAAGCCGCCAAGCGGACCCTCGGACAACGCCATTTCGACGTGCAGATGGTGGGCGGAATCGTCCTTCATCGCGGACAGATCGCCGAAATGAAGACCGGCGAGGGCAAGACCCTGGTGGCCACCCTGCCCATTTATCTGAATGCCCTCACCGGCAAGGGCTCCCATGTGGTCACGGTCAATGACTATCTGGCCCAGCGGGACGCGGAATGGATGGGCCAGATCTACAAGTTTCTGGGGCTGACGGTCGGCTGCATCGTCCACGGGCTGTCCGACGACGCGCGGCGTCAGGCCTATGGCTGCGACGTCACCTACGGCACCAACAACGAGTTGGGCTTCGACTATCTGCGGGACAATATGAAGTTCCGCTTGGAAGACATGGTTCAGCGAAACTTCAACTTCGCCATCGTCGACGAGGTCGACAGCATCCTGGTCGACGAGGCGCGCACGCCGCTGATCATTTCAGGCCCCGCTGAAGACTCCTCGGAGCTGTATCGCAGGATCGACAAACTGATCCCCAAGCTCGGCCCGGAGGACTTCGAGAAGGACGAGAAGGTGCGCTCGGTGACGCTCACCGAGGCCGGGAACGAAAAGCTCGAAGGGCTGCTGCGCGAGGCCGGCCTGCTGACCAGCGGGAGTCTTTACGACATTCAGAACGTCAGCCTCGTGCACCACGGCAATCAGGCCCTGCGGGCGCACACCCTGTTCACGCGCGATGTCGACTACATGGTCAAGGACGACAAGGTCGTCATCATCGACGAGTTCACCGGCCGCATGATGGAGGGGCGGCGCTACTCCGACGGTCTCCATCAGGCGCTGGAGGCGAAGGAAGGGGTGCACGTCCAAAACGAGAACCAGACCCTCGCGTCGATCACCTTCCAAAACTACTTCCGGCTCTATCCCAAGCTCGCGGGCATGACCGGCACGGCGATGACCGAGGCCTCGGAATTCCAGGAGATCTACAGCCTCGAGGTGATCGATATCCCGACCCATATGACCTGCGTCCGGGACGATCAGGACGACGAGGTTTACCGGACCGCGAAGGAGAAGTACGAGGCGATCGTCGACCAGATCGAGGATTGCCACAAGCGGGGGCAACCGACCCTCGTGGGCACCGTCAGCATCGAGAAGTCGGAACATCTGGCGTCGCTGCTGAAGAAGAAGAAGATTCCCCACAACGTGCTCAACGCCCGCCATCACGAAAGCGAGGCCATGATCATCGCCCAGGCCGGCGGCCCCGGGGCGGTCACGATCGCCACCAACATGGCCGGGCGCGGTACCGACATTCAACTCGGCGGCAACCTGGACATGCGCATCAAGCGCGAGGTCGAGGGCGACGACCCGGAGATCCGCGAGCAGAGGATCGCGCAAATCAAGGCCGAGATCGCCGACGCCAAGAAGATCGTCATCGACGCCGGCGGCCTGTTCGTGATCGGCACGGAACGCCATGAAAGCCGACGCGTCGACAATCAGCTGCGTGGCCGCTCGGGGCGCCAGGGCGATCCCGGCGACTCCAAGTTCTTCCTGTCGCTCGAAGACGACCTGATGCGCATCTTCGGCTCCGAGCGTATCGACGTGATGATGCGCAAGCTGGGGCTGAAGGAAGGCGAGGCGATCGTTCATCCCTGGGTCAACAAGGCGCTGGAAAAGGCCCAGGAAAAGGTGGAAACGCGGAACTTCGACATCCGCAAAAACCTTCTGAAATTCGATGACGTGATGAACGACCAGCGCAAGGTCATCTATGAGCAGCGCAAGGAACTGATGTCCTCCAACGACGTTTCGGAAGACGTCGTGAGCATGCGCCGCCAAGTGATCGAGGATCTGGTCGCCCGCTGCATCCCGGAGAAGGCCTATCCCGAGCAATGGGATGTGGACTCACTGCGCGAAGAGAGCCTGCGCCTGTTTGGCCTCGACCTGCCCATCGCCGATTGGGCCAAGGAAGAAGGCATCGCCGATAGCGAGATCCGCGAACGGCTGACCACGGCGACCGACCGCAAGATGGCGGAGAAGGCGGCCCAGTTCGGGTCCGAGATGATGCGCGGGGTGGAGAAGTCGCTTCTGCTTCAGCTCCTCGACCAGATGTGGAAAGAGCACCTTTTGACCCTCGATCATCTGCGGCAGGGCATCGGCCTCCGCGCCTACGGTCAGCGGGACCCGCTCAACGAATACAAGCGCGAGGCCTTCAACCTGTTCGAGGACATGCTCTCCCGCCTGCGCGAGCGGGTCACCATGGTGCTCGCGCATGTCGAGCTTCGTGTCGAGGAGCCGCCGGACCTGGAGTTTCAGCCTCGCGAGCAGAAGACCATCGAGTCGCGCGAGGATCCGGCTCTCGCTGGCGGGCCGCCGCAACCTGCCCAGGAACCATCGGCCGCAGCCCCCGTGCGCAAGCGCAGAGCCGCCTCGGCCATCGATCCCAACGACCCCTCGACCTGGGGCCGCGTTTCACGTAACGCCCCCTGCCCCTGCGGTTCCGGCAAGAAGTACAAGCACTGTCACGGCCGCCTGCACTAAGAGCCTGTTTGAGGAGTCCCATGGGACTGCGACGCCGGCGATTTCGCCGACCGAGCAGGAGCGAGGAGCCACGCCCTCGGCGAGGATAATCGCCGCGTCCCGAGGGGTTGGCCGAGGCCGGCCGCCCGGTTCGTTGCCGCCGCTCGCCGGGGCCGCCGGGCCCGCCTTCGCGACGACGCCTGCCGAGGTGGCCGGCCTGGGGCCAACGCAGCCTCCGTGCGACTTCTCAAACAGGCTCTAAGAACGCCATCGGACCAACCGAAGTACGGAGCCGGACCATCTTCATTTTTCTCGGGAATTAAACGATCGATTGACTTATTCAAACGATCGTTTTAAACTCTCTATCACATCGGATTGAGAAAGACATGTCCGTGAAACCCATAAGCGCCCGCAGCACCCGTTGGCTGAAGACCGTTCATATCGTCCTCGCCGGCCTCTGGCTTGGCGGCGCCACCGGCCTCGTGGCCATGAATCTGGGCCTGGATGCGACCAGCGGCGGGCAGCTCTTCGGTCAGGATCTCGCCATGAAGCTGATCGACGACTTCGTGGTCATTCCGGCCGCCATCGGCACGCTGATCACGGGCCTTCTCTACTCCATTTTCACGAAATGGGGATTCTTCAAGCATACCTGGGTGATCGTGAAATGGGCCATCACCCTGATCGCCATCATCATGGGCACCTTTTTTCTAGGCCCCTGGCTCAATTCGCTGCCGCCGATCTCCTCGGCGCAGGGGCTCGAGGCCTTCGCCGATCCGATCTACCAGCAAAACCGGACGCTCAACCTTTGGTTCGCCTGCCTTCAGGTGGCGACGCTGCTGACCGCAACCTGGCTCTCGGTCTTCAAGCCCTGGGCAAAGGGAAAAGGGCGCCGCGTGGGAGACGCGTCATGACACACATGTTGACCGAAGACCGCCCGATCGAGGGCGACACCCGCGACCGGTTGCTCGAGGCCGGCCTTCGCCTGTTCGCGGCCCGGGGCTTTGACAGTGTCTCGACCCGCGAGTTGACCCGCGCCGCCGGCGTGAACATCGCGGCCATCGGCTATCATTTCGGCGGCAAGGAGGAGCTTTACCTGGCCGTGATCCAGCGTCAGGTGGAGGAAACGGAACCCCTGGTGGGACCGGCGACAAGGCGGCTGGTCCAGGCGGTTCGAGCGGCGCGGGGCGATCGGGACACCCTGGCGCGGATCGCGGCCGGCTTCGTGACCGAAATGCTGCGCGCCTTTCTGGGGAATGAACGCATGCGGCTGCGCGCCGCCGTCGTCCTGCGGGAATATGCGAAGCCTTCCCAGGCCTTTACCATCCTGTTCAAGGGCCGCATGGAGTCCCTCCACAAGGCCGTCACCGAACTGGCCGCCGCGGCCATCGGGCGCGACCCGGAGGAACCCGAGAGCGTGATCCGGGCCCACGCCATCATGGGGCAGATCATCATCTTCTTCATCGCCCGCGTCGTGCTTTGGGCACGGTTGGGCTGCGAGGACTACGACGCCGAGACCTTGGAACGGATCGAGCGAGAGCTGACCGCCTCGGTTCTCGCCTCGCTGGGATTGCCGCAGGTAAAGGCCGCCGGAGGTGGCTCATGACGTCAACGCTCAAGGAAAAATTGAAGCGATACATGTTCCTGCCGCCGTTGGCGCTGGGGATCCTCGCCGTCGCCATCGCCGTCAACACGCGCGAAGGCCCCGAGCAGACGCCCCCGAGCGAAGCGACCACCCGGGTGCGCATCGTCGAGGCCGTCGAAACGAAGGTGATCCCGAGGGCGCTCGGCTATGGCCATGTCGAGCCGCACAAGACATGGGAAGCGGTGGCCCAGGTCGCCGGCGAGATCGTCGAGATTCACCCCCGGCTCAAAAAAGGCGCGTTGCTGGCGGAGGGCGAGCTTCTGCTGCGAGTCGATCCCGCGGACTACGAGTTGGCTGTTGCCGAGATCGAGGCCAACCTGCAATCGGTAAGCGCCCAGTTGGCGGAGATCGACAGCCGTGTGGAGAACACCGAGGCCTCGCTGGAGATCGAGGAACGCAGCCTGGCGCTCAGCCGCGTAGATCTTGAACGCAAGCGTCAGCTTCTCGCCCGGGGAAACGCATCGCAGGCGACAGTCGATCAGCAAGAGCGGGATGTACTGGGGCGGCAATTGACCGTCCAATCCCTGAAGAACACGCTCAACCTTATCCCCGCCGAGCGGGACGTTCTGCTCGCCCAGCGGGCGCTCCATGAAGCGCAGCTCGAGTCCGCCAAGCTCGACCTAGAAAGGACGAGGGTCATTGCCCCCTTCGACCTGAGGGTGTCGGAGGTAACGGTCGAGCGGGCCCAGTATGTCAGCAAGGGGGAGATGCTGGTCGTCGGCGACGGCATTGCCGTGGCCGAGGTGACGGCCCAGCTCCCCGTCGACAAGATGGCCACGCTGGTGCCGCCCGGAATGACGGTTCCCACTGACATCGCCGGCGCCATGCAAAGCCTGCCGGCCCTCATTCCCCTCGAGGCCGTGGTTCGCCTGCGCACCGGCACTCTTCAGGCGGAATGGCCGGCGCGATTCGCCCGCATCAGCGACACGGTCGACCCGCAGACGCGAACCGTCGGCGTGATCGTGGCCGTGGATGCCCCCTTCCAGATGACGATCCCCGGCAAGCGCCCGCCCCTGACCAAGAACATGTATGTGGAGGTCGAGCTTCGCGGCCCGTCGCGTGACGACCTGATCGTCATCCCCCGTTCGGCCCTGCACGACGGACGCGTCTACCTAGTCGACGCCGACAATCGGCTCGAGATGCGGGAGGTGGACGTCGCCTTCTCCCAGACCAATTTCGCGGTCGTCGAGAGCGGGCTGTCGAGCGGCGAGCGGCTTGTCGTGTCCGACCTCGTGCCGGCGATCAACGGCATGCTGTTGGACCCGGTGGAGGACGCCGGCGCGGCCGACAGCCTGCGCGCCGAAGCCGAAGGTCTTGGGGACGTAAGATGATCCGCTTTTTCGCCGCCCATCCGACGGCCGCAAACCTGATCGTCCTGGCCTTCTTCGCGCTGGGGCTGACGGCGCTGCCCACGGTCAAGCGGGAGACCTTTCCGGACGTTCCGCCCCGCCAGATCGAGGTTCGCATGATCCATCCCGGCGCCACGGCCGAAGAGGTGGAACGCGGCATCTGCCAACGCATCGAGGACGCCGTCGAGGGCATCGAGAACCTCGAGGAGACCCGCTGCGAGTCCCGCGAGAGTCTTGCGATCGGCACCATCCTCATGCTGGAAGGCAACGACTTCGACCGTTTCCTCGACGATGTGAAGACCGAGGTCGAGGCCGTCGACAATTTCCCCGAGGATGCCGAACAGCCGATCATCAAGCAGCTGGGGATCTTCGACTTCGTCGCCACGATCGCCGTCACGGGGCCACTCTCGGCGACGGACCTGAAGATCTATGCCGAAGAGCTCAAGGATCGCCTGCTGCGCCTCGACGAAGTGTCGCAGGTCACGATCAAAGGGTTCTCGGACCGTCAGGTCCGTATCGAGATTCCCCTGATGACGTTGCGCCAGTATGGGCTGAGCGTGTCGGAAATCGCCAACGTGATCGCCGGGCAGAGCGTCGATCTGCCGGCAGGGACGGTCGAAACGACGGACAGCGATGTCCTCGTCCGCTTCGCCGACGAGCGGCGCCGTGCGCGGGAGTTCGAAGACCTGGTCGTCGTCGCCGGCGAGTCCGGCGCCGAGCTCAGGCTCGGCGATATCGCCCGCATCCATGAGCGCTTCGAAAAGGATGAGGACAAATACCTGTTCGACGGCCAGCGCGCGGCCTTTCTGACCATTAACAAGACCAAGGCCGACGACACCTTGGACGTAATCGGGGCCGTTCGCGAGTTCATCGAACGAGAGGAGACGGTCGCGCCGCCCGGCGTCACCTTCGAGATCACGCAGGACATCTCGACGATCGTCAACGACCGCCTGACCATGCTTGTGAAAAACGGCGCGCAGGGCCTCCTCCTCGTTTTCCTGACCATGTGGCTGGTGTTCAGCTTCCAGTTCTCCTTCTGGGTTGCGGCGGCCTTGCCGGTGTCGTTCCTCGGGACGATCTTCGGCATGTCTTTGATCGGGTACTCCTTCGACATGCTGACCATGGTCGGGCTGCTGATCGCGGTCGGGCTGCTGGTCGACGACGCCATCGTCATCGCCGAAAACATCGCGAGCCACGTGGCGCGCGGAAAACGCTACATCGACGCCGCGGTTGACGGTATCAACGAGGTCAAGCTCGGGGTCATCGCCTCCTTCCTGACCACGGTCTGCGTTTTCGGCGCCCTCTCCTTCCTCAAAGGCGATATGGGCGCCGTGCTGAGGGTGATGCCGGTGGTCCTGATCCTGACACTGGGTATCAGCCTGATCGAAGCCTTCCTGGTGCTGCCGCATCATCTGGCGGGCGCCTTGCGCCATGCCGGGAAGCAGGAGGTTCCCGCCCTGCGCCGCAAGCTCGAGGCGGGTATCGCCTGGATGCGGGACAAAGTGATCGGCCGGCTGGTGGATTTAGCCATCGAGTGGCGCTACTTGACGGTCGGCTCGATTTTCGCCGTGCTTCTTATCTCCCTCAGCATGCTGGCCGGCGGCGTGCTCAAATTCGTCCCGTTTCCGGAAATCGACGGCGACGTGGTCCAGGCCCGCATTCTGATGCCGCAGGGTACGCCCCTGGACCAGACGGAGCGCGTCGTCCAACGGGTCACGGACGCCCTGTCCCAACTGAACGAGGAATTCACCCCCCTCCAGCCGGACGAGCAGGCGCTGGTACGTCATGTCAGCATCATCTACGGCTTCAACGAGGACGCCTACGAGTCGGGCCCCCATCTGGCGACGGTGGGCGCCGATCTCCTCAGCGCGGAGGGCCGCAACGCGACCGAGGATGCCATCCTCAACCGCTGGCGCGAGCTGGTGGGCGAGCTCCCCGACGTCATTACCATCAAATACACCGGCTTCCAGGTGCCGATCGGCGGCCGCCCGTTCGACATCCGCCTTCTGGGCCGGGATCTCGACCAGCTCAAGGCGGCGTCGCTTGATCTGCAGGCCTGGCTCAACTCCTTCCCTGGCGTTCTCGACCTCTCCGACGATCTGAGACCGGGCAAGCCGGAAATGCGCATCCATCTCCGCGAGGGGGCAACCGCCCTCAATCTCACGGCGGAGGACATCGCCCGGCAACTCAGGGCCGCGTTCCACGGACGCACCGCCTATGAGGTCCAGGTCGGGCCGGAATCCGTCGAGGTGGACGTCCGCCTGGACCCGGCCGACCGCGACAGCCTCGCCGACCTGGAATACTTCTACGTCACGGCGCCGGACGGCAGCCGGGTTCCCCTCGGCGCCGCGGCAACGCTGGAAACGGGGCGTGGCTATGCGCGCATCCATCGCGTCGACGGCCGACGCGTCGTCACGCTGCAGGCCGATATCGACACCGAAATCGCCAACGCGCGGGAAATCCTCGCCGAGACCCAGGAACGCTTCCTGCCCGAGTTCAAGCAGCGCTATCCCGGGATCGAGATCGCGCTGGAGGGGCAATCGAAGGAAACCGCGAAGACGGCCGCATCCCTGCGTAGCGGCGCGATAATCGGGCTCCTCGGCATCTTCATCCTGCTCAGCTTCCTCTTTCGCAGCTACATCGAGCCGCTGGCGGTGATGGTGGCCATTCCGTTGACCCTGGTCGGCGTCGTCTGGGGGCATCTGGCCATGGGCATCGACCTGGCCATGCCCAGCATGATGGGGTTTGCCTCGCTGTCCGGGGTCATCGTCAACAACTCCATCCTTCTCATGGAGTTCATCAAGATCGGCCGACGCGAGGGGCTCACTGCCCCGGACGCCGCCCGCCGGGCGAGCCGGCGGCGGTTCCGCTCGATCCTGCTGACCTCGGCGACGACGATCATGGGGCTGCTGCCGTTGCTCCTCGAACGCAGCCTGCAGGCCCAGTTCCTGGTGCCGCTGGTCGCCAGCCTCGCCTTCGGCCTGTTTGCCGGTACCCTGCTGGTCCTTTTCGCGGTTCCGTCCGTCTACACGATTCTGGACGATTTCGGGCTGGCGCGGCAGGTGGAACGGGAAGCCGAGGACGAGGAGACCGCTGTCGCGCAACCCGCGACAACGACGCGTTGACCCGGTTCCCCGGGAGTGGCAGGTTCCCCCACATTCTCGATCATGCGATCGGGGCTGGGGGAATCTTCGTCGGGGGCACGCATGGTCAACATCTTCCTTACGCATAATCCGGAGGACCGGGAGGCGTTTTACGGCCGGGCGCTGGAGAAGCTCCGGGCGCTCGGGGACGTACGGCTGAACCCCACCGACCGGAACCTGACCACGCCGGAGTTGATCGAGGCGGCGCGCGGCTGCCAGATCATCGTCTCCCACCGGGCCACCCATGGTCCGCGCGAGGTCTTCGACAACTCGCCCGATCTCGTGGCTTTCCTGCGCAGCGCGCTCGATATCCGGGACATTGATGTCGCGGCCGCCTCGGCCAACGGTGTCCTCGTCGCCAATGCCGGCCCGGCCTTCGTGCCCGCGACGGCGGAGATGGCTGTGGCCTTGATGCTGGCCGTTTCCCGGGATGTGGTCGAATGCACGCTCGCCTATCGGGAGGGCCGCAGCCCGCCCTCCGAAATGGGGCAGCAACTCGCCGGCGGCACGGCCGGAGTCATCGGCTATGGCATGGTGGGGCGCTATCTGTGCGATCTGCTGCTTGCGTTCAACATGCGGGTGCTGGTCTGCGATCCCTATGCCAAGGCCGAGAGGGAGGGGATCGAGCAGGTCGACCTGCCGACCCTGCTCGGCGAGTCCGACTTCGTGCTGCCGCTCGCGGTGGCCACCGAGGAAACCGAGAACCTGATCAACGCCGACGCCTTCGCCCGTATGAAGCCGGGCGCGGTTTTCGTGAACGTGTCGCGCGGCAATCTGGTCGATGAAGCCGCCCTGGAGGCCGCCTACAAGGAAGGCCGCGTCGGCCGCCTGGCCCTGGATGTCGGGCGCGCCGAGGACCAAAGGCCCTCGCCCCACCTGGCCAGGCTGCCGCGGGTCGTCGCAACGCCTCATCTGGGCGGCTCGACGCCCCAGAACGTCGATGCCCAAGCCATGAGCAGCGTCGAGCAGGCCGCGGAGATCATCCAAGGCCGCATCCCGCCGCGCGCGATCAACCCCGAACATGCAAGCCGGCTGGCCCGTCTTAGAACCTGAACTCAAGATCATCTTAGGGAGGAGGAAACCATGTCGGAAACGAGCCCGTCCTCGGCCGGTGCGCGCCCCAAATTGAAGGCGCCCGCCAACACCTGCGACACCCACATGCATTTCTACAACGCCAAGTATCCGACAGCGCCGACGGCGGTGAACACGCCCCCGGACGCCGGACCCGACGACTACAAGGCGGTACGGGCAAGGCTGGGGCTGGAGCGCGTGGTCGTGGTACAGCCGACGACCTATGGCCTGGACAATACCTGTCAGCTGGAAGGCGCCGCGGCCTTCGGCGACAACGCGCGGCTGATCGTCGTCGTCGACGAAACGACGCCCGAGGCGGAGCTTGAGCGGCTTACAGGCACCGGCGCGCGGGGCGCGAGATTTCACATGATGAAGGGCGGCGCGGTCCCCTGGGACATACTGGAAGAGGTCGCGGCGAGGATCCAAGGCTTTGGCTGGCACATCCAGCTCCAGCTCAACGGGCGGGAGCTGCCGGAGCGCGAAGAGATGCTCAAACGGCTGCCGGGAACGCTGGTGGTCGACCATGTCGGCCGCTTCATGGACCCGGTGGGGACGGACGATCCGGCCTTTCGAACGCTGGCGCGCCTGGTCGAGGACGGCCGCTGCTGGGTAAAGCTCTCGGCGCCCTATGAGTCCTCAACCCAAGCACCGCCCTACGCGGATGTCGGCGTGCTGGCGCGAGAGCTGGTTCGTTTGGCGCCCGAGCGCATGCTCTGGGCCAGCAACTGGCCGCATCCCGGGAACGATCCGCAGCCGGACGACGCGCTCATGCTCGACCTGCTGCTCGACTGGGTCGGGGACGAGGCGACGCGGACCCGGATTCTGGTCGACAATCCGGCCGAACTCTACGGCTTTTGACGCTTGGAGCGCGCGTCCTACGCCGCGGCGCGGCCGCCGGAGGTTTGTGCATCCTCCCGCGCTTCGGCGACGAGGCGGGTGAGGTATTGGCCGTAGGCGCTGTCGGCCAAGGCCGCGGCGCGCCCTTCGACCGCGGCGAGGTCGATGAACCCCTGCCGGAAGGCGATCTCCTCCAGACAGGCGACCTTCCGATCTTCCCGCCGCTCGGCCTCTTGTACCAGCAGCCCGGCGTCGAGCAGCCGTTCCGGCGTGCCGGCGTCGAGCCAGGTCACGTCCTGGCCCAGGCGAACGGCGTCCAGGCAACCCCTCTCCAGATAGACGCGGTTAACGTCCGTGATTTCGAGCTCGCCGCGCGCCGAGGGACGAACGCCAGCGGCGATCTCGGTCACCCGGTTGTCATAGACGTAAAGCCCCGTCACGGCCCAGTTGGAACGGGGATGCGCCGGCTTCTCGACCAGGGAGGTGGCGCGGCCCCGGCGGTCGAGCTCGACGATCCCATAGTTCTCGGGATCCGAGACTTCCCGGGCGAAGACGGTGGCGCCGGCATTGCTGGTGATCGCCCGCTTGAGCTGACGGGCGGCCCCGGCTCCCAGGAAGATGTTGTCCCCCAAGACCAGGGTGCAGGCCCCCTTGCCGATGAAGTCGCGGCCGATCAGAAAGGCTTCGGCCAGTCCCCGTGGCCGCTCCTGCCCCGCGTAGGAGATGCCGAGGCCGAGCGGGGCCCCATCGCCGAGCAGGGCCTGAAATTGGGGAAGACAACGGGGCGACGAAATCACCAGAATCTCCCGAATGCCGGCCAGCATGAGCACCGACAAAGGGTAGTAGATCAGGGGCTTGTCATAGACCGGCAGAAGCTGCTTGTTGACCGCGCAGGTCAGCGGATGGAGGCGTTGGCCACTCCCCCCGGCGAGAATGATCCCCTTCACCTCGCGACCCTCGCCGCCAATCCGAGCCGTTCGCCCACGCATCCCCGGCGAACCAGCGGGCGCCACCAATCGCTCCGGTCGACATACCATTGAACCGTGCGCCGGAGCCCCTCCTCGAAGGCCACGCGCGGCTCCCATCCCAAGGTCTCTCGAAGCCGCGAGGGATCTATCGCGTAGCGCAGATCGTGTCCCGGCCGGTCGGCGACGAATGTGATGAGGTCGGCGTGGGGGCAATACGGCGAGTCGGGAAACAACTCGTCAAGCAGACTGCAGACGGCGCGCACGACGTCGATATTCGGGCGATCCTCGCCCGTGCCGACAAGATAGGTTTCTCCCACCCGCCCGCGACGCAGGATCGCGAGCAGGGCCTCCGCATGGTCCTCGACATAGAGCCAGTCGCGCGCATTCTCGCCGGTGCCGTAAACGGGGAGCGGCTTACCGGCGAGGCCATTGAGGATGGTCAGGGGAATCAGCTTCTCGGGAAACTGGCAGGGCCCGTAGTTGTTCGACGCGTTGCTGAGGAGCACCGGCAGTCCATAGGTATGATGCCAGGCCATGACGAGATGATCGGACCCGGCCTTGGAGGCGGCATAGGGCGACCGCGGCGCGTATCGGCTCTGTTCATCGAAGGGCGCGGCCTCCGGCGTGAGCGACCCGAAGACCTCGTCCGTCGACACATGGTGGAATCGGAAGTGGGCACGGCGGTCGGATGGGAGCCGGTTATAGTAATCAAGGCTCACTTCCAGCAGCCGGTAGGTCCCAAGGATGTTGGTCTGCACGAATGCCGCCGGGCCGTCGATCGAGCGATCGACATGGGACTCGGCGGCCAGGTTGAGGACACAATCGGGCCGATAGCGGGCGAACACCCCGCGCAGGGCGGAGGCGTCGCAGATGTCGGCCTCGACGAAGGCGTAGCGCGGAGAGTCGGCGGCGGCCTCCAACGATGCCGGATTGGCGGCGTAGGTCAGCTTGTCGAGGTTGACGACGCTGTCCTCGCCTTCGCGGATGATGCACCGCACCACCGCCGAGCCGATGAAGCCCGCACCGCCGGTGACCAGGACCCTCATGCGATAACCACCCGAAGCCAGGGCCGCGCGCCAACCGGCCCGCACCCCGGCGTGTCAGGCGTGAGGGCGCAAATCTGTTCCATAGGCCCTTCTCGACACCATGTCGGGGACCTACGAGACTAAAGACGAGAGGTTAAGGGATACCTACCGGGAAAAAGAGAGCTAAGAGAGCCCGATCTTGCCGATCTCGAGGAATTTCTCCCGGCGGCGGGCCTTGAGCGTCACACGGTCGACACCCGCAAGCTCCTCGAGGGACCGTTCGGTAGCATCGCCCACGGCATCGATCGTCGCCGCCGCGTCGCGATGCGCCCCGCCCAGAGGCTCGGGAATGATCTCGTCGATGGCGCCAAGCTTCTTGAGATCCTGCGCCGTTATTTTCAGAGAATCAGCCGCGTCCTTCGCCTGCTCGCCATTGCGCCAAAGGATGGAGGCGCAGCCCTCCGGCGATATCACGGAATAAACCGAATGCTCCAGCATGAGAATGGCGTTCGCGGCGGCAATGGCGATGGCGCCGCCCGATCCGCCCTCGCCGATGACGGCGCTGATCAAAGGCACGCGCAGGGAGAGGCATGTCTCGATGCTACGGGCGATGGCCTCGGATTGGCCGCGCGCCTCAGCGTCGACGCCAGGATATGCCCCGGGCGTATCGACCAGAGAAAGGACCGGCAGCCCGAAACGATCAGCAAGGCCCATCAGCCGCTGCGCCTTGCGGTAGCCCTCGGGACGGGCCATGCCGAAATTGTGGCGAACCCGGGCGTCCGTATCCCGGCCCTTCTCATGGCCAAGGACCACGACCGAATACCCCCGGAACCGGCCGAGGCCGGCAAGAATGGCCTGATCCTCGCCGAACAGCCGGTCGCCCGAAAGCGGCGTGAAGTCCTCGATCAGGCGTTCCACATAGTCATGGGTATGCGGCCGATCCGGATGACGGGCGACCTGGGTCTTCTCCCAGGGCGTGAGCTTGGCGTAGGTCTGGGCCAACAGCTTGTCGACCTTGCCCTGCAGCTTCGCCACCTCCTCGGCGATATTGAGTTCGCCGTCCCCGGAGAGATGGCGCAATTCCTCGATCTTGCCTTCGAGCTCGGCGATCGGTTTTTCGAATTCGAGGAAGTTGTGCATGGTCCTCACCCGCCACGCCTATCCACGGCAGTCATTCCCCGGAAATTCGAACGCCCACAATATCTTATCCCGATCACCGGGTCACCCATGCCTTCCGGTTGGCGGGCTCGGACGCGTACACACCGAACCGGCGACGAGATGAAACGCCGCCGGCTCGTATCGCGAAAGCCCGATCCCGCTATTTCGCGGCAATCTGCTCGGCCTTTTTGACCACGACCTCAGCCTGTTTGATCGAAGCGATGTCGATCAGCCGACCGTCGAGGGTGGCCGCGCCCTTGCCTTCCTTCTTGGCCTGCTCCATCGCCTCGATGATGCGCTGGGCCTGGGTAACCTCTTTCTCGCTCGGGCTGAACAGCTCGTTCGCCAGATCGATCTGGCTCGGATGGATGGCCCATTTGCCTTCGCAGCCGAGAACCGCCGCCCGGCTCGCCTGGGCCTTGTAGCCGTCCGGATCGGAAAAATCGCCGAACGGTCCGTCGATCGGCCGCAGCCCGTTGGCCCGGGCCGTGACCACCATGCGCGCGATCGCATAGTGCCACATGTCGCCCCAGTGGACTTCGCGTACGCCGTCGTCATCGGGGTCGGTCAGGACGTGGTAGGCCGGGTTGGGACCACCGATATTGGTCGTCCGCGCCTTGGTCGAAGCGGCATAGTCGGCGACCCCGAAGTGGAGGGACTCGTTCCGTGTGCTGGCCGAGGCAATGCTGTGCACGTTCTGCATGCCGAGCGCCGTTTCGATGATCAGCTCGAAGCCGATGCGCTTCTCGCAGCGCATCGCGGCCTCGACCTGCGACACCAGCATGTCCACCGCGTAGACGTCCGACGCCGTGCCCACCTTGGGGATCATGATGAGGTCGAGCTTGTTGGGCGCCTGCTCGATCAGATCGACCACGTCCCGGTACATGTAGTGGGTGTCGAGGCCGTTGATGCGGACCGAGATCGTATGGCCGCTCCAGTCCAGGTCGTTGAGCGCCTCGATGACGTTCTTGCGCGCCTGCTCCTTGTCATCGGGCGCGACGGCGTCCTCGAGGTCCAGAAAGACCACATCGGCCTTGCTCGCCGCCGCTCTCTCAAGAAATTTCGGGTTCGACCCCGGCACGGCCAGTTCGGACCGGTTCAAGCGAGCGGTGCACTGCTCGACGATGGTAAAGCTCATGTTATTCTCCTCCCAGGAGGCGTTCAGGGAATGCGCGGGCCGTGCTTGTCCTCTTTTGGTCCGGCCGGCGGCGCGTACCGGCCCCTTATAGCCAAAGCGCCAAGCCGCCTCCAGGCGTTTTTTCGTATGCCGGAAGGCGGCCCAGCGCGGCGCTTCGCAGGGGTTTTGTGCCGGTGGCAGGCGTCTCAAGCAGCCCTGCGCACCCCGCCCGACCGCTCCAGAAGACGGTCAAGCTCGCCCGACGCCTCCAGCGCGTGGAGCTCGTCCGACCCGCCGATCAGACGGCCGTCGAAGAAGATCTCGGGGACCGTCCGCCGACCCGACCGGGCGATCATCTCCCGCTCACGCTCGGGATCATGGGTCACGTCGATCTCCTCATAGGGCGCTCCCTTGGACTCGAGCAGGGCCTTAGCCCGCCAGGAGTAGGGGCAGTAGTCCTTGGTGTAGATCTCGATATTGGGCATCGTACTCTCCTTCTTGCTGAAAGTGGCTTGGAAGCCATGACTTTTTTGGACTGAACGATCCAAAATAACCAAAAAAACTAATTCAAGACGGACTGGATGACCCGCGCCACCTCCCCCAACCGCTCGCGGTCGGGCTGAACCTTTGCCGTCACCTGCAGCCCGTTGACGCTGCTGACCAGAAAACGCGCCAAGGCTCGCGGGTCGCGGTCCTCGGGGATTTCGCCCCGGTTTCGCGCATCCAGCAGGGCGCGCCTGTAAGCCGCCTCCATACGGTCCAGACCGTCGGAAACGCGGGCGGCGAGACCGGCATCGTGTGGCGCCACCTCGACCGCCGCGTTGCAGAGAAAGCATCCGCTTCGCCTCCCCTCCTCGACCGCCGCGTCGATGACGTCACTCAGAACCGAAGCGATTCGCACCCGCAACGGCCCATCCCCTTCGAGACGACGGACCACCCGGCTGACCCGGGTCTCGTCGTAATGGGCAAGCGCCGAGAGGTAGAGGTCCCGCTTACCGCCGAAGGCCTCGTAGAGACTGCTCCGGCTGATCCCCATCGCCTTCGTCAGATCGGTCAGGGATGCCGCCTCATATCCCCGTGCCCAAAAGACCTGCATCGCCTGGTCGAGGGCCTCTCGTGCATCGAACTCCCGGGGCCGTCCCATGTGCATTCACTCCAAAAAGCATCTCCTTGACAGCTCATATGGTATTTTGAACCAAACAGTCCAGAATTATCGCGAAACTGTGAAGCCTGGTGAATGTCGCGCAGGAGTTGCCGGCGGTCAGGAACGGCCCGACCGCGCCAGCGGATGCGCCTGTTCGACCAGAGCCTTCATGCGCTCGTCGAGCACATGGGTGTAGATCTGCGTGGTCGCGATGTCGGAATGCCCGAGCATCTGCTGCAGCGATCTGAGATCGGCACCGTGGGCCAGCAGATGGCTGGCGAAGGAATGGCGAAGAACGTGGGGCGAAACCATCCTTGGTTCGAGCCCCGCCTCCACGGCCATCTCCTTGAGAATCTGGGCGAAGCGGACCCGCGTCAGATGCCCCTCGCGCCCCCGCGAGGGAAACAGCCAGGGCGAGGAGCGGCGTTGCGACCGGTCGCCCGGGATAAAATGCCGCCGCACCTGCAAGTAGGCTTCAAGGGCGTCGATCGCGGGCCGGCTGAGGGGGACCACCCGCTCCTTGCCCCCCTTGCCGCGCACCAAAAGCACCCGCCGATCACGGGTCAGGGACGACAGCGCCAAGCCGACCAGTTCGGAGACCCGCAATCCCGTCGCGTAGAGGATTTCCAACAGGGCCGCGCGCCGCGCGCCCTCGGGGCCGGAGCGGCCATGGGCGGCGTCGAGCAGGCGCTCCACCTCCACCTCGCTCAGATATTTCGGGAGCGGGCGTCCGAGACGGGGGCTGTCGAGGGGCGCGGAGGGATCGTCGTTCCGCACGCCCGAAGCGTAGAGGAAGCGATAGAACTGGCGCAGGGCGGACAGGCGCCGCGCGCTCGTGCGCGGAGACAATCCTGCTGCCGAAAGAGAGGCAAGATAACGGCGAAGGTCGTCGCTCTCGGCCTGCTCCGGCGCGGTTCCACGCGGCCGGAGAGACGCGGCGAAATCCATCAGATCCCGTCGATAGGATTCGAGCGTATTGCGCGCGGCGCCGCGCTCGGCAACGAGCATTTCAAGGAAGGTTTCGACATGACGCGATGGCGGAGTTCCAGGCCGACGCGGACCTTCGCCCCGCCGGCCTCGCCCACTCATAGACCCGCGGCGACCGCCGCCTCCAAGGCGAGCGCCCGCGCATCGCTTTCAAGGCCGATTTCCACCAACGCCGAGACGACACGGCGCAGGGTGACCGGATTCGCCTCGGTGGGACCGACCGGCCCCAGCGCCAGCAGGGAAAGAAGGACGGCTTCGCCAACGCGGCGGTCCGCGGCGGCGGAGGAAAGACGCATCCAGACGGCGGGATGCGGCACCGCCGTCGTCGTTCTGTCGGGGCCATCCAGCAAGGGGTTCCAAAGATCCTCCGGCACCCGATCCCCGAGGCCGTCGAGCAAAGCGAAAAGAAGCGCCGCAAGTTCACGGCCATCTTCGATGGACCGCGCCTCCTCGGCCCAGCCGGCGAGGCCCCGCGGGCTGCCGCTGAAATCGCGATCGAGGCCGGACAGAGCCATCACGGGCGTTACCGCCAACAAGGACGCCGCCGCCGCCTCGTCGTGCCGCGCGTTGCTGCGCAGAAGCCCGTACCAGATGGCGGCCGATTCAACGTCCCCGGCCAGAAGAAGGGCCTTAACGGCTTCCGGCGCGAACCAAAGGAGCTCCAAGGACGGCCCAATACCCTTCACGACGGGCAGGAACGTGCGGACCACAGACGCATACCGGCCGGCCTGCCTAGCCAGATCGAATGCCTGGGCGACGGCCTCGGCCTTGGCGGTCGGAACCGTCTGGGCGAGAGCCGAGCGATACAGGAGAGCGCGGCTCATGGCCCCGCCTTCGGCCTCGGCCTGCGAAAGGGGATGGGCAAGGCCCTCGTCCGTAAAATCGATCGAGGCATAGATCTGGCGCAAGGTTTCGGGCGCCAGGGCGCCGGCCGCCTCGGCGCGCTCCGCCGCTTCGAGGCGCAGTTCTATGGGCGCGTTGGGACTCGTCGCCACGGTTCGCAGGATACCGGGACGATCGGAAGCGACGACGTCGACCGGCAGCGACGCCCCGGTCGCCCGGGCCATGGCGAGCTGCATGGGCGTCGGATCGCTCATCCCCTCGAGTTCCGGAGACCGGTCGGCGATGAGCGCGTCCGCCAATTCGAAGAAAACCGTGTCGTCCTCGTCCGTCTCGCGCACCAGCGAAACCCCGAGGGCCGCGCGCTCCCGTTGATCGGCAAGGATCTGGCAGAAAATAAAGGCTTTCTGCCAGTAGCCATCCTGACCGACCGCGACATGCTCCGTTGCGATCGCGCAAGCGCGGGCGTTGTCGTTTTCCAGGAAACGGGCGTCGGCTTCGATCCTCGCCAATTCGGAATCCCCAGTCCGCCTTGGCAAGGCCTCGAACAGACCTTTCGCGCCGTCGAGATCGCCCATGGACACCAGAAGCCGCGCCCGCAGCGCCAGGAAGCTACCCGCCGGAGCCTCGCCTTCCGGCGCCACCGCGGCCGAAAGCAGCAGGCGGCGCGCCAGATCGCGCATCGCCGGCGAGGAGGTGTCCACGGGCAAGCGGGGAAGCAGCACGTCGACCAATGGCCGGGGCGATCCGCGCCACATATCCGCCGCGAAACCCCCATTCCCGGTGCCCAGGGTGCCGAGCGTATCGACGTCGACCGTCTCCAGCGCATCGACCTGAATTTGATCGGGTAAAGGGGCCTCGGATTCGCCTGGCGGCGAGGTCTCGCCGTCCTCCCCCGCGGGCGCCGCCGATCTGGGGGTCGGCGCCAGCATCATGGGGCGATCCGGGGGGGACTCCAACTGGGCGGGCGCGCTCGCCGGAACCAGGCACGCTGAGAAAACGACGGCAGCCGCGCACCCCGCCACGCCAAGCCGCAGGTCACCGAGGGAAACGCTCATCGGGAATCTCTTTCTCGACTGTCGATATCGGCGCCGGGATGTCCCAGGTGGCCAGGAAAGCCGCACCACCAATCAAGGCTAACAGAATGACCACCAAGAGCACACGGGACAAACCACTCATACAAACCCCCTTCGCCGGCCACCCCTCAGAAGACCCCGCAACGCGGGCTTACGCCCACCTCGAACGATCATAGCTTGCGACTATGACGACAATTCGGCAGTGTATCGGCTCGACCCGCCGCTTTCAACGTGGCCGGAGAACTTGTCGGGCGGCGGTCGAACCGGCCAACTAGACAGGAAATCGACGTCAACCGCCGCCACGGGAGAGATGGTGCTCTCGCGCCCAAGCAAAGACAACATCGTTCTTGTGGGACTCATGGGAGCCGGCAAGTCCAGCGTCGGTCGCCGCCTGGCGCAGGCCCTTGACCTGCCGTTCACCGACGCGGACAACGAGATCACCAAGGCCGCCGGATGCTCCATAGAGGATATCTTCGAATTGTATGGCGAGGCCGCCTTCCGCGATGGCGAGCGCCGGGTCATCGCGCGAATTCTCGACTGCGGCCCTCAGATCCTGGCGACCGGCGGGGGCGCGTTTATCGATCCCTCCATCCGTGCGCGCATCAAGGAGAAAGGCATATCGGTCTGGCTGCGGGCCGACATCGAGGTCCTTTACGAACGCACGCACCGGCGGACGCACCGCCCGCTTCTGAACAACGACGACCCGCGCGGAACGCTCGCAGGGCTCATCGAACAGCGCTACCCTATCTACGCCGAAGCCGACGTGATCGTTGACACCGCCGAAGAAGGACCAGACATGACCGCGAAGCAAGTACTGGACGGCCTTCGCGCCTTCAGCCCATGCTTTCCGATCAAAGCGGTTTCGGATCCATGAAGCAGGACTCTCAGGTCATTACCCCTCCGGAGAAGCGCCTTCGGGTAGGGCTCGGCGGCAGGGGATATGACATTGTCGTCGGGGCGGGTCTGCTGGCCAATGCGGGACCGCTCATGAGACCTGCCCTGCCGGCACCGCGAGTCATCGTGGTCAGCGACGAAAACGTCGCCCCGCTCTACCTTGATCGGCTGGCGGCCTCGCTGGCCGGAGCCGGTGTCGAGAACCACGCGATCGTCCTTCCCGCGGGCGAACAAACCAAGGAATTCGGGCAGCTTCGGGCGCTGACGGAGGAGATTCTCGACGCCCGCGTCGAGCGCCAGACCACGATCGTGGCGCTCGGGGGCGGCGTGATCGGCGATCTGGCCGGGTTCGCCGCGAGCATCACCCTGCGCGGCCTGCCCCTGATCCAGGTGCCCACCAGCCTGCTGGCCCAGGTCGACAGCTCGGTGGGCGGCAAGACCGGGATCAACACGCGTCACGGCAAGAATCTCGTCGGCGCGTTTCATCAGCCCTCCCTTGTGCTTGCCGATGTCGAGACATTGAGGACATTGCCGCGCCGGGAACTCCTCGCGGGCTATGCCGAGACGGTGAAATACGGGCTGATCGACGACCCCGGCTTCTTCGACTGGCTGGAGGCGCGCAATGCGCGCTTTCGCGACTGCGATGTCGCCGTACAGACCGAGGCCGTTGCCCGGTGCTGCGCCGCCAAGGCCGCGGTGGTCGCCGAGGACGAGCGGGAGATGGGACGCCGCGCGCTGCTGAACCTCGGCCATACCTTCGCGCATGCGCTGGAGCTTCAGACGGGCTATGGCGGCGCCCTGCTGCATGGCGAGGCGGTGGCCATCGGCATGGTCATGGCGTTCGACCTCTCCACACGCCTTGGACTTTGCCCGCCGGAGGATCTCGCGCGGGTACGCCACCATCTCTCGGAGGCCGGGTTGCCGACGGATTTGTCGGGTATCGCAGATTCGTGCTGGTCGGCGGACACGCTGATGTCGCATATGCTGTCCGATAAGAAGGTCCGCGGAAAGCGGCCTACCTTCGTTCTGGTGCGCGGGATCGGCCGCGCGTTCACGACGCAAGACGTCGAGAGCGACGAGGTCCGGCGCCTCTTGGCCGACTTCCTCGCCCTTTGAAATCGCGGAGACTTCCGCCGCGCAACGTTGTTCCCTTTCGATGGTTGAGTGATCCCACATGTTGGAGTACCTGGCGGCGATCGGCATTTTGCTGGTCCTATCGGCCTTCTTTTCCGGTTCGGAAACCGCGCTCACGGCCGCCTCGCGGCCGATGATGCATCAGCTCGAGCAGGGCGGCGACAACCGGGCCGGCATCGTCAACCGCCTTCACGAGCACAAGGCTCAATTGATCAGCGCCGTGCTGCTCGGCAACAACCTGGTCAACATCCTGGCGTCGGCCCTCGCGACCCGGATTCTGATCGGCTATTTCGGCGAGGCGGGGGTGGCCTACGCCACCATCGTCATGACCTTGCTGGTTCTCCTGTTCGCCGAAATCCTGCCCAAGACCTATGCGGTCCGGCGTGCCAACCAGATGGCCCTAGCCATCGCGCCGGTCGTCAATGTGATTGTCATCATCTTCAACCCGGTCACACGCGCGCTGCTGTGGATCGTACGCGGCACCTTCAAGCTGTTCGGCGTCGATATCCAGGGCGACGAAGCCATGGGCGCGGGCGATGAGGAACTCCGCGGCGCCATCGAGCTCCATGCCGGCGACGAAGAAGCCGTCAAGCACGAGCGCGCGATGCTTCGAAGCGTTCTCGACCTGACCGACGTCCAGGTCGGAGAAATCATGATCCACAGAAAGAATGTCGTGACCATCGACGCCGATCTGCCCCTGGACGAGGTCGTCAAGCAGGTGCTTGCCAGCCCATATACGCGGATTCCGCTCTGGCGGGAGTCGCCGGACAATATCGTCGCCGTGCTTCACGCCAAGGCCTTGCTGCGAGCCATTCAGACGCCCGATCCCGATCTCGAGAAGCTCGACGTGGTGGCGCTGTCGGCCCCGCCCTGGTTCATTCCGGAATACACGCCGCTTCTGGACCAGCTTTTGGCTTTCCGCGAGCGGCGCGAGCATTTCGCCCTGGTCGTGGACGAGTACGGCAGCCTCATGGGCATCGTCACACTCGAGGACATTCTGGAAGAGATCGTCGGCGACATCTCCGACGAACACGACGTCACCGTCAGCGGCGTCAGGCCGCAGCCCGATGGCAGCTACATCGTCGAGGGCTGGGTGACGATCCGGGACCTCAACCGCGAGTTCGAGTGGACGCTGCCCGACGAGGAAGCGGCGACCATCGCCGGCTTTGTCCTGCACGAGACCCGCAGAATCCCCGAGGTTGGCCAGACTTTCCTGTTCCACGGATTCCGATTCGAGATCCTGCGGCGGCAAAGGCATCAGATCACCGCAATCCGCATCACACCGCCATCGGAACCCGACGATCCGGCAGACTCGGGTGACGGGATAAAAGGCGCATAATGAACTCAGGGATTCCCCCCGATCATCCCAGTAATTACCTTCGGCCCCACAAGGGAAACCCGGAATCGCGTATTTGTTGACGATCGCCCCCATTCCTATTACTTAGAAAAATAACCTAGTCATGCCGTGTGGTATTAGATCAGGAATTGGTTGGGGATCATGAGGCATCGTATCATTCCTGACATAACGGAGCGGGGACGTGTCCACGCCTTGGGCGAGGATACGACCGTTCTGGACGCGGTCCGGAAGATGGCCCGGCTCGATGTGGGCGCCCTGGTCGTCACCAATAGCGCCGGACAGCTCGCGGGCATCGTGACCGAGCGAGACATCGCGCGTCGTTTGATTGCCCACGGCCTGGACCCCAAGACAACAACGCTCGGCCAGATCATGACGCGCGACCCGGATACGCTGAGCCCGGATGACAGCGCCTTCGATGCGCTTGAGATCATGCGCGTGCGCCACTATCGCCACCTCCCGGTCGTCGAAGATGACCGGGTCGTCGGTATGGTCTCGGTCCGCGATCTCTACGAGGTCATGAAGGTCGAGCTCGAAACCAGCATCCGCGAAACCGAGGCCTACGTCTTCGGCGACCGTTACGGCGCCTGACCTCGACTGCGGGGAAGGCTCCGGCTCAATCAGTAGATTTCGCTAAGGTTCTGCGTCTTCAGGCGATCCCGGTACTCCGCCAAGAACGTCCGAAACCTCTCGGCCTGCTTGACCTCATTGGCCACGTCTCCATAGCTCAGCAGGCCGGGCCGTTTCGAATGCGCGATCAGACGAAAGGCGTCGGCATAAGACGTGCTGGCCATCGCGGCGCCATACTCCCGACGAACGCGTTCGCACGCCCTTTCATTGCCCGCCAGGGTCAAGGCGATCGTCCAGTTGAGGACCAGATGGGCCTGATCGTCGTCGAGAGGCTGCCCGGGCTGAACCCCCTTGGCCCTGGCAAGAAGGCGAATGGATTTGGCGGCGTTCGGCCAATCCCGCGCCTGCCAATGGATCTCCGTGCGCAACCGCTCCGCTTCCACGCCACGATCGTCTTCGAGAAGAGCATAAGCGTCATTGGTGCGCCCGAGGGCGAGCAAGGCACGGGCGTGCAGGTGGCGGCGACGCGCGATCAACTCCTGCGGCATGCCGCCGATGTCGCTGGCGTCGAGAGCGCCGATCGCCTCCCCATGGTTGCCCGCCATCAGTTGGATAAGCGCGAGCTGGGTTCCCACCCGCGCCTTCTCCGGCCCCTCGAGACGAAACTTGACCTGCGCGTCGAGAAGCTCGGCCCCTCGATCAAGCAGATCGACGGCGACGAGCCGATCCGCCAAGCGCCGAATCATCTCGTCACCCTGCGGCCCGGAGGGCGTCAATTCCTTGAACTCGTCATAAAGCGCGATCGCCGTGACCGGCGGCAGCATGTCCGCCGCCCCCTCCAGATAGAGCCTGGAGAAGGCGTCGGCCATGTTCTGAGTCACCTCGGGCGCTTCGGCATGATCGCGAAAATGGGTGGCGGCCTGCCGGAGCGTCCGCAGGCCATTCCGATAGTCCTGCCGTTCGAGATAAAGCTCGCCGAGACGTCGGAGAAGATCGAATTCAAACTCGTCACCGCGCCAAGCAAAGCGTAAACGTTCCAATTCCTCGATAGCCTCATCGGGGGTTATCTCGCCACGCCCAAGCAGAAGCTCGGTTCGCGCGACGGCGGCATACGCACGGCTGGGACGGTGCGCACTGTCCTCAGCCTCCTCCCAACTGGCGACGGCAGCCTCGAAATCGCCGGAAAGCTCGGCCAGGCTGCCCTGCAAGTAGGTAAGGCGGGCCTCCTGAGGGGGTGTGAGGTCGTCCGCGGCCAGAGCTTCGAGGAGTTCGGTTGCCTGCTGCAGGTCCCGAGTCTCGATCGCGGCCTCTGCCGCCAACATCGCCAGAGGGACCTTCAGCGGAAGCGGATAGGAGAGAAGGAGCCGCGAGGTGCGCTTCAAATCCTGAGCCGCTTCGGCGGTGTCACCAGCGGTGGCCTTGACCGACGCCCGCCAGAACTCGGCCTCGCTGTTCCCGTCCAACCCGGCCAATGAGAGATCCTCCGCGGCCTCGTCCAACCGCCCCATCCAAAAGGAGCTCGCGCCTCGTAACGCCCTGAATTCCGGCTCTTTGAGGGCTTCGGGCCGATCACGGGCCACGGCGGCCAGAACGCCGAGCGCCTCGGCGGCGAACCCGTTCGCCAAGTAGAACTCGGCAAGATGCAACCGGGCGCGCTCCCGCCCCACACTCTCTTCGTCACGCGCAAACTCTGTATGCTCTCGCTGGCGGACGCGGAAAAGGCGGTTCGGCACCGCGTCTCCGGCATCGAAGCCGAAGATCCGCGTAAGGGGCTCCTCCGACTCCGGGACGGCATGAGCGGCCAAATCCCGAACCGAGGACGACATCAGCAGGCCTTGCGCATGGGTCACCTCGACGCCTTGACGAAGCGACCGCACCCTGAGCTCGTCGATTCCCGGCGCCAGGGCGACACCCTGGGCGGAGGCAAGGATGTGCACGCCGGGATATCTCCGGCCGTTCTCCACGCCATGACCCAACGGAATCACCGGGACGATAACGATCATATCCCCGACCTCGGGGTCCTGAACGGGGAGCGCCAACCCCGGCTCCGTAACCGGGAGAAACAGCCTCGCGCCGACCGGCGAATCGGGCTGTGGCTTGATCTCGATCGAACTGTCGGGACGAAGCGGCTGCTGTCGCAGCTCCACGATCCATACCAAGCCATCGCGACGAACAACCGGATTAAGTCCCGAAACGGTGCCCAGCCGAATAATCGTGCCCCGCTCGTGGGAAAGCTGCTCGGCGGTGCGCACCGCGTTGCCCGCCGTCTTCCTGAGGGCGTCCAGATCCAAATCCTTCGACTTGTCGAAGGCCACCCATAGGGCGCCGGCCCGGCGGAACACGGCGGCACCCACGGGTTCCCGCCATTCAAAGCGGAGTTGAACCGGGGCATCACTGTCGGTGGTGCTTCGCGCATCGGCCTTCGGCTCGCCGGGCACATCTTCCGTCGCAGATGGCGCGGCAACCGGCGTGGTATCCGAATCGGCCGCGGCAAGGGGCGCGAACGCATCCGATGCCCGAGATGGCGCCGCATTCTTCCGAGATGGTCTCTTCGGCGGAGTCAGCGCCCTCGGGGGGACCTCAGCCAACGGCTTGGGATGCGAGGCATCCCCACCGTCACGCCCCTCTGCCGACGATCCCCCAACCGTCTCGGACGATGATACCGGAGCGGCCGGTGCGCGCCCCGTTTCCGGCGCGATTCGCGCCGTCTTCGTCCCGGATTGCGAGGTGGCCGGCGCCAAGACATCGATCGCCACCTTGGGTCCGACGCGCAGATGGCGAATCCGGGCGCCCTCTGGCACGCGGAAGCTGACGGTCAACGCCTCCGCGGCCGAAGCCGCCTCTAGATCGCGCACATATCGAGGGTTCTGACCACGCACGGCGCGAAAGTCCGGCGTCGCCAGCCGATCGAACGCGACGGTCACCGTGGAACCGGTCCTGACGACCTGGTAGTCAACCGAATCCGGCCAATCGAATACGAGCCGGCTGAAGCCCTCATGTTCCCCGGCACGCACCGGCAAGGTCGGAGGCGCCGCCCGACCGGGGGCGCGTTCCGATCCGCCATTGTCGGAACGCGTGGTCGCTGCCCGCGCGCCATCGGCGCCACGGGACGCCACCTCCGTTCCTGATGGCGCGGGCTTGGCGACGAGATCGATGACGATCGCCGGCCCGAGATCGAAGGCCCGCACGTCAAACCCCTCGCGCATGATCAAGGTCAGGCTTTGTCCGTCCTCGCCGATCTGGACGTCCAGCAGATAGTCCGGCAAGAGCTCAATCAACATCCCGGCATCAGTTTCGATCGGCCGCTGAAAGCGGACGAACAGCAGATCGCCCTCGGCCTCGGCCGAAAACTCAACAGGATTCTGCCAGTTGAAGACGATACGGCCAAAACCCTGATGGGGTGCCGCGCGAAGGACGACCTCCTCGGCATCGGCGAAGGCACCCCACAGGAGCCCGGTCATCACCAGAAGAAGCCCCGTAATCCGCCGCCCATACCTCATGGCCGCCCCCGATCAGCTGCCCACCGTCGGCATGACGACGATGTCCACGCGCCGTCCAAGGGCGCGGCGCCTATCCGGCGCCATTTCCGGAAGCTCCTCGAACCGGCTGTCCGCGAAACCGTAGGCGACGACGTCCTCCCGATAACCCGACCGCCGGAGGGCATTGGCGACGGCCACCGCCCGCGCCAGCGAAAGCTCCCAATTCGAGGCGAAGCCGTCGCCCCGCGGCGGGACCGGATCGGTATGTCCGTTGACGCCGATTTGGTTGCCCACATTGCGCAGCACGCCGCCCAGCCTGAACAGCGCACGGGCGGCCCGGTCGGACAGCGCCGCTTGGCCCGGAGAGAACAGAAGGTCCCCCGGCAGGGCGATGACCAGGCGATCCTCCAGCGGCATGATATGGCAGCGGGAGAGAACGGCATCCTTGGCCATCGTCTCTTTCAGCACGGCCGCGAGATAATCGAGATTGATCGCCCGTTTGCGGAAGATGGTCGCGATGTTGTACTGGGCCGACACTTCGGAGACGGTTTTTTCCCGCGACGGCGCCAGGGTCTGGGACAGGGCGTCGATCATCTCCTCCCAGCTCGCGATCTGGACACTGGACATGGAGAATAGGAGCACGAAAAAGGTGAGCATCAGCGAGACGAGATCGGTGAAGACGATCATCCATCCCTTGCCCTGCCGAGGCGGGTCTTGAACCAGATCGAGGTCGTCGCTCATCTGCGTCGTCATGAGCTGGCCTCGCGGTCGCCGGATTTCTCCAACGCCTCATCAAACCGAAGACGATCCTCCTCCGGCGTCCGAACGAAGAAACGCAGAATTACGTTCTTCCCGCGTCCCGGTTTCAGGCCCAGTGACATCCGTGCTGGCGGAACGCCGCGGAGATGCAAGGCGTCGGCGAAAGCCGCCGCGCGCGCGGCCGGCAGCGACCGGCCCGTGGGGAGAGTGCCATTCTGCGCATAGGGAACGACCACCAGGAAGTCCATGTCGTGATGGACTCCGGGCGCGGAGGCGCTGAGCGATGCAACGATGCGGTCAAGAAGCGGAAGCTGAGACTCCCGAATCTCCGACGACTCCGGGAAAAAGACGGCGTCCGCCGGCATCGTGACCCGCATCTGACGACCGGGCTGAACCACCTCGATACGCGCCACTTGAATCGCCGTGGCAAAGATCTCGGTCACTTCCTCTTCGAAGACCTGCCCGGCCAGCACGTCCCCCTCTTTCGCGTTGAAAAGCGTCAAGTCCGTGCTGGGCGGCAGCAGGGAGGAAAAGGTCGATGTCAAGCTGTCCATGACCGCCTGGCTTTTCACCTCCTCCAGGGTCGAAATCGTTACCAGCACGATGAAGAAGGCGAGAACCAGCAGATAAAGCGCGAGAAAAAGCGAGATCGTGGGCGTCCCCGAATCGGGCGCTTCATTTGGTTGGAAAAGCGGGTTTTCGTCCATATCGCAACAAGTCTCAAAGCAGCCCAGGACGGCCTACCCGGACGAAGCGCGGCAGACGCGGGCGGGCAAAGTTCGGGCTCATCCGCCACTCCGTGCGTTCTCCTGCGGCAGCTGCTGCCGCCGCGCCAGATCCACGGTAATATCGCGCGCGCGTCCGGGATCCATGTCCGCCATGATCGGCGCCAGGGCGCGTTCCTTCATGCGTTCGGCTACCATGAGCAACGTATCCATATCGAGTTGCTCGAAGATGCGCGCCGCGTCCTTTGGCTTCATGTTCTCGTAGATCTTGACCAGGCTCGCGACCTTGGCCTCCTGTTCCTCGTCATAAGCCGCCATCAGCTCCTCAATAGTGCCTTGCAGCACCTTGAGTTCCTCGATCTTCTTATCGATCCGGGACTCCGCCGCTTGGAGCATCGCCTCCCGCATTTCCATCTCTCGCGCGCGCGCATCCAACACCTCGCGGCGTTCCGAAAGCTGCTGAAGGAGATCGATCTCCGTTTGAGTGAGAAGCGTCGGGTCCTCGATCGGCATCTGGGTCGGCATCGCGCTCTCGGGCGCGGGGTGCGCCCCTTCCGGCTCTGCGGCGTCGGCCGCCCGAGCCTCCGGGGCGGGCTCCGGCAGCTCGACGGGCGCCGTCCCAGCAGGCGCCTGTGCCTCCGCGCCGGCGACGGCGATCCCCGTCTCTTCGAGCGCCGCAAGACCATCCCAAATCCCACCGATCTTCACGGACAGCATGAGCGTCGCGGCAAAGATCGTGATCGGCAGAAATCGTATCCGCGCCATGGAACTTTTCATGGTCATGCCTGCCTCTGACGGGCCGACCGAAGGGCCCTGATCAGCTCCTGCTCGGCGTCGCTCTCGACCCCCGACGGCTCATCGACATCCCCCGCTCGGGCCGGCGAAGGCGTCTCCCTCTTCGGAACCCTCCCTCCCCCGGGAGTCGGCGGCGCCTCCTTGCGGGCGGCCCGGACCAGCTCCTCCAGACGATCAGCCGTGGAGCCGCCACGATCCGTTAGAAAAGCGAGGTCGTCGCGCAGACCACGGGCCTCCGCCACGCGAGCCTTGAGCTCGTCGGCCGTCTTTTTAAGCCGGCCGATGCTGTCCTCGGCCCTCGCCGTCGAGTCGGCGAAGTTCAGGGCGAGCGCCTGGAGTTCCGCCTTGTCACGGCGCAGCGTGCCGATCCGCCGATTGAGCAAGGCCGCATAGGCAATCGTCACCACAAGAAGGCCCGCGACCACGAGGTCGAGAATTAGTGACGGTGTCACAGCGGCTACCTCTCCCTTTGCTTCGTCGGCACCTGATGGTCGATACGAACCGCGATATGATCGCCCTTGCGGCCCACCTGACCCCGATACATCGGCACCTCGCCGCAGCGGAGTTCGATCAGATCGTTCGGCGTGACATTGAGCATGATGCGGCTCCCCACCCGCAGGTTGAAAACATCGTTCAGGCGCATGGTCTGTTCGTCGAGCACGGCATCCATATCGACGTGAGTCTGCCAGAGCTCCTCGGCCAAATGGGTTTCCCAGATGGAGTCCCGGCCGAACTTCTCGCCCATGAACATCTGGAGCAGAAGCTCGCGAACCGGCTCCAGCGTCGCATAGGGGATCAGCAGTTCCAGCCGGCCGCCGCGGTCTTCCATATCGATGCGCAGCTTCGCGACGATCGCGGCGTTCGACGGCCGCGAGATCGTGGCGAAGCGCGGATTCGTTTCCAGCCGGTCGAAGCGGAAGTTCACCGGGCTCAGTGGCTCGAAGGCGGCACTCAGATCCGCCAGCATGACGTGGATCATGCGCTCGACAAGGCTGCGCTCGATGGTCGTATACGGACGGCCCTCGATACGCATGGCCGCCGTGCCGCGCCGGCCGCCAAGGAGGACGTCGACAATCGAGTAGATGAGCGCGGAATCGACGGTGATCAGCCCATAGTTGTCCCACTCCTCCGCCTTGAAAACGCTAAGCATCGCGGGCAGCGGGATCGAGTTCAGATAGTCGCCGAACCGGATCGAGTTGATGTTGTCGAGCGACACCTCGACATTGTCCGACGTGAAGTTTCTGAGAGAGGTCGACATCAGCCGCACGAGCCGGTCGAAGACGACCTCGAGCATGGGCAGGCGCTCGTAAGACACCAGCGCGCTGTTCAGGATGGCCTGTATGCCGGAGCGTTCCGAGGAGTCGTCGTGATCCTCGTCGAAGCCGAGAAGGCTGTCGATCTCGTCCTGGTTCAACACGCGCGAGGATGGCGCCCCGTCGCCCATCACGGCGGGATCGGACTCATCCTCACCGGCAACCATCGCCTCCCATTCGTCGGCGAGGGCGTCCTGGTCGTCCTCGTCCTCAACCTCGGGAAGGTTGGTATCGTCCGGACTCGTGTCGGCAGGAGGAGGCATAAGCTCGTAATCTCCGGCTCGTTTTGGCGAATACGCCGACTACTGAACGAGCATTTCCTTGAATAAGACGTCGTTGATCTTGGCCGGGGCCACGGCCACGCGAACCCTCTTCAGAAGCTCCTCGCGCAAGCGATACATCCCGGCCGATCCCTTGAGATCCTCGATACGCAGCTCGCGGAGGTAGACGTTCAACGTATCGAGAACGCGACGCATCATCGTCTCGACATAAGCCACGTCATCCGCATTCGGCATTTCCAGCGCCACACGGATCTTGAGAAAGGTGGGCTTGCGGCCGCCGGTGTTGAGATTGACCAGGATTTCCGGCAGATCCAGAAACACGATGCTCTCCGGACTCGGCGCCTCTTCCTCTTCTTCGACGGCGACCTCGGTGCCCATCAGCATCGCGGCGATCGGATCGAGAAGACCGGTGAACCACGCCGTCCCGAGCCCTCCGGCCACCAGCACGATGGCGCCGACGGCAATGAAGATCAGAAACCGGCCGCTGCGACGCTTCGAGGGCTGTTCGCCCTCGGCGTCCGCTCCTTCCTCTTCCTCAATTTCGTCGGGTTCTTCGGCCATCGCCCTACCTGAAGCTGCAACGGCCCGGCACGAGAGTTTCCGGACCTCCCGAAGGTTAGGGGGACCATAGTTAAAAAGTCGTTGAGGGAGGAGCGGCCCGCATGGCCTGAAAATCGAGGAACACAGCCGCTCCCAGCGTTCACCGACGCCCCCGCGGGCATATGGCCGGCAAGAACTGCCCGGCATCGCGGTCTCGGCTGCCCCCCGCACGCCCCCGTTCCGTCACCGGCATAAGCTTGTAGTGCATTGATTTTATTTGCCCTTCCAGGTTGGCACGGCCCATGCATCGAAGGAAGCGGGTTTGCTTGGACGACATTGCAATTGGGACTGTGGAAACATGGAAAATACCGCATTCATTACGCTTTCCCGTCAGGGCGTGCTGCGCCGCCAGATGGACGTCATCGCGAACAATCTCGCCAACATGAACACGACCGGGTTCCAGGCGGAAAGAATGATGTTCGTCGACCATCTGGTCCGTAGCCGCGGCGGCGAACGCATCCTCGGCGAAAAGCACGCGTATGTGCGCGACATCGCCACCGCACGCAACACCGCCGAAGGCCCGATGAAACGAACCGAAAATCCCCTGGATGTCGCCATCCGCGGGGAGGGGTACTTCGCCGTGGAAACCGAAGCGGGCGAACGGTACACCCGAAACGGGCATTTCCGACTCGACCCCTCGGGCCAGCTTGTCACGCAAAACGGCGATCCGGTGCTGTCCGAGACCCGGCAACCTTTCTTCTTCGCGCCGGAAGACACCGAGATTCAAATCTCCAGCGATGGCACGGTCTCGACCAACAATGGCGATCTCGGCCGCCTGCGTGTCGTCGGCTTCGAGGATTCCGAGGCGATGGAACCGGTCTCCGGCGGACTTTATCGCAGCGACGCCCCGCCGCTTGATGTCCAGCGGCCACAGGTCGTTCAGGGCACGCTCGAAGGATCGAATGTCGAGCCGATTCTCGAATTGACCCAAATGATCGAGGTCAACCGCGCGTACAGCCGGGCTAGGCGCTTCATCGATTCGGAAAACGAGCGGATGAAGAAGATGATGCGCGCGTTTGCGGTCGGAGGGAACAGTTGAGGCCACGGCGGCCACAACCAAACCGACACGGCAGCGCGCATAGGAAGGAATTGAATCATGAGATCACTGAGCATCGCGGCCACCGGCATGCTGGCCCAGCAGCGTAACGTCGAGGTCATCTCCAACAACCTCGCGAACATGAACACCACCGGCTATATGCGGCGGCGGACCGAATTCCACGATCTGCTCTATCAGAACCTGCGGCGCGCGGGCGGAACCTCGTCGGACGCCGGAACGGTCGTGCCGACCGGCGTACAGATGGGGCTGGGTGTCAAGCTCGCGGCCGTCTACCGCATCCATGAGCAGGGCAACCTCACGGCCACCGACAACACGTTCGACCTCGCGATCCAGGGACGGGGGTTCTTCCAGGTCGAGCTCCCCAACGGAGAGACCGCCTATACCCGCGACGGGACCTTTCAGCTCAACGGCGACGGCGAGGTGGTGACGCATGACGGCTACCGGGTATTGCCAGGGTTGAACGTTCCCAGCAACGCCATCGACGTCACCATCAACGCCAGCGGTGAGGTGCTGGCCAAGATCGAAGGCCAAGTCGACCTGCAGAACGTGGGGCAGCTTCAGCTCGCCGTTTTCCCCAATGATGCCGGACTGCAATCCGAGGGCGGCAATCTTTATACCGAGACTCCGGCCTCCGGCAGCGCCAATGTCGGCATTCCCGGGTCCACCGGCTACGGCTCCATCATCCAAGGCTTTCTAGAGACCTCGAACGTCAATGCCGTCGAGGAGATCTCAAACCTTATCTCGGCACAGCGCGCCTACGAAATGAACTCGAAGGTCATCACCACGGCCGACGAGATGATGGGCAAGCTGAGCAACATGCGGTGAGGGCAGTACCATGAGAATCAGAGTCCTCATCCTGGCCTTGACGCTCGGCGTCCTGGCGCCCGCGGTACCCGTGGCCGAGGCCGGCCAGCCCGTCATTCTCCGCGACGGGGTCATCGTCAGCGGATCGATGATCCGCCTGGGCGATCTGTTTACCGGCGCAGGCGAATCCGCGGACATCCACGTGGCCTACGCACCCGCCCCCGGGAA
The DNA here is from genome assembly GCA_028281785.1 of Rhodospirillales bacterium. Taxonomy (GTDB): domain Bacteria; phylum Pseudomonadota; class Alphaproteobacteria; order Rhodospirillales; family Shumkoniaceae; genus JANQJG01. The sequence goes on from JANQJG010000130.1 coordinate 40,125, forward strand.
GCGGGCGGTCCTGGACGCGCGCTGGCTGTATCGGGTCGCCCGCACCCACGGTCTTGCCTGGCGGCCGAGCAGCAACCGCGACAAGGTCGTCGTCGAGCGAGAAAGCGTGGTCATCGGCCGTGAAGAGATCGAAACGCAGATCCACGGCGCCCTTATCGAGCGCGGCCTGGACCCGGATACGCAGGTCGAGCTGAGCAATCGCCTGTTCCGCATCCATATCCCCGCCGACATCTCGTCCGAGTTGACCGTGGAAGACGTGGCCTACAACGCCCGGTCCCGGCACTTCACCGCCATTCTGGCCGTCGGCGGCGGGATGGCGTCCACCCAGCAATACCGCGTCACCGGCAAGGCCCACCGGGTGAGCCAGGTGCCGGTTCTGGCCCGGCGCGTGAGCCGTGGGGAAGTCATCCGAGAGGCCGACCTGGAATGGGTGGCCATGCGGACGGATCATCTTCCGCGCAATTCCATCCTCGACGCCGGGAAGCTGCTCGGCATGGCCGCGAAAAGGCCCCTCCGCGCCCAGCGGCCGTTGGCCACCACGGATGTCCGCGCGCCCGTTCTGGTGCCGAAGCGCAGCCTCGTCACCATCGTCTGCCGCCAGCCCCGCATGACCCTCACTTCGCGAGGACAAGCGATGGAGGACGGCAGCGAGGGAGACGTCATCCGCGTTGCCAACACGCAGAGCCACACCGTGATCGAGGCGGTGGTCGTCGGCCCCCACATGGTGGCCGTCGTCCCCCTTGGACAACTCACGGCCCGATAGGAGCAAGACCCATGAAACGCTCCCCCTATTCCCCCGTAAGAAGCCTTGTCGCGGCACTGGTCGCCATGACGATGGTTGCCGGCTGCAACACCCTGAGCCGTCTCTCGGAGGTGGGTGACGGCCCGAAACTCTCGGAGATCAGAAACCCCGTGGCCCAGCCGGGATACCGCCCCGTAAGCCTGCCCATGCCGGCCCCCGAGCGCGCCCTGGAAAACCCCAATTCGCTGTGGCGCACGGGCGCGAGGGCCTTCTTCAAGGACATCCGGGCCAAGGAGGTCGGCGACATCCTGACCGTCAAACTCGATCTCGACGACAACGCGAACTGGGACAACAAGACCGAGCGCGACCGCGACGACCGCGAACAGGCCGATGCGACCGCGCTTCTGGGGCTCGAGGCCAATTTCGATAGATGGCTGCCCGACGCCGTCGATCCCACAAACCTCGCCGACTTCGGCAACCGGCACGAGACGATGGGCGAAGGTTCCATCGAACGCAGCGAAACCCTCAACCTCACCTTCGCCGCGGTGGTCATTCAGATTCTCCCGAACGGACATCTCGTGATCATGGGCCGGCAGGAGGTCCGCGTGAACAACGAGCTTCGCGAGTTGATGGTGGGCGGCGTCGTGCGTCCCGAGGACATCGAGTCCGACAATACGGTATCCCACGAGAAGATCGCCGAAATGCGCGTCGCTTATGGGGGACGCGGCACGCTCAGCGACCTCCAGGCCCCGCGCTGGGGAACCCAGGTCTGGGATATCCTGTTCCCCTTCTAAACCCACAGCCAGCAAACCAAGCAACCCGCAAAGAGAAAGGCCGATGCTCCGCATCGGCCTTTCCCACGTATCAGTCGGTTCCCGGCCTAAGAAGCCGGGACAAAGCCTTCAATCCTCGCGGTGGGTCCGCTCCATGCGCTCGTGCCGCTCCTGGGCCTCGAGGCTGTATGTGGCGATCGGCCGTGCCTCGAGCCGGGAAATGGAAATGGGCTCGTGGGTTTCCTCGCAGAAGCCATAGGTGCCGTTTTCGATGCGCTCGAGAGCCTCGTCGATCTTGGTAATCAGCTTCCGGGCGCGATCACGGGTTCGGAGCTCCAGCGACCGGTCCATCTCCGCCGAGGCCCGATCGGCGATATCCGGCGCCACCAATCCCCCTTCCTGAAGGCTTTGAAGGGTTTCGTTCGAATCGTTGAGAAGCTCCGCGCGCCAGGTCAGGAGCTTTTGACGAAAGTATTCTCGCATCATCGGATTCATGAACGCCTCACGCTCCGATGGTTTGTAGTTCGATGGAACGTCAACCGTCATGGCGGTCCCCCTGACAGGGTTCGATACGGGTTCGAAAATTTGCCGCGGACTATACGGATGGGATGACCACGCCGCAAGCGTCCTTTTTTTGCGGCCGTAACGCCATAATGCGTTGAAAAGTATAAGAGAATATGTCCGGCGGCAGCCTGTGCAAAAGCTCGGGCCGTTACTCGCCTCGCGTGAGCTTCGCGATCTCGACACGCGCCCTCAACTCGATCTCATCGATGATCGCGCTCAAACGCGGATCCTCGGTCTCGGTCCGCTGCGCCCGGAGAGTCTGGGCAAGCCCGGCCAATCTGTCCTTGGAAACGACACCGAGCAGGATGTCTCGACGCAGTCCCTCAAGACGATCGAGCAACTCGTCGCCATACTGGCGGGCTCGACGGCGCGATTCCGAATCCAACGCGTCCGGAACTTGCTGAACCGCCAGGATGGAATCCACGGCGCCGACGGTCTGCGATTCGATGGGCGGAGTCCCGGCCGCAGGTCGATCCGTTCCCCTCAGTTCCGTGGCGAACGCGCTGTCCTCGCCCCCATCGCGGCGGCGCGTGCGGCCCGCGGAGGAGCCGGCTCTGCTGGAACCCACATTGGAGACCTTCATCTTGCGGCCCGGTCCGTCATCCGTTGGCGCACATCGCCGGAAGTATAGCGCCAGCGCCAGTTAACAAGCCGTAAAGCCATTTCCGCCCGCCAACTGGCGAAAAAAGCAGCCTCATCCAGCCATAACCTTAAGAGCCTGTTTGAGAAGTCGCATGGAGGCTGCGTTGGGCCGAATCCGCGCTGGGACTCTTCAACCGGAGTTCGGCTCCAGAGAAATACTGAAAAATCTACGAATTTGATAAAATTCTATTTAATCATTAAGAAATATCAAATAATTGCTAAAAATACCACTCTGTGGTAACAAAAACATTAATGTGATTTCGGTTGGCGATTGAGAGAGCTTTTTTCAGGAACCATTGGCATGCGCCGAACTCCCAGCAAGATGTTTCTGAAAGTACTTCGGCGAACCGCATTTCTCCTTCTTGTCGGATTCTTGACTTCTCTCGCATTACGGACAGCCGCCATCGGCTGGCAGGCCGAGGCCCCAACACTCGGGAAGCATGAGCCACCTCGTTGGGCTGAAACCGCCCGCCCCAGCGAATCCAGGAAAATCGAGTACATAAAGAGGTTGCCCAAACAGCCGTCGCCTCGGACAACTTCGATTGCCCGTTACGGAAAAGTGGCCATCTAACGCAAACGACCGGGCCTAGTGTCCCGATCGCGAGAGTTCGATACATTCAATCTCGCGTGAACCGGCACACGAACTTATTGATTCTCGTGTGATTCAGCTTCCAAAGTCGGCCACATATAATGTGCCGAACTTCGGAACCATCACACTGGAGCACTATGTCTTTAGGTGTGCTCACCTGCGCCGGCACGATTTTGCGCCAGCCGGGGCCGCGGACGAACGCGGAGTAGTGGGTTCGCGAACTCCCCGAGCGACCACGCAGATTGCAATCTGGTAGGCCCAGCACTAGGTTTGGGCCGCGCCGTCGGCGGCTAGGCGCACGACACTCAGCAGATACGAGAACGTAACGGTTGTTGAAACGGATCCCTTGGTTGACCGGGGCGGCACTGGTCGTTGCGGCGTTGGTCGCCGTACCCATCCTCAGTGTCATTTGGAGCATCTTCCAAACCGGCCAGGGTAACTGGCCCCACCTGGTGGAGACGGTCCTCCCGCAATACATCGCGAACAGCCTGATCCTGATGGCTGGCGTTGCCGTTGGCGTGATCGTGGGGGGCGTCGGCCCCGCCTGGCTCGTGGTCATGTGCCGGTTTCCCGGCCGGCGCATCTTCGAATGGGCACTGATCCTGCCGCTCGCCGTGCCGGCCTATGTGGTCGCCTACGCCTATACGGATTTTCTTCAGGCGGCCGGCCCCGTGCAGACCCTGATACGGGATCTCAGCGGCTGGACGGCCCAAGATTACTGGTTTCCGGAAATCCGCAGCCTGGGGGGCGCCATTGTCATCTTTTCCACGGTGCTGATGCCCTATACCTATTTGCTTGCCCGCACCGCTTTTCTGGAGCAATCCGTCTGCGTGCTGGAGGTCGCCGCGACCCTGGGGAGGTCTCCCTGGAACCGCTTCCGCACGGTCGCGGTCCCGCTGGCCCGGCCCGCCATCGTCGCCGGGACGGCGCTGGCCTTGATGGAAACTCTGGCCGACTTCGGCACGGTGGCGCATTTCGGCATCAACACATTCACGACAGGCATCTACCGCACCTGGTTCTCGATGGGCGACCGAGTGGCGGCCGCCCAATTGTCGAGTATCCTGTTGACCTTCGTCTTCGGCCTGCTGCTGCTTGAGCGTTACAATCGCCACAAGGCCCGTTTTTATCAAACCAGCAGCAAGTACCAGCAGCTCAAGCCGTCTCACTTGCGCGGATTCAAGGCGTGGGGCGCGGCTCTGTTCTGTTCCGTGCCCCTGGTCGTCGGCTTCCTCGCACCTTTTCTGATCCTCTTCTGGATGGCGCTAACGGCGGGTCACGATCTGTTCAGCTCACGCTACATAGAACTCACCACCAACAGCGTAATACTTGCCGGCGTTACGGCGATACTGGCCGTGGGCCTTGCATTGCTCTTGAGCTACGCCGCGCGCATCGAGCAATCGCGACTGACGATCGGCGCCAACCTTATCGCCGGAATGGGCTACGCGATCCCGGGATCGATCATCGCCGTCGGCATCCTGATTCCCGTCGCGACCTTCGACAATGCGCTGAGCGCTTGGCTGGAGGCAAATTTCGGGATCGAGACCGGCCTGCTCCTGACGGGCAGCATCGCCGCCCTGGTGTTCGCTTACCTGGTCCGCTTCATGGCCGTGGCCCTGCAGACCGTCCAGGCCAGTTTCGCCAAGATCACGCCCAACATGGAACACGCCTCGCGCACCTTGGGCCACGGCCCCCTGTCCACGGGTCTTCGGGTGCATTTGCCGATCCTTTCGGGCGGAATGCTGACCGCCGGGCTGATCGTCTTCGTCGACGTCATGAAGGAATTGCCGGCGACGCTTATCATGCGGCCCTTCAACTTCGATACCCTGGCGATCCAGGCCTACAACCTGGCCAAGGACGAACGCCTGACCCAGGCAGCGACCCCATCGCTGGTGATCGTCGCGTGCGGGCTCATCCCGGTCCTGGTCATCAGCCGCGCGATCATGCAGTCCCGCCCCGGCACCAAAGCAGCCAGACGCCTCCGTACACGGGCCCCGGCCAAATCCGAGGCCTTCACCTGAACAAAAACCCCGGTGCGATGCCGCACCGGGGCTTCCGTTCCAGAGATGGGCCGGATCGGATTACTTGTATCCGACGCGATCATAGATTTTCTGGGCCTCGGGCTGATTTTCGCCGAGGGCCGACAGGTTCAGGGTATCGGACCGGAAGATGCCCAGCCGCGCAACGCTGTCCGACAGGCCCACGCCCATAACCGCGGGATACTCGTCGTTACCGGCGGAGAAGTATTCCTGCGCCGCGTCGCTGGCGAGATACTCCAGGAACTTGACAGCGTTCTCCTTGTTGGGCGCGTGCTTCGCCACCCCGGCGCCGGAGATATTGGCGTGGGCTCCCGTCGAAGCTTGGTTGGGGAACACCCAGCCGATGCGCGACATGGCATCCTTGTCGAGCCCCTTTACGTCCTTCCGGAGCGCCCGGGCGAAGTAATAGGTATTGGACACGACGACCGCGCATTCACCGGCGGCGATCCCGCGAAGCTGGTCCGTATCCCCGCCGGCGGGGTCGCGGGCCCGGTTGTTCCACATGCCCTCGGCCCATTTCGCCGCCGTCTCGGGGCCCTTGTGGGCGATGATCGAGGACATCAGCGACAGCATGTAGATGTTGCCGGAGCTGCGGGTACAAACCTTGCCCTTCATCTTGGGATCGGCAAGCGACTCATAGGTCTGGATGTCCATCGGGTTCACCTTGTTCCTGTCATAGAACAGGATGCGGATCCGCTGGGAGAAACCATACCAATGGCCTTCGGGGTGACGCAGCCATTCCGGGACGCGGGCGTTCAGCACCTCCGTCGTAACCGGCTGCAGAAGACCGGCCTGGTCGGCGCGCCACAGGCGCCCCGCGTCCACGGTCAACAGCACGTCGGCGGGGCTGTTGGCGCCCTCGGCCTTCATCCGCTCGATCAGGGCGTCGGCCTTGTCTTCGATCCGGTTGATCTTGATGCCGGTCTGCTTCTCGAAATCGGAATACAGCCGTTCATCCGTGTCGTAGTGGCGGGAGGAGTAGAGGTTCAGTTCCCCGGCCGCGTCCGCCTGGGCCGTAGCGAGCAAGGATAGTCCTGCCGCGGCGGCGAGTAAGCCATAGTTACGCATTCATTCACTCCTTGTGTTTCATTCCGCTGCGTGGAGGCACAATTCAGGCTTTGCCGCGTCGCGACGCGGCCCAAAACATCGCTCCATCGCTGATGAACCCCAAAACGCCCGCAGGGGAGATAGCTTCGCCGTGACTTAATTGCAAATGAATATCAATCTCCTGACTCATAAAAACCTGCGGCTATACTGGATTGATGGGTTGCCGGTTGAGAGAGGGAGTGCATGGCTCGCCATGCGCCGGAGGTTTGGTTGAGCGAAGACCAACGTCGGGTGTTGGCTGCCCTGGCGACGCGGCGAACGACGGCGCAAGCCTTGGCGATGCGGGCGTTGGCGATACGGGCGCGGCTCGTCTGGCAGCCGCCGGGGACGGGATCGTGTCGCTCATCCCGGCCGAAAGCACATCCCTACGAGCAGAACATCCGCCGAAACCATACGTTTATTAGGGTTTAACAAGATCACTTGCAAATGCATCCTAATCGCGCTATTGGCCCTATAGTTTGTACAGGCTTTGCAGGTTGATCTGTGGACTATCTATCAACTCCAAATAGAATGTCCACACGAGAAAGGATCGCGTCATGCGCTGGATCGTGACCACCGTGATCGCCGCCGCAGTCGGAACCGGATGGGCCCTGCCCGCCGCCGCGGAAATCGGAGAAGTCAACCTTTATTCCTATCGCCAACCCTTCCTCATCCAGCCGCTGCTCGACGAGTTCACCAAGCGTTCGGGCATCAAGGTCAACGTCGTCTATGCCCAAAAGGGAATGCTGGAGCGCCTCAAGGCGGAGGGCCCCAACAGCCCCGCGGATGCCGTTCTTACGGTCGATGTGGGTCGGCTCAAGGACATGGTCGGGGCGGATCTGCTGCAACCGGTGAAGTCGGATATCCTGGAGAAGAACATTCCGCCTCAATACCGTCACCCGGACGGACTCTGGTTCGGGCTGACGACCCGGGCCCGCGTCATTTTCGCGAGCAGCGAGCGAACCGATGCCGGCGAGGTCACGACCTATGAGGATCTGACGGATGCCGAGCTCAAGGGCCGGGTCTGCTCGCGATCCGGGAAGCATGTCTACAACATCTCCCTTGTCGCGTCCCTGATCGCCCATGAGGGCGAGGCGGCGGCCCGGGACTGGCTGGCCGCGCTGAAATCCAACCTCGCCCGCAAGCCGCAGGGCAACGACCGCGCCCAGGCGAAGGCGATCAAGGAAGGGCTTTGCGACTATGCCGTCGCCAATACTTACTACATGGGCAAAATGGCGACCAACGAAGAGAATCCAGAGCAGAAGGATTGGGCGAAGGCCGTCCGGATCATCTTCCCCAACCAGGAAAGCCGCGGCACCCATGTCAACATCAGTGGCGCCGGGGTCACCCGGAGTTCCAGCAACCGAGCCGAGGCCATTCAGCTGATCGAATTCCTGAGCGGCGATCACGCACAGAAGATCTATGCCGAGCAGAATTTCGAATACCCCGTCAAGCCCGGGGTCGCGTTCCATCCGATGGTCGCCTCCTGGGGCACCTTCAAGGCGGACACCATTGACTTGGCGAAACTGGCAGAGTACCGGGCCATGGCCTCCAGACTGGTCGATCAGACCGGGTTCGATCAGTAGCGGTCCCTAAGGCATACCGGGCTCCGCGAGGAGGAGAGGCGCGGTCATGGATCATCAGAAACGGTTCGAGCCGCCGAGCGTCACCGCCGAGGGCATGGAGCTGATCGGCGTCAGCGTCGGCGCGCGGACGCAGGCTCAGCCGCCCCGCCGACGCCGGTTCGACGGCTGGACCGTCGCATGTTTCGCGGTTGCGGGAGCGGTCGCCGCGCCTCTCCTTGCCGTGCTCCTCCTTGCCCTGGCCCCAAGCCACGGGATCTGGATACATCTGGTCTCCACGGTTTTGCCCCACTACGTCACGACCACCCTGGCCCTGATCGTCGGCGTCGGTCTGGGGACGCTGGTTGTCGGCACCGGATGTGCGTGGCTGGTGACCCTGTGTCGCTTCCCGGGCCGGAGGGTTTTCGAATGGGCGCTGCTGCTGCCGCTGGCCGTGCCCAGTTATGTCGTCGCCTATGTCTACACGGATCTTCTCGACTATTCCGGGCCGCTCCAGATCCTGCTGCGCGAGATTTTCGGTTGGGCCAGCCCGCGCGACTACTGGTTTCCCGAGATCCGTTCGCTGGGCGGCGCGATGGCCGTCATGACCCTGGTTCTCTACCCCTATGTCTATCTGCTGGCGCGCGCCGCCTTCCTGGAGCAGTCGACTTGTGTTCTGGAGGTCAGCCGCACCCTGGGCAAGGGACCTTGGCAAAGCTTCCTTCGCATCGCCCTGCCCCTGGCGCGGCCGGCGCTCGTCGTCGGCGTCGGCCTTGTCGCGATGGAGTGCCTGAACGATTTCGGCACCGTGGACTACTTCGCCGTCGCCACGCTTACCGCCGGCGTCTACGACGTGTGGACCAACATGAACAGCACCGCCGGCGCGGCGCAGCTGGCGACGGTGATGCTGGTGTTCGTTCTGGCCTTGGTCGGGCTCGAGCGGGCCGCGCGCGGCGGTCGCCGCTTCCATCATACGAGCACCCGGTATCGGCCCCTGCCCGGCCACCGTCTCAAAGGTTTGCGCGGCGCCCTCGCCGCCATCATTTGCGGCACGCCCATTGCCCTGGGCTTCGCGATTCCGGCGCTGGTTCTGGCCCGATATGCGGTCATCAACTACGCCTCGAGCTTCGATGACGGCTACCTGAGAACGGTTTGGAACAGCTTGTCCCTTTCGCTGGGCAGCGCCCTGCTTGCCACGATGGTCGGCGTGCTGCTGGCCTATGGCCTGCGCCAGAACCGGAGCGCACCGCTGCACGCCGCGACAAGGCTGGCCAGCGTCGGCTATGCGGTGCCGGGCGCGGTGCTGGCGGTCGGCATCATCGTCCCTCTCGCCGCCCTCGACAATCGGCTCGACAGCCTTCTGCGCGAAACGGTGGGCCTGTCCAGCGGCTTGCTTTTGAGCGGCACCGTCTTCGCCGTGGGATTCGGATATCTCGTTCGGTTTCTGGCCCTTGCCTTCGGCACCGTGGAATCGGGACTGACGCGGATAACGCCGAATATGGATGGCGCGGCGAGAACCCTGGGCCTCGGCCCCGGCGGGACCCTTCGCCGCATTCACCTCCCGCTGATGCGGGGGAGCCTGCTGACCGCCACGCTGCTGGTGTTCGTCGACAGCATGAAGGAGCTGCCGATCACGATGCTGATCCGCCCGTTCAACTTCGACACCCTGGCCACCTACGTCCATCAGCTGGCCTCCGATGAACTTCTCGAAAAAAGCGCCTTGGGCGCCCTGACGATTGTCGTCGTCGGGATCTTGCCGGTCATCCTTC
>JANQJG010000137.1 GCA_028281785.1 Rhodospirillales bacterium
CATGCCAGCATCCAGACGACCTGGGACATCTACGGCCACCTCTGGCGCGAGTTTCAGGACGAGCAGTCGGCCGCCCGCGCCGCCGAACAAATTCGCCTCCCTTTTGCTCGATCATCAGTGCCGGACACCGAAGCGTGCCTCGAAGTTCTTTAACTTCGCCAGCCAAGCTGAATCATCGATAATCCCACAGTTGACGATGCCCTGCGGCATGCACCCGTGCATCATGTCGTGGACAATTCCTGCGACGTCTGCGCCAATCGCCTGGAACATCTGGTCGGTCCAACACAACGCGTGCGGCGTAATGATAGCGTCGTCGCATGTTAGAATCGGGTCGTTGGAGTCTGGAGGTTCCTTCTCCAGCACGTCCAGGGCAGCACCGGCAATGCGGCCAGAGCGGAGCGCCCGCGTCAACGCTTTCTGGTCGATGATCGGGCCACGCGCAACGTTGATGAGGTAGGCGGTCGGCTTCATCAAACCCAACATATCGGCGTCGACAAGGTGTCGGGTCTCTTCGGTCAGCAGGCACAGCACGAGGACAAAATCGGCTTCACGGAACAGCGCCTCCTTGCCGACTATTTGCACGCCGTGTTCCGCGGCAACCGCTGCTGGGACGTAGGGGTCATGGGCAACGAATTTCAAGCCGAATGGCTTCGCCAAGCCGACAAACTCACGCGCGATGCTGCCGAAACCGAGGATGCCGACTGTACGACCGATCAATCCTTGGCCATTGTGATCGGTCTTGCGCGCCCAACCATCCGGCCCAATACGCCCCAGTTGGCTCTTGACCATCAGCTTCTGGGACAGCGCGAAGATGAAGGTAAGAGCCATCACGCTTACCGGGCGCCGCACCGCCGACGCCGTCACGGCAACCGCAATGTGCGCACCTGTGCACGCCGGCACGTCAACGGAATCGTACCCAACGCCAAACCGGGCCACGACGGCAAGGCGGCTGTTTGCCGGTATGTTTTGCGCGCCGAAAGGCGAAGTGAGGAGGACTACGGCATCGGCATCCTCAAGAACATCGGGCGGAATCGCGCCTGACGGGGTAAAGAAGTGTTCAACGGTCGGACCGTCGAGTGGAGTCATATCCCAGTCGGCAAAAGCCGGTTGGCCGTCCGCTTTTACGAAGTCGCCACTGATCGCTACTCTGAACTTGTCCATTTTACGTTTCCCTTTCCCGAGCTGATGCCCACTTTCCGGCTTTCCGGCAACGGAGGCCTCGATGTTGTCGATGAGCTGGTCGGCCAGAGTCTGCAGCGCCTCGAGGCTGGCCCAGGCGAACAAAAAGCAATTAGGCCATCGGTTGGGATGCTCCCCTCTCGACTCTTCTCGATCCGTATTCAGGTGATCGCTCCGGTGGTTGTGGCCATGCGTTTAACGCCGAGTAGGAACAGTTGTCATTCCCAATGCGTTCAGCTATCGGCTTTCCATGGCGGTCTTCGCGGTACAAAACCCGCTCTCGCTTTTTACAATGATAGATTTTGGAAATTTTTCCAGCATAATATACCATAATACGTCAAAATAGATTAAATTACGTCCTTTCTTGCGTTCCTAGTACGTGTGTCGCGGGTTCAAGGGCCGGACCTTTCCCAGAAGCTATAGCATTGCATAGCAGACTTCCGCCCGTGGCTGACCGCGATCGGTTTTGGTACCATGTGAACAATCACCGAGAAATTACGGCTTCCCAATGGTCTGCAACCTTTCCACCCTTTTCTTGAACCGACTGTTGGACACCCCTCAGCGCATCGTTATCCACTCGCCCCACCAAGGGAGCTGGACAGCCGCCCGCCTTTTTGCTCAGAGCGTGCGCTTATCGGCTCGGCTTCGCGCCTTGGGTGTCAAAACCGGCGATCGTGTAGTTGCGCGGATAGAAAAGTCTCCGCAAAACGTGGCCCTGTACCTAGCCGCCCTCCATTCCGGCGTCATTTACGTCCCGATGAGCATGGCCTACCGAGCCCAGGAATTGGGGAGCTTCCTTGCGGACAGCGAACCACGCCTGATCATTGCCAGCCCATCGGAGGCCAGGTTGTTCCAACAACTCGCCCCGACGGTTCCCTGCCTGACCTTGGATGTCGACGGCAGAGGAACCCTGGTCGGGGAGACGGGCGATCCAGTCGAGATAATGTCCGCCGTTACAACGCATCCCGAGAGCGTCGCCCTGATCTTGTATACGTCGGGAACGACCGGAACGGCCAAAGGCGCGATGCTCACCCACGGCCAACTCGCGGCAAAAGCCCGGGTGCTCGTCGATCTCTGGCGGTGGAGCGAGCAGGACGTGCTGCTTCACGCCATGCCGCTCTCGCATGCGCACGGGCTCATCCTGTCGCTGATGCCGGCCCTCACCAGCGGTGCAAGCGTCACCCTCCTGCCCCGCTTCACTGTCGAGGACGTGCTTCGTGAACTTCCCCGCAGCACCGTCTTCACCGGGGTACCAACGATGTACCACCGGCTGCTCGACGACCGAAGGTTTGGTGCTGAAACCTGCCGCCGCTTGAGGCTGGCGATCTCTGGTTCGGCCCCCCTGCCGGTCGCCATATTCGATGATTTCGCGGCCCGGACCGGCCAGTTCATCCTCGAGATATGGGGCATGACCGAATCACCGACGAATACCGCCAACCCCCTGGAAGGCGAGCGCCGGGGTGGCAGCGTCGGTCTTCCGGTTCCGGGGGTCACCGTCCGCATCGTAAATCTTGAGGGAAAGCCGGTTTCACCCGGCGACGTCGGGCAAATCGAGGTCCGAGTAGAGGAGCAGTTCGCCGGCTACTGGCGTCGCCCGGATGAGACAGCCGCGGCATTCCGCCCCGATGGCTTCTTCCGGACAGGTGACCTTGGCCACCTGTCGGCGGACGGATACCTGGTGATCGTCGGGCGGTCCAAGGAAATCATCATCACCGGTGGCTACAACGTACACCCCAACGAAGTAGAAGCCGCTATCAATGCGTTGCCCGGGGTTCGTAATAGCGCGGTGTTCGGCGTCCCTCATCCAGACTACGGCGAAGCCGTCACGGCGGCCGTCGAAGCGATTCCCGGGTCGCAGCCCTTGAGCGAAACCCACATGATCACCCAGCTCAAGGAGGTGCTCGCCAGCTACAAGGTGCCGAAGCGCATGCTGGTTCTCGACGACCTCCCACGCCATGAAACCGGGAAGGTCCTACGCCGCGGGGTGCAGGACCGCTTCAAAGGTCTTTATGACAAACGTTGAAAAATCCTTGCGCGCCGCCTCACGGGCGGAGCCGATCAAGGCGCGTCGCTTGCTCGACGTTGACGCTCCCGCGCGGGGCGTCGCCCTTGAGGAGGACGGCAAGTTGCTCGACTGTCTCGTTGGCGGGGCCGGCGATGGATTCCGGCGTACGGCCGCCAACGTGCGGCGTCGCAACGACATCGGACCGCGACGCGAGTTCCGGCGACGGCAGGTTGCCGTGTTGGCGGCCGACATCGAGCGCCGCGCCGGCGATCAGGCCGCAGTCAAGAGCACGCGCCAGCGCCCCTTCGTCGACGATAATGCCGCGCGATGCCGAGACGAAGTAGGCGGAGCGCTTCATGGCGGCGAAGGCGTCGTCATTCATCAGGTCTCGGGTATCCTCGCTTGCCTTGGGCATGCACACGACGAAATCGGACAGGCCCAGCAGCGTCGTGAAGTCGACCTGCTCGATTCCAGGCCGGGTGTAACCGACATTCGGGTCCGATACGAGCACCCGCATACCGAATGCCAACCCCAATTCGCAGACATACCGGCCGATTACACCATAGCCGATGACGCCCATGGTGCTGCCGAAGAGCTGCCGACCGATTATCACCGGCGGCTGTCGCTTTTCCTGCCGGTAGAACGTGGCGGACGCAGTGATATTGCGGGCGAGATCGATCATCGCGCCGAGAATCAGTTCCGCCACTGCGGGCACAAAATGGGGATGAACCTGCGTGACCAGGATTCCGTTGCGGCTGGCGGCATCGACCGCGACGTTGCCGATATCGACGCCGCACCGCATGAAGGCGACGATATCGGAGGCTTGGTCGAAGAACGCTTCGTCGGCGTTGAGTTGCGGATTGGTGATCAGTATGTCGCAGCCGGCTGCCGCGTCGATCAACTCTGTCGTTCCATAGGGCTTTCCGCTCTCGTTGAGGCGGACAGTCGCCATGCAGCGTACCGCCTCCAACGCTTCCTCCGTGAAGTAATTGGTGAGAACGTCACCGGGATGGGTGAAAAGAATGGTCGGCATGGCTTCCTCCACTTCTACACATGAAGAGCTCCCGTCGCCGAGCCGTGCAACGCCACAGTCCGGTATGAGGAGAAATAAGAATGACCACAACGAACATCCGGGCACGCAAGCCAAAGATGACACCGCCGCCGGGCTCGTGCGACTGCCACATCCACATCTTTGGCTCCCGCGATCGGTATCCCCTTGCCGCGGATGTCGCCTATCGGCCCACGGAGGCCAATGTCGAGCGCTATCGCGACCTTCTCGCCCGGCTGGGGACCGAACGCGTCGTCGTCGTGCAGCCCAGCGTCTACGGAACCGACAACCGCTGCACCCTTGATGCGATCGCCGCGCTTGGCCCGCAGGCGCGCGGCATCGCCGTCATCCTGCCCGACGCATCGGACGCCGAGTTGGCCCGGCTCCACGACACCGGCATCCGCGGCCTCCGGTTTTCCCTTACCGTCAAGAACGCTATGCATCCCCGCGATCTCAACCGCGTATCGCAGCGCATCGCGCCGCTGGGATGGCACATCCAGCTGCGTTCCACGCACCATGACCTGCCGAACCTGGAGCCCATACTGAACGAACTGCCGGTTGATGTGTGCATCGACCACATGAGCAGTATTCCGCCGGCGGAAGGCACTCGGCATCCGGCCTTTGAGACTCTGATGAGGCTCGTTTCCAGCGGGCGCGTATGGGTCAAGCTGTCGGCACCCTACCAGCTTTCGCGCAAAGGCCCGCCCCGCTACGCCGACATGGCGGAGCAGGCTCGCCGCCTTATTGCGGCGGCGGCGCAGCGGATGGTGTGGGGCACCAATTGGCCCCACCCGCAAGCCAGCGAACAGCCGCCAGACGACGCGGATCTTCTCGACGTCCTCCTCGACTGGGCTGACGACGAGGTAACCCGACGGGCCATTCTCGTCGAAAACGCGGCGACGCTTTACGACTTCAATAACGGATCGTAATGAGGAACTATGATACGACGTGCGGATCTTCTCGTCACCGGAACCGGCGCCTTTGCGGCGCGCCTGATTCTTGACCTGGCGCTGATGGCCGAACGGTCGGTTCGTGTCGCTGTGGGCAGCCGGGGGGACGGCGCCACGCAGGCCGAGTGGCTGTGCCGGACGGCCAACGCCCGTGCCACCATGGTGGGGAAGCCTGCCCAGTTCATGCCGGTCGTCCTCGAATGGGAGAATCCGCAGGCTCTGGCCGACATCGTCGGAAGCATACAGCCAGCCTGCGTCATTCACAGCGCCAGTGTCCAGTCCCCGTGGGGCATCCTCGAGTATCCCGATTCGCCCTGGAGCCGCTTCATCGAGCGGGCCGGCGGATTCGGTTTCACGGCACCCCTTCAGGTGCTGCTCGCCCGGCGAATCGGGCTCGCCGCCGCTGCGATCGGCGGGCACCTCGTCAACGCCTGCTACCCCGATTTCGTCAACCCCGTCCTCGCCGCGAGCGGCTGCGCGCCCGTATGCGGCGCCGGCAACGTCGCCATCCTTGCGGCGTACATGGCCGATACGCTTGACAACAGGCAACCGAGACAGGTCCGCGTCCTCGCCCACCATCGCCATCTGGCCGCCCTCTTCAAGCCGGCCGCCGAGCGTAGGGGGCTCCCGCCGCGGGTGTGGGTAGACGGGCGCGAACTGAGCGACGTAGACACGCAGTGTGCGTCGATTTTCCTGCCGCGCCGCGAAACCATGCGCGCACTTGCCGGCACTTCGGCGGTGCCGCTGGTCCTCGCGCTGCTTGGCCACCGCGATCTCCTGGGCCACGCGCCGGGACCGCTCGGCCGGTCCGGCGGTTATCCCGTCGCGGTGCGCGACGGAATGCTGTCGCTCGACCTGCCTGCGGGAATGACGCCGAATGAAGCCGCGGAATGGCTGAAGCCGTTTTCCGAACACGATGTGGCGCGACTCACTGCTATGGGACGAATCACCTGGACAGAAGCCGCCCGCGAAGCGCTTCGACTGGAGTGCCCCCACCTCGCCGACGGCTTTGACGTTGCCGATCTCGAAGCCGCCTGTTCCGACCTCCTAGCCCTGCGGGAACGGCTCTGTTGTTGAGGCGGGAACATCCCCTAAAATTCAACAATTGAACCCGTGCGCCTGCATCACTTGGGCGACCTGCTCTAGATCGTCGCCCTCCAGGTCGAGCAGCGGCGGGCGTACGTAGCCGCCGGGACGACCAATGACATTCATCGCCGCCTTCAGGGCCGACGCTTCGGACCCCAAATGATGAAGTTGTCCGACCAACGACAAGGCACGTTGTTGAATGGCGCGCGCCTTGTCGAGCTTGCCTGCCTTGGACAGTGAGAAAAGTGAGATGGCGTCGCGTCCCATTAAGTGGGCATCCATGCTGCCCACCAGGCCGGCACAGCCCATGACTACGGCCGCCACCGCACGGGCCGCAGCGAAGCCCGAGAAGACGAGGATGCGGTCTCCCACCTGCGCCAGCGTCCGCTCAAGCTGAACGAAATCGTCGTGGCTCTCCTTCAGGGCAACGACATGCTCAATGTCTGCGATCTCGTCGAGTATATCGGGCGTCAGGTTGATGCCGTTCCGCGGCGGAATGTTGTAGACCATGATCGGGAACTGAATGGCGTCGGAGACGGCCCGGTAGTAGGTGACGATTTCCCGCCGCACCGGCTCCGCATAATACGGCGGTAGGATCATCACGCCATCGATGCCTGTTTGCTTCGCAGCGTTCGACAGCGCGATGGTATGTCCGGTCACGATGCAGCCCGTACCACCGATGACCGTGACGCGGCCCTTGCTCGCCTGTACGGCAAGCCTGAACAGGCGCAGGCGTTCGTCGTCGGTCACCGCCCAGGCCTCGCCCGTGCACCCGGTGACGACAACCCCGGAAACCCCCTGCTCGATCAGCCATTCGATGTTCTCGATGAACTTGTTTTCGTCGATGTCGCGATCAGCGGCGAACGGCGTCACGATGGCCGGCATGTTTCCTTGCCAATCAACCTTTCCCCTGTTCATCCCTGTCCCCCTTTGCCAGAGGCCTATCGGCGATACCCGAGCGCGAACTCGGCAATCAACCAACGATGGATCTCGTTTGTTCCCTCGATCACCTGCATGAACTTTGCGTCGCGCCAGAAACGCCCGACAGCAAAATCGTCGGAACACGCATAGGCGCCGTGAATCTGCATGGCGTGCTCGGCCCCCCGCATCAGGACGTCGCTGGCGTACATCTTCGCCATCGACGCTTCCTGACGGGCGCGATGCCCCTGATCCTTGAGGCTGGCTAGCTTTAAGGTCAGGAGTCGTGCCGTCTCGTGCCAGACGACCATGTCGGTGATTTTCGACTGAATGAGCTGGCGGTTTCCGATCGGCTCGCCGAATGTCTGGCGGGACGGAATGTAGTCGAGCGCCTCCTCCAGGCAACCGCGAAGCATGCCGCAGGAACGGGCGGCCACACCTAGGCGGCCGTTTTCCACCGAGCACATGGCGACTCGAAAACCCTCGCCTTCTTGGCCAATCAGATGTGATGCCGGCACGTGAACGTCGTCGAATGCGACCTCGCCGGTCTCCATCGGGCGGAAACCGACCTTGTTCTTGAATGGCACGGTCGTGACGCCGGGCCATTGCGGCTCAACGACGAAGGCGCAGACTCCCTTGCGGCCCAGCGCGGGGTCCAGCGTCCCGAAGGCGATCATCCAGCCGCACGACTTGATCATCGACACCCAGATCTTGTTGCCGCGTAGGATGTATCCTTCGTCGGTGCGGATCACCCGGGTACGCATGGACGCCACATCGGACCCGGTGTGCGGCTCGGTCAGGGCGATCGCTGCCGGCACCTTGCCCTGGGCCAGAGGAACCAGGTACTTCTGCTTCAGTTCTTCGGAACCGAACCGCAGCACGCTGACGCCGGCGACGCCGCTTGCCCAACTAGCGGCGCCGGCCAAGGCGGGGCAGTGACGTGCCAGTTCCATGATCACCAAGGCATAGGTGACGTGGTCCATGCCCGTGCCGCCGAATTTCTCGGGAATGACACCGCCGGTCAGCCCCAGCGGCCCCATTTTCGCGTAAATCTCGAGCGGGAATCGCTCCTCCCGGTCATAGGCCGCCACATGCGGCGCGATTTCGCGTTCCGCGAACTTGGCTGCCATATCCTGGATGGCGCGTTGTTCGTCGGAGAGTGAAAAATCCATCGTCTAGCCCTTTCCCTCGCGACGCCGGACCATCCGTACCATGTGGCCGTCGCACAGCTTCTCGCCGCGTTGGTTGACAAGCCTGACGGCCCAGAACACGAGGCCACGATCAAGTTTGTCGACGGCCTTCTTCTGCTCGACCGCGGCAACGAGGTGAACGGTGTCACCAATGAAGGCAGGCGCGCGAAAGCGCCAGTCGATGCCAGTCAGTGCCATGCCGGTTCCGTCGGTGACACCTATACGGTTGTAGAGACCGTTGGCTATGCTGGCGAGTAGCATTCCGTGCGCCGGTCGCTGCCCGAAGACCGTCGCCTTTGCCGCCTCGGTGCTGATGTGGAAGTCCGTGAGGTCGCCGGTCAGCCCGGCGAAGATGTAAAGATCGCACTCTGCAATGGTCCGCGTCGGCGACGTGAATTCGTCGCCTTCGGCCAACTCCTCGAAATACCGTGCCTGTTCCATAACAAGCTCCTCAAGCGGCTGTGGCAACAGCCCGAACGCCGCGGTCGCGGACATTGATCCCGTCGGCCGTGATGGCGTACAGAGCGGCGAGGAACCCTTGTCCATAGGCGTTCCCATCGGTCAGGTAACGGGGGTTCGTGCTCGGAATATTGACGATCATCGGGCCGAATTGCTGATGCCGCAGCACCCCCGTCGACCAGTCGTAATGGTGGCGCATGACCGCCTCGACGGCATCAAAGGCCGCCTTGGCATGGCGCTCGGTTCCGAGGCCGATCTGCTCCGACTTGGCCAGCGCGTAGCCGATCATCACGGTGGCGCTGGTGTCGACCGGCGCATAGGGGTCGTCGATCGTGCAACGCCACAGCCCACCATCCTGGCACTCGACGATACGGTCGGCGGTCCGGCGGAACATCTGCACCAGTTCGGGGTCCCACTGCGCCTCTGGGATCACCTCGAGAGAGTCGGCGACGCCGGCCGTCCACCAGCCGTTGGCGCGCCCCCAGGCGGTCCCGTCAATCCACAAGTCGAGGCTGACATAGGAGTCTTCGCTCGGAATGCTGGCGTTGAACACGTGCCGAAGCAGGCCGTCTTTCTGGGCTAGGATCTGATGAAAGCCTTTGAGGTCGCTGGTGGCAAGATCGGTCTCCCCGATAATCGCCTGTGAGGGCGGCACCATGTAAGCCGTATCGGCAAATACCCATCCGTGGGTGCTGCGCGCGGTCGTATGCTGAGTGACACCGCCGGCAACCACCCGCTGGCGACGGAACTCCTCGGCCGCCCCAAAGGCCTCATTGTCCTTGCCCGCCAGAATCAACGGGCGAATGCGTGACGAACTGTCCGCCAGGTTGGGATGGGTAATCACCGGGCCGCGCAGGACGTCCGCGATCTTCTCCTGAAACCAGTCATCGAATCCCGCGAGGTGCATTGCGTTTAGCAAACCCGAATGCTTGCCCCCGGTGTCCACTGGCGCAAGCCATCCTTGCTCGAGAATTTTTCTAACAACGCCACTGCTCATTCCGAAAAACCCTTTCTTCTTCTTCTGTCTTGATCATCTGTCTTCGTACCGGGGCGGCCGCTTTTCTTCGAAGGCACGTGCCCCCTCCTCTGCGTCGCGCGACAGCCGGAGAATCCGGGCTTGATGCTCGGAAACGTTGAGACCTTCCGCCGGACCGGCGCCCAGTGTCCGCCAAATCGCCTCCTTAGCGCCCTGGACGGCGAGGGAGGGATTGGCAATGATTTCCTTCGCCACCGCCTCGGCAGCCGGCATAAGGTCATCGGGCGTGACCAAGCGGTTGACGAGTCGCAAGGAAAGCGCCTCCGCGCCCTCGACAATACGCCCCGTTACCGCGAGTTCCATGGCCGCCCCCAACCCGATCACCCGTGGCAGCCAGTAGAGCCCCCCACTGCCGGGAATCAGTCCGCGTGTGACCTCGGGCAGCCCATATCGGCTGCCCTCGGCGCCGATTCGGATGTCACAACCCAGGGCAAGCTCCAGGCCGCCACCGAGCGCGACGCCGTGGATAGCGGCAATGATGGGCTTGAACAAATCGGGCGGAGGAACGTAGTTGACGCGTCGCCGCTCGCATGGGCGTGTCGCGATTCGTTCGTCCTCGGGAGCGCCTTCGCCGTGCCGCCAGCCAAAGCCGAGATCCGTCAGCTTCATATCGCGGCCCGAGCAGAAGCTTTCCCCCTCGCCCGAAAGAATGGCCGCCTTGAGGGCACGATCGAAGGCGAAGTCCCGCCAGATCTCCTCCAGCAACCGGATCGATTCCGGACTCAGGGCGTTATGCACCTGCGGCCGGTTGAGCCGGATGCGAGCGATGGCGCCCTCCTTTTCGTAGATCACTGCCGCGGCCATGTCAGCCCTCGTCGTCGCCGTAGGTGCAACCCTTGGCCGCGAGGACCTTGTCCATGCCGAGAACCTCCAGAACGTCCGCACCGTCGCGCAGTGCCTGCATGAACTTGGCCTCCTTTTCCTCGCGAGCCTCTGACAAACCTGCCACTTCCTCGACCTCCTCGCGCCGAACCAAGCAAAGGCCATCGTCGTCGCCCGAGACGATGTCGCCAGGACGAACCAACACGTCCCCGAGCACGATGGGATGGTTGACGGTGCCGATCGTCTCTTTGACAGTCCCCTTCATACACAAGCCGGGGCAAAACGCCGCAAACCCGAGGTCGCGTAGAGCTTGCCCGTCGCGAACGCCGCCATCCGTGACCAGCCCGGCGATGCTTCTGGCTTGGCAGGCAGTGGCCAGAACCTCGCCGAATCCACCCTGTTCGGCATGGCCGCCGAAGGTCACCACCAGAACGTCACCCGGCTGGGCCAGACTCAAGGCCACCTGCAGCATCAGATTGTCGCCCGGTTGACAGGAAGCGGTAACGGCGGGACCGCAAAGGCGCATGCCAGGATAGATCGGCTTGAGCCGAGAATCGAAGGCCCCGCGCCGCCCCTGTGCCTCGTGCAGAGTAGCGGGGGGATACTTGGCGATCTCCTCCAGGACGGCTGCGGGAAGTCGCGGGATCGATTGAATCACATGGGCCATGGACGCTTTCTCCACTAGTCGGTCACTTTCGAGTCTTCGGGCCAGACGACCGTCCGGTCCGCACGAAGCTTAGCAATGTCACGATCGGACAATCCGATCTCCCGAAGGATTTCGCGGCTGTGCTCGCCAAGTCGACCCGCGGGGATGCGAACCTCGGCCGGTGTGTCGCGAAGTTTGATCGGAGTCGCGAGAACCGAAGTACGCCCGACTGTCGGGTGGTCGTGCGTCACAATGAGTCCCCGTGTTCGCGTCTGTTCGCTCTCGAGGGCGGTGCCGATGTCGAGGACCGGCGCGATGCAAACATCCGCCTTCTTCAGAACGGCAAACCATTCATCCCCCGTTCGAGTTCGGAAGATCGCGCGCAGCTCCCTGCGAATCTCCTCGGCTTTCTCCCCCTCGTCGTACTGGTGCTCGATCCATTCTTCGTGGCCGAGCGCCCGGCAAAGGTTTTGCCAGAAATGGCCTTCGATCGCCGCGAGGGTGACAAAGCCGCCATCAGCCGTTTCGTAGATATCGGCCATTGGATAGCGGCCGGTGTGGCGCTCATCGCCGCGGCTGGGGGCCTCACCGGTACCGAACCACGTGGCCGCGGCGGTCACCGCTGTTCCGACCATGGAATCGTAGAGCGCCATGTCCAGGTACTCGCCAACGCCCTCGCTCTCGGCGCGGCGAAGCGCAATGAGAATGCCCACGGCGGTGAGCAAGGCCGCCGTGTTGTCGGCGACCTGCAGGCCGCTCAGTGCGGGGGGGCCGCCCCGGGCGCCGAAAAGGCTGAGGACCCCCGCCAGCGACAGGTAGTTTGGGTCATGGGCGACGAGGTTCTGATACGGGGACTCGTCCTGCCCGAAGCCTGAAAGCGAGCAGTAGACGATCCGCGAGTTAACGGCGCGCACCGCGTCAAAGTCTAGACCAAGGCGCTTCATGACGCCGGGCCTGAACTGTTCCAGGATGACGTCGGCATTGCACGCTAGTCGGAGGAAAAGGTCCCGTCCCGCCGGCTGCTTGAGATCGACGGAAAGGCATCGCTTGTTGCGGTTGAGCGTCACGTGCCGCAACGACATTCCGTTAACGACGGGTGCTGCGGTCCTGAATCCATCGCCTCCTCGAGTGTCCTCGACCTTGATCACGTCGGCTCCAAAGTCGCCCAGGATCTGGGTTACCAGCGGCCCGGGGAGAAGACGGGAAAGATCCAGCACGCGAACGCCATCCAGGGGACCCGCCTTATTAAAACCCGATGATTTCGAAGAAGTGCCCATCACGGTTCCCTGGCATCCACGGAACCGACGTCGACGAGAAGTTCCACGTTGATATCCTCCACCTGTTTCGGGGCCTCGAGCTTTACGCCACGTCGCAGGTAAAGCGCGACGGCCGCCATGACCACGCCTCCAGCGATGTCGGTGCCCACCCCCGGCATCAGCATCATGAACGAGCAGACGAAGTAGATCAGCCGCAAGCCGATGTTCAGGCGCCTGAAAAGCCAACCGATCGACGCCACGGCCAGTCCTGCCACTCCGATGAACGCCGGCACCACCGCGATGAGGATGTTGGTCCAATGACCCTCCATGAGGAGCCCGGGCCAGTACACAAACAGGAATGGAATGAGGAAGCCGGCGATGCCCAGCCGGACACCCGTGAACCCCGTGCGCGTCGGATCCGCGTGGGCAACGCCGGCCGCGGCGTAAGAAGCCACGGCGACTGGCGGCGTCAACGACGATATGCACGCAAAGAAGAGCACGAAGAAATGCGCCGACAGCACCGGAACCCCCATCTCGACGAGGGGCGGCGCGGTGACGGCGGCGACGATCACATAGGCGGCGCTGGTCGGCAGTCCCATGCCGAGAAGAAGAGACGCGAACATAACGAGCAGAAGGGCGAAGAACTGGACCCCTCCCGACACCGAAAAGATCGCGCTGGCGAACTTGATACCGATGCCGAGGGCGTTCACATTCCCGATCACGATGCCGGCCGCCGCGCAGGTGACGGCGATGACCACAGCGTTGCGGGCGCCAAACTCCAGAGCCTCGACGAAGCCTTTCAGGTTCAGACGCGTTTTCTTTCGGAGCATGGAGACTGCGATGAGCCCCGTCAGGGCCCAGAAGCCCGCCATGATTGGGGAGCGCCCAGCGATAAGGACGTAAAGAAGAATGGCCACAGGAAAGGCGAAAGGAATCAACTCGATGAAAACGCGCTTGACCCGTTCCCAACTCTCGGCTGGCAGCACCGGAAGCCCGAGGCGCGCTGCCTCGAAGTGGACCGCGAAAAGCAGTGCCGTGTAATAGAGCAGAGCCGGAATCGCCGCCGCCGTGATGATCGTGATGTAGGGGATCCCTGTCATCTCGACCATGATGAAGGCGGCCGCGCCCATAACGGGCGGCGTGAACTGACCTCCGACCGACGCAACCGACTCCACCGCTCCGGCGAAATGGGGGCGATAGCCGATCCCTTTCATCAACGGGATGGTGAATGATCCGGTGGCGACGACATTGGCGACGGAGCTTCCATTGATGGAGCCGAACAGGCCGCTCGACAGCACGGCCACCTTTGCTGGCCCACCGCGCGTGTGTCCGGCCACGGCCTTCGCCATGTCGATCATGGTGTTGCCCATGCCAGTGCGCACCAGGAAAGCCCCGAACAGAACGAAAATAACGACGTAAGTCGAAGATACCGCGATCGGAATCGTGTAGATTCCCCCCATTGTGAGGACCTGCTGGTCGACAAACACGTCCCAAGTCAGTCCGCGGTGCCCCATGAAGCCCGGGATCCAGGGACCCAGGAAGGTGTAGGCGACGACGACGATAACGACCGATGCCATCGACCAGCCCACCACGCGACGGGTCGCTTCGAAAATGAGCGCGAACAACAGAATTGCCGTTGCGTGATCGGTAAATGTGACCGGATCGACGTATTCGATCCGATTGAGAATCCGGTCGTAGTCAAACCATAGCCACGCCGTCGGGACAACGGACAACACCGCCAGGAAAACGTCTACCCATGTGGTCTCCTGACGAATGCGATTGCGCGGGGGAAACATCAGGAAGGCGAGAACCAACGCAAATGTCAGGTGTAAGCTCCGCTGCAACATCGGCTCCAGCATGCCGAAGCCCGCCGTGTAGTAATGGAACAGGCCCATCGCGACGGCGACCACAGTGGTCGCCAGTCCGACAATACGAGGGGGATTCCACGATTTAACGTCGTTATCTTGCGACATTAAGGTTGTCCAATCCTATGAAGACGCGCATCCGTTCTCCGTAAAAAAAAGAATTCGTTCGCTTTGCTCACAGTACCTTTCTTCAGCGTTAACAAGGTGAAATGGGAGTTTGGGGCGGCCCGGCACCCCCATTTCACGTCTTGCCAAATTGCAGGGCTTACGGCCGGTTTCGGCCGAAACCTTGCGATCTGAAATCCGCCTGATCCGGCCTCGCCTGCTGGACCAGACGACAGACATCTTCAAATCCGCCCGCGGAGCCGCCTCAAGGGTCGATTTGACCCCTTAAAACCGGGGAAAAGCTGTACACCGAGAAAGGCCAGGGACTTTTTCACGATCGACGTATTCGCGCTTGATATCTGGACCGGCCCTCTCTGGGTCCCATTAGGCGGCGGCCCAAGAACAAAGCCCCTGAGCCGCCGCCGTCCACGGGCGATTATCAAGAACCAGAAGCCTACTTGATGTAGCCAAGCTCCTTGTAGACCTTCTCCGCCGCGGGATGGAGGGGAGCCGCCAGCCCCACATGCGCGGTCTTCGCCTCGAAGTCCTCTTTCAACCGCACGTGAACGGTCTTGAAGTACGCCTCGTTCGTGAGAAGGGTGCGGGTAATCGCATCAACCAAGGCAGGATCCGTGTCCACCCGGGCATACCATCCGTCGGTTGTGGCGCTGACCATCACAGGTTCGGTCTGACCCGGGTAGGTATTGGCCGGTAAGGCAGCAGAAATGTATCCCAATTCCTCCATTGCCTTCAGGCTCTTATCGCTCATGCCTAGGAATTTCGTCGGGCGCGAGTTCGCGAGATCCAGAATCGCGCCATTCGGCGCCGCCGTGAGTGGCGTGAACAGTTGGGCCTGCCCATCGCGGATCATCGTCGCGGCATCGCCGAATTCGGCGTAGACGATCTTCGCACCCCATGCCTCCATGTCCTCAAAGGTGATACCGAACGCACTTTTGAGAAGATCCTGCATGGCGAGAACGCCGATATGCCCTCGCGGGCCGCCGGGAACGATCGTGATCTTCAGCTTTTTCTCGATTACCTCGTCAATGGTGTTCGCCGGCAGGTCCGCCGGGGCCACGAACTGGAAATGCGAGTTGTAGATCCTCGCGATGCCCCGGATCTCGTCGTAGGGGCCCATCAACTTGCCCTTGACCTCCAGGGTGCCCTTGTAACCGCGCATCGACGGAATCAGGTTGATCATGGCAACCGGCAGTTCGCCCCGGCCCAGGCGGATGGTATTCGTGACCGAGCCGCCGGGAATCACGTCGACGTTCGTCCCGGGGTACGCGTTCTTCAGACGTTCGGCGATGGCGGTAACGATGATGTTGTAGGTTCCGCCAACCGAACCGCTGGCCCATACGAACTTGAACGGTTCGGCGGCCTGGGCGTACGATGACATGGCCGAAACCATCAGGCCGGCCGCAGCCCCGACAGCTGCAAGGCGAGACAAGCTCGCCACGGATTTCAAGATTTTCATAGTGAGCCTCCATCTTAGGATTGTGTCAGATCATTGGCGCTCAAAACACACCAGGATTTGTCATGATTGTTCTCCTGGTGTTTGCTTTCGTCCCCGCCGACATGCGGACGCAAAGACGAATACCCTCTACATTTCACGGTCACCTAGTGTGATGGTTCCGAAGTTGGACACATTATGTGTGCCCACCTCGGAAGCTGAATCACACGAGAATCAACAAGTTCGTGTGCCGAATCTCGCGATCGGGACACTAGTTCGACTCGCGCGAACGCGGTGCCGGCCGAAAGTTCATCGGTCCCTCCAAATAAACTCGGCGATCGATCTCTCGAAGCTGGGGATGAACTTTCAAATCCCAGTCCACGCAGGGCTGGATATCGCGTTCGATATCAACACCTGGGGCGATCTCGACAAGCTCCAGCCCCCGTTCCGTCAACGCGAAGACACCACGTTCCGTTACAATCACCACCCGCTGCCCCTTGCGGATTGCCGACGGCCCGTGAAGATTGATCTGCTCGACCCGCTTCAAAAACTTGCGATTGCGCCCCTCGGTGGCCACCCGAATAGCAGGCGGTTGATGCTCGCCCGAGCCGGGCGCCACCTCCACATCCAGTCCTCCGGCCGTGAGGGTCCCACAAAAGACGAGCTTGCGTGTCCGGTGAGTGATATCCACGAATCCGCCCGGGGCGCGTACGTTTCCGCTGAAAGAACCAACGTTGACATTCCCTTCGGCGTCGACCTGCGCAAACCCCAGGAACGTGATGTCAAGTCCGCCGCCATGGTAGAAATCGAAGACGTCCAGCGAGTCGATGATTGCCCACGGATTGTAGTGGGCGCCAAAGGCGCCGGTGCTCTTTGGGGTTCCCACTGCGGGAATGCCCCCAACGCCACCGTGCTCGATGCTAAAGACGATATCGTTCTGGAACCCCTCTTCCAGGGCCAGCCCGGGCAGATGGGTGCCGACGCCGACCCCAAGGTTGACGACGTCTCCGTGTTCGAGCTCCATGGCCGCGCGCCGGATGATGACTTTCTGCTGATTGAGAGGCAGCGCCGAAACGGGGATTTCGGTCGCCCACGTTTCACCGGTCCAGGCGGGCTCGTAATCGCCGACCTGCGTCTGGATGCTCCGCGGATCTACGACCACAACGTCGACCAGTACGCCGGGAACCTCAACCATACGCGGATGAATGGTTCCCCGTTCAGTCAGATACTTCACTTGTGCGATCACAATGCCGCCAGAGTTGTGCGCAGCCATTGCCATGTGCTTGACGCCGACACTGGCCGGCTCGCCCGACAAGCTGATGTTGCCGTCGGAATCCGCTACCGTACCCCGGATGATGGCCACGTCGATCGGCAGGGTGCGATAGAACAGGTAGGTCTTGCCGTCGATGTCCATCCGGCGGACCAGATTATGGGGCGGCACCCCCGGTGAAACGCGGCTGTCGCCTGCCTCCAGCGATGCGCCGGGGTCGGCATAGGTGTTCAGGCCAACCTGAGTCAGAAAGCCCGGCGACCCGGCCGCCGCTTCACGCACCATGCGGAACAGCGCGCCCATCGGCATCGAATACGCCTCGAAAGTGCCCTCGACGGCCATCCGCAGCCATTTCGGCGAGTCGCGGCCGCTAAAGGTCGAAGTATACACGCGCCGGACCAGCCCCGGCTGGGCGAGGTGCTCAAGACCGGTCGGCGGATCGGCCTTCCACCCGGACCGCGTTGGGCCGATCAGCGTAAGATCGCGAGGTGTCCCCGTTTCGCGATAGCGCTCGCCAAGCGCCTGAATCACCGATTCGGGAACGACCATTGAGACATTGCCGGATATAACGACGGTGGCGCCCGACGGGATGAGTGCTGCGGCCTCGTATGCCGTTTTACGCTTGCTGTGTCGCCCAGACATCCTTCTGCCTCTCCCACCGACACGTCGCTCTTCTGAGGAAGCTATTTTCGTCTATTCTCCCGGCGAAAAGCGTCAGAGTCAACCAATATCTTCCATACTACGCCACGTTCGTGCAAATTCCATCATACGATATCCTCCGGACGGAAGAGGCCGCGCAAGTGGCTGTGTGCGTTGCAGGAGCATGGGTCGCGGAAGCCCTTACCGCCGGCACGTACACGGCGGTAATCCGGCATGATGAACAGAGGCAACCATTCGCCCGCCCCGTACTGGTCGGCACTGACGGCAGATTACTCGGTAGGGTAAAACGGAAGCAGCCGTTGAAGCTGTGCGTGGCCAGGCTGAATCATAAGGCGGACCACCGTCGCCTAGGAATGAGAATTGTCTTCGCCTTTCTTGGCATCGGTCGTCACCCGCCACGCGTTGGACGGACTGGCGCCGGTGGTCACAATCTTCAGTTTGACGCCGGCCCGGAGCAATGCCTCGCTCTCTGAGTCCGGCAAGCCGTCGTCGGTGATGACCTGGTCAAACTCGCTCAACGGCGCCACTTCACAGAATCCTGGGCCACCGAATTTCCACGAATCGATTAGCAGGATCTTGCTGCGCGCCGCTTGCATCATGGCCTTCTTCATGGCGGCCGTGTCCACGAGGCTGTCTGTCAGGACGCCGTCGGTCGCACTGTGGGCCCCCATAATGGCGAGATCGGCATGAAGTTGCCCGAGGAAGCTGTACCCGGGTTCGCCGGTAAGCGCAAAGCTTCCGGTTCGGACCGTCCCCCCGACGACCACCAAACGCACCGTCGAAGAGTGAGCGAGCACTGCGGCGACCTTGATGTTGTTGGTGACGGCGACCAGGCGCAGACGCTGTTCGACCAGTCGCCGCGCGGCCTCGACGACAGTCACGTTGGAATCGAATATGACGCTTTGCCCATCTTGAACCCTCTTCGCGCCCTCGATTCCGATGAGGCGCTTGATCTCGTTCACTGTCTCGCTTCCATCGGAATGCGGCTCATCAAACAGCGGACGTTCCTGGGGAAGAAGGGTGGCGCCTCCGTGGTTGCGAATGATCAGGCCGCGCTTCGCCAGCTCGTCGAGGTCCCGCCGGACCGTCGAATAGGAGGCGCCGAGCCGATCAGAAAGAAGTTGGATCGAGACCGCTCCGCGCTCGTGCACGACATCCAAAATGAACGCCTGGCGCTGTGCCGGAAGCATCTTTTCCGACAACGCGCCAGTTGAAGCAGCGTGCAATGCATCATCTCCTTCTGTTGTTTCCGAATACGTGGCAGTACGATAGATAATGATACATTTTGAAACATTGATAAAGGAATGTGCACCGATCAGTCCCTACAGCAAATAGCAAATGTTCCCGGCCAACTCCAGTAGCTTGGCAGGATTCCGCGGGCGGGCGCCCCAAAACCAGGCTCTCGCCCGGTTGCTGGCCAGGCGTGGAAACGATCTCGGCCACGTCTGGCTGCCGCTGTCGGGAGTTGGCTTGAAAAATTCCGTGAGATCCCGGGATCATCGCCACAACCGCACCAAACTCGGCCAAGGCAGATTTCGGCAACCATTCGATCGAAGCCGGCTCGCGCGAAGCCGCCGGCCGCCGAACGGACGAGGTCATCATCGACCGTGTCGGTGTGGGACCAGTCGAGCGCTGTCAGACGCTCGCGTATCGCACATTGTAGGGTGCCGCTCTCCCGATTGTGCAGAACCTGATAGACCAGGGAATGCCGAACTTACAGGATTGCCTTCCACTCCAGATGGTGTGGCCGGACTTTCTCATGCATCATGATGCGTCTCCTCCTAGTGAACAGTTTCTGTGGGCTATGCATTCCTGTCGACTCTGTTCAACCGGGCCAATCATCATGAGCTGCCTTTCGTCGTGGATAGCCCGGCCAACCTGATCGATTTCGATATCCGGGCGAATGTCGGTGAGCTGGTCCCGCGTCTGACGGGTCAGTTCATCGCCTTCACGATCTCCTCGGAACGCGAGCGGTTTCTGGATAGCCTGAGAGAAGCCAGCAACGCGGATATCCAGTATCTGACGCTGTTCCGGCAAGGCGTGAACCATCTTGCCGAAAAAGCCAAGGCAAGCCCCGCCACCATCTCAACGTTGGATGGATTTATGGTGAGCGGTGCGCAGTTCTTCGACGAGTTTCAGCAGGACACCGAGGAGGCCTGATGGACTTCGCGATCAGAAAGGAGGCGCGAGACAGGTTTAGAGACATTAAGGGTGACCTGGCCGCTCTGCCGGGTACGGCGTCCGCGCCCGCGGACGTCCAGTTGAGAATTTATGGATAAGTTGCACGGTGTTGATTCGACTTGTGTTCGAGCGTTTGGCGACGTTCCCGGACACGAGATTGGAGCGACACCGTGCGGCATCAGAATAGCGTTTTCCACGACCTGTTGAAGCAAGTTCCTTGGGCTGAGTTCGAACGGTTGGTGAAGGAGTACCGTGCCGACCGCCGGGTGCGTCGTCTTCCGACGAAGAGCCAGTTTCTAGCGCTGTTGTACGGGCAGTTGTCGGGGGCGGCGAGCCTGCGCGAGATCGTCGGCGGTTTGGAGAGCCATGGGGCGCGGCTGTACCATGTTGGCGGGCGAAAGGTGTCGCGCTCGACCCTGTCGGATGCCAACGCCCGGCGTCCGAGCGCGGTGTTCGGGGGGCTGTTCGCGGCGATGGTCGCTGGCCCCAATGGCGTTGGCGAGGGTCGTCCTTTATGGAGTCATTTCCGTCCTATTCGGGGAGCGCGTTGTTGAGGTCCTGCAGCCAGCTTCCTGGCGCGCTTTCGTCGTGGGTGAAGCTGAAGTCGTCGCCAACGAGGTGGTTCTCGTTGACCATGTTCAAGTGGGCATCTCCAACAATGGTGCCGCCGCCTTCAACTGCAAAGCCGTCGAGATCGATGTTGGTTCCCGCGCGCGCGTCGTCGCCGAAAGCGGCCTGGATGTCCTCGAGCGTCAAGGCGCCGCCGCTCTTTGCCAGGTTGCCGAGATTGAGGACATCGGCGCCCCGCCGGAAATCGGTCACCACGGAGCGGACAACCGAACCGGTCCAAAACGCGATCGAACAGGTTGAAACCGACACTCATCGGCAATCATTCAGGGAATGAACTGCAAGAGTTGCTCTGGCAGCCACAGCGTCAGCTGCGGAAAAACGATGCACAAAAGGATGACGGCCAGAATACCGAAGAAGAAAGGCATCAAGGCTCTAATTCCCGCGAGGACGGGAATTTTGGCAATCATGGACGCAAGAAGCAGACACAAACCATAGGGCGGCGTGACCAACCCCAAAGCGAGTGCCATCACCGAAACCACCCCGTAGTGGACTGGGTCGATCCCAACGCTTTCAACGAGTGGGGCAAAAAACGGAATCATCAACACCATTGCGGGCAGGGCATCGAGGAAGGTTCCTATGATGAGCCAGCAAAGGGTAATGAACGGCAAAACGAGGATCGGGGGGAGGTCCCCCATGATGCCTACAAGCATCATGGGCAGGCGGAAATATGACAGCAAATAGCCAAATACGGACGCCGCGGCCAAAGCAAAGAGTGGAAGACAGGCAAGCTCGGCCGTGTTGCGAAAGATCCGTGGAAGGTCACGGATGCGGATCGTGCGATACACGAACAGCCCAAGGATTAGCGAGTAAAGAACGGAAAGGACTGCGGCCTCGGTTGCCGTCACGATACCGAGGACGATACCGCCGATGACGACAACGGGAACGCCGAGCGCGGGAAGCGAGCCGACCGTGGCACGGGCAGCTTGCATTGGCGAAATCATTTCCTCTTTCGGATAGTTTTCCCGACGAGCGACCGTGTAGACGATTCCCAATTGACCGAAGCCAATGATTATCCCGGGGATGATCCCACCGAGGAACATCGCGGCGATCGAGGTATTGGTCAGTGACCCCCAAATGATCATCTGAATGCTCGGCGGAATGATTGTTCCGATGACAGAACTGGCCGCCGTTACGGCAGTCGTGAATCCCCGATCGTAGCCGCGTTGAACCATCTGAGGAATGAGGACCCCCCCGACGGCGGCCGTGTCGGCGGTGGATGAGCCGGAAACGCCTGCGAAAATCATGCTCACGCCAACGTTTATCATCCCGAGCCCGCCGCGTACCCAACCGATGATCGCGTGCGTGAAGTCGATGAGCCGGGCCGTGACCCCGGCTTCGTTCATGATATTCGCAGTCAAGATAAAAAGCGGCACGGCCAGAAGAACGAAGGAATCGACACCGAAAAACAGCCTTTGGTTAATCGTCCATGCGACCAGGCGCTCGTCGGTGAAGAAGAGCACAATGCTGGCAAACAGAAGAGCAAAAGCTACCGGTACTCTCAGGATCAAGAGAACCGCGAAAACCCCTAAAAGGAGGATGCCTTCAAATACCACTGCGCAACATCCTTGACCGAGCGAACTTCATGCAAGACTCAGAAGAAGGTTTGTCCACCGTCTACACAAAGGGTTTGTCCCGTGATGTGACGAGCCCCCTCGCTCACAAGGAAGGCCGCCACGGCGGCTTGGTCGGCCGGCTCGGCCAGATGCCCCAGGGGAATGCCCGTCCTCCATTGCTCAAGGCTTCCACGGATAACACCTTCCAAGCGCTCGGGATCGCCACGCGCCTGCACGTCGACCATCATGGAAGTCGCTGTTGATCCCGGACACAGCGCGTTCGCGGTGATCCCATACGGGGCCAGCTCCAGGGCCATGCAATGAACGAGCTGAATGACCGCGGCTTTCGAAGCGCCGTAGGAAACGGTTGCAAGTCGGGGAACGCGACCCGCATTGGAAGATATAGCGACGATCCGACCGCCTGCGCCTTGACGGATCATCTGCCGGGCCGCGGCCTGGCAGACAAGAAGTGTGCCACGCGCGTTCACGGCAAAACTGCTTTCCCATCCGTCAAGGGTCACGTCCAGGAAGTTCTCCATGACGAGGATGCCGGCCGCAGTGACAAGCGAGTCGATACGTTGATGTTGCTCGATCACCTGTTCGATGAGATGGATGACCGATTCTGCGTCTGTGACATCGACATGATGGCCCGAATGGCGACCATTGTTGGGAAGTTTTTCGACAAGGTTGCGAACAGGGGTGTTCGGAAGGTCTGCGATCGCGACCCTCGCCCCGAGCATTGCCAGGGTGTCGGCGCAAGCGAGACCGATACCCCCTTGGGAACCTGCCCCGACGACGAGGGCGACGCGTCCCTCATGGCTTCCAACATTTAGTGCACTCATGTCTATGTTTCTCCACAGGAGATATGCCGCTGCAGAAGCGACGTCGGCCCGAGGAATAAGATCAAGGGACGTCTCGGGGTTGCTGACCTCGATAGGATGCCAAGAGCCGTTCGAACGCGAAGACCACCATGGAGATCCCCGAGACCGGGATAGCGAGATAGATCCAAGCCAAATGGATGCCGGCCGCCGTCGAGATGCGCTTCATCCCCATCTGCACGAAATAGTATCCGCCGACCACCATCGAGATCGCGACAACCAAAACAACCAGGAAAACGAAAACGTCGATGTGTCGGCCGTGTCGTTCATGGAGGGCCCGCGGCAGGATATCGATCACGAAATGGGTTTTGCGCCGGACCGCGACAGCGGCACCAAGGAAAAGCATCCATATGAAGGAGAACCGAGAGATTTCCTCGGTCCAGAAGAAGCGCGGCACAAACTCGACGTAGCGGGAGAAAACCTGATAGGCCACGACGATCGTGAATACGGCGAGC
Source organism: Rhodospirillales bacterium (assembly GCA_028281785.1). GTDB lineage: Bacteria > Pseudomonadota > Alphaproteobacteria > Rhodospirillales > Shumkoniaceae > JANQJG01. The sequence continues at coordinate 23,646 of JANQJG010000137.1, forward strand.
ATACCGGTCATGAGGGTGACCAGTATGCTCTCCCAAACATCCAAAACGCGACGCATCGGGAATCCGTGCTATCCGTGAACCGTGCCGCCGGAATTCATCGCATGGAGTCAATCTGCTCCACGAGACCCGTTAGGCCCCATTCTTTCGCGTATTTGTTCCAAACAGGTCGCACGGCCTCGATCATGGGCTGCACGTCAATTTCCGTGAAGGTGACGCCCTTCATTTTCGCCATTCGATCTAGCGACGCCTCGTCTTCGGACGCTTCAATCGCGCGCTCGTAGCGAGCCGCTTCGATGGCCGCGTCACGCACGACCTTCTGCAGATCCGCCGGAAGCTTATCGAGCGTTTTCCCGCTCATGCAGAGAGGACGGATCGTGATCACATGGCCTGTCATGAGAAAATTGGGGGCAGCCTGAGGGAATCCCGCCTTTTCGACGTAAATGGCCTCCATCTCGGCCCCCTCGGCGACACCCTGTTGCAAGGCGTTGAACAGCTCTGGATAAGATGTGACAACCGGCTCTAGACCAAGAGCCTTGTAAGCGTCGGTCAACTGGGGGCTCGGTTGCACACGGAAGCGACGACCCTTTATGTCCCCGAGACTCTTCGCGGGTTCGCGGAAGAACATGTTGCGGACACCGCCTCCGAATACGCCGATAATCTCCACATCGGTCTTTTCCCCCATGATGGCCGATAGCTTTTCCATCGGGGGGCCTTCGACGACCCGGTCACGCTGAGCCATGTTCGTGATCACGAAAGGCATCTCGAGAAGCGCAATCTGTGGAACCCATTCGGCGATTTGGCCGGGCGAAACGACGGCGATGTCGACCGTCCCTTCCATCATTCCCTGGAACAGCTCCGGCTCATTGCCGAGCTGAGAGGCTGGATAGTTCTCCACGACTATCCGGCCGTTCGAGCGCTGCTCGACGAGCTCCTTGAGCTTGTTGATTCCTTTGTCGTAAGGCGTGTCTACGGCCACTTGCGTGCCTGCTATCAGCTTGAAGTCTTGAGCCAAGGCAGAGTCGGAAAAGACCGATGTGGCAAGAAAAACCGCTAGCGCAGAGCTGGCTGCAATTGAACCGATCGTTTTGGCGGAAGTGATGACGTCAAAGATCATTGCTCTTCTCCCTGTGACTTGTTGACATTTCCTAGAAAATCACGCGGCGCCCCGGCGTGCTTGAGCATCAGCCTCCTCGTGCAGAAGCCGGATCCACTCCTTCATGTACAAGCCATGGAAATGCCAGGTTTGGCCGCTCACGAGGTTATCATCGATGCAGAACGGCTCATCAACGTAGACCCCTCCGCACACTTCGAGGTCAAAGCGACATTTCGGCACGCAGCTCATGCGGCGTCCCTTGACGCAACCTGCACGCGCCGGAATCTCGACGCCGTGACAGACGCTTGCGATAGGCTTGTGTTGTTCGAAAAAGTCGCGTGTTATGCGTATGAGCTCGGGATCGTCGCGGATATATTCGGGAGCACGTCCCCCGCTGAGGAAGATCCCGATGTAGTCCTCCGGGTTGACGTCCTTGAACGCGATGTCCGCGTCGATCTTGTAGCCTTCCCACTCGCGGGTAATGTCCCATCCCGACTGCAATTCGTGCATCACCATGTGATAGCGACGCTTCTCGGGGCCGGCGACGACGGGTCTAAATCCCTCTTCCTGCACGCGGATATAGGGATATAGCGTGTCGACCGTTTCCGTTGCGTCTCCGACAATGATCAACACCTGGTGCATGGATAGCCTCCCTGTTTGTCTGCTGTCTGCCGAGGCAGGCCGTTGGTTGGAACGGTTACAACGGCCAAGGACACGCCTCCTCCGGCATCAGACCAGCCCCGACTTCCGAAGGTGATCGAGACCTTTCGCGACCTCCGAGTCACAGGCCTCGAAGGTTGGCAGGTACCAAAGCTGTGGCGAGATCGAAAAAAACTCGAAGGACACATATCCCGAGTAGCCGATCTTGCGCAGGGCCTCGAAGATGGGCGGAAAGTCGATATGTCCTCCGCCGGGCGCCAAGCGGTGGCTGTCGGGCAGGTGAAGATGGGCGAGTTTCGGCCCGGCCTTTTCGACTGCCGCCGGCAGCGAGGCTTCCTCGATGTTCATGTGAAAGGTATCCCCGACCACCTTGAGCGCCGGCGAACCAATCCGGTCCACATAGGCGCAGCACTCTTCGAGCGTAAAACCAAGGTTCGTCTCGTATCGGTTGAGGGCCTCGAAGCCGGCGACGACCCCCAGCTTCTCTCCACGGCGCATCGTGTCCTCATAGATGCCGAGGACACGCGCCAGCGCCTCTTCACGGTCCACATCCTCGGGCAAAGAACGAACTCCGCCGCCCCCGACGACGACAACGGGAGCCTCGAGATCGGCCGCGAGCTCCAGGACAGAAACCATGTGATCCGCGATCCTTGTTCGCTCTCCATGGTCGTCGGCGGTCATTTTCATTCCGCCCGGGAAAATGAAATGAAGGGCGCTAATCTCAAGACCCTTACCCCGGACATAGCGCTTGATCTCCTCCCGGCGCTGAACCGATGTGGAGTCGGGTACGGCGTGGTACATAACGGTGATCTCGACACCATCGAATCCATGTTCCGCGAGCCGATCGACAACCTCGAACAGATCCGCCCGCCCATAGTTGGCGCTGCATGCACTCGTCTTGATACGTGCCATCACACCCTTTCCTTCGCCCACTTGTCAGCGCTTTCGACTACTTCGGCCCAGGATACGTAACGCCTTTCCCGGATAGAGGAATGGACCATGCTTGCGAGGATCAAAGCGTCCACACCGTCCTTGCCGGTGACCGGTGGTTGCTTTCCTTCACGAACCGCCTCCACGAGAGCGCTGATTTCTCCCGCGAACCCGCCGAATTCCTCATCAAAGAAAAGGGTATGCGGCATGACGGGAGCCCAAACCTTCGAGGGCCCTTCCTCAGTGTCATGAAGCGAGACGGAAAAACCGTCCTCTATCGCGAGCCACTTCCTCTCACCAAAGACCTCGATGCGTTCCCAGGGCTTGAGAGATGGAGCGGAAGAGTTGAAGTAGAACGTGCCGATGGCTCCAGAATCGAATTCCACGTTCACGACGATGTTGTCATAGGGGTAGCTAGGCTCGGCAAAACGGTTGATTCCAAAGGCGTGCACCCCGGCGATCGGACCCGCGAGCCACAGGGCGATATGAAGCACGTGGCAGGCCTGGCCTTCCAAAAGGATGTGCCGTGACCATCCTTGGCACATCTTTATGGCAACCAGGGAAAGCTCACCAATTGCGCCGGCCTCAATGAGCTGCTTGGCAACCATATAGGGCGGCGAGAAATGCTTGACGAAACCCGTGATCACCACGAGACCTTTATCGTGGGCTCGGCTGACGATTTCACGGGCTCGCGCAATGCTTTCGTCGAGTCGTTCCACACCGAGAAATAGGAAAGGCTTCTCCACTAAAACGTGGAGTCCGCGGTCAACCACCTCCGTCAAAGCTTGCAGGCGACTCTCCCCGGGATCCGTCAGCACCTCGACGGCGTCGAGTTCTTCAGTCGCGAGCATTTCTCGGAAATCGCGGTAACAGGAAAGACCGTGCAGCCTTTCGCATTTTTCACGAATCCCGTCATCGATCTCGGCTCCTGCCACGATTTCTACCGCGATGCCCGTTTCCCGCAGACGGTGGATCGCGGGAACGTGCTTCCCAAGTGCCACACCTCCGAGGCCAATGAGGCCCATGCGGATCGGCCGCTGTTCCAGATTCGCGGAGGACTTGACTTGATACTTGTCCTTTTCCGCCCAGACCGGGGTGTACCCGAACGGAATCGAGTTTCCAGCTGTTTCCATCCTTGGTTCTCCGAACTTCAGCCAACCCGCTCCACGAAGAACGCGTCGCCGCCAACGACGTCGTTTCGTCAAAGCCCCGAATACAGACGCGTAGTAGGTGAGTGGTGCCCTCCTGCACCACTAGAGCATCATGTCTTTAGGTCTACCCACCTGCGTTGTGCCCCGGGCTCATCGGCGGACTTGTCCGTAGTCCCCGATACGCGCCGCGCCCGTCTCCTGCCCGGAACGCAAAATCGCTCCGGCGCAGGTGCGCATACCTCATGACATAATGCTCTAGGATCCCCCTTCCGCTTTGAATGCGTCCCTTTGCCGATCGCTTATTAAAGCGCTTTCATTATGGCCACCGCTGAACTACCATGTCAACGAATTAAAGCGCTTTCATTTAATCCGCTGTGCGAGTGCCCAAGGTTGCAGTCGAGGGTTCCTGGAGCATGAAACTGTGGAGAGCTTGTCTTGAGTTGGCTATTTGGGGATTCGGATCTCCGGATCCGTTGCCACGCGAGCCGCTTGGTTGTGCCGCGAAGGATCACGAAGATGGACATGGAGAAAGATGCTCGATGAGGTAGGAGACGGCAGGCGGCGAAAGCGAGTCCGGCAAGGAAGCAAGGTGGCGGTCAAGCTTGCCGACGTCGCACGGCTGGCAGGGGTTTCGACCGGGACGGTCTCGCGAACACTGAACCAGCCCCACAAGGTCTCTGCAAAGACACGCGAAGCCGTCCACCGAGCGGTTGACGAACTAGGTTGGGTGCCGCACGGGGCGGCGCGCGCATTGGCTTCGCTGTGCACTCGTACTATCGGGGCCATTATCCCGACTTTGGCAAATGCCAATTTCGCGGCCACGATACACGCTGTTCAAAACCGACTCAGTGCGGAGGGCTATATTCTCCTGATCGGCTGCTCAGAGTATGACCCCGAGCGTGCCCTGAAGCAGACCCGGAAGATGGTCGAACGCGGGATCGATGGCTTGATCCTGGTCGGAGAGAACTCGCCACCAAGTCTGTGGAGGTTGCTGGAGACTCAGCGAATCCCCTACACAATCACCTACGGGCTTCGCAGCCAAAGCTCCCATCCCAGCGTTGGCATCGACAATTACCGCGCCTTTGTTCGTCTCACCGAGTTCGTCATAGAGCAAGGACACCGACAGATTGCCATGATCGCACAGAATCCGATCAACAACGATCGGGCCGAAGCACGCCTCAAGGGAGCCAAGGATACGCTGCTTTCCAAGGGCATCCGCTTTGCCGAAGGGCATCTCATAGTTAAGGAGTGGAGTATCACGGAAGGACGCATCGGGTTGCGGGAGATCATGGCGGTCTCTCCGGCTCCGACGGCCGTCATCTGCGCCAACGACTACCTTGCGGCCGGGGCTATAATCCAATGTGCCGAAATGGGGATAAAAGTTCCTGAAGACGTCTCGGTTGTGGGATTCGACGACCTCGACATCGCCATGCATCTATCCCCGCCGTTGACGACGATGCGGGTGCCAACCGATCGCCTCGGTGTTCTGACGGCCGAGTACTTGATCAGCAAGCTCGAAGGCCGCCCCTTGCCGGATTTCATCGAGTTGGAGGCGGAACTGGTGGTTCGCGAATCCGTGGGTCCGCCTCGGGCAATTTGAGCGATCCGGTTGGAAACGAGTACGCGGAGCCCACGTGGGGTTGGGTTGCGGCTTTGCGGCACGGGACGGCCGGCCCCTCATCCACTCGGACGCCGACAAGGATCTGCCGGTGAGCCAAGCTTCTCGCCGAATGACCCGCGGAGCGGCGGGAGGGGCTATCCTCCGGTGAAGGTAGGACTGGGGCTGGAGCTGCGGTTCTTGGAGTCCTCGGCTTATAGGAGGTTGCAATGTCTGTCCGTCCCCAAAACATCGCGATGATCGAAGTCGGCCATGTGCATACGGGGCTGATCGCAGAAGGCCTGAAACGGCAATCTGGTCGGATCGTGGCCGTCTCCGACAAGAATGAAAGGATTGCACGTCATTGGGCGGAAACCCTCGGATGCCGGGCCTACTCGGACTATCGGCTCCTGCTGGAGGCGGAGCATGTGGATTTCGCATTTGCGTTCGGTGAGCACTTTGAGATGCCCTTGATTGCAGAATCTCTTATCGCCTCCGGGATCCCTTTTTCCATCGAGAAGCCACTGGGGGTATCTGCGGCCGACGTGGGGGAAGTCCTCCGTATTGCCACGGAGCGAAGGGCATTCGTCTCGATCCCGTTCGTTTTTCGCGTGAGCCCCCTGTGCGAAATGCTCGAGACGCTGAGGGCGGAGGGCCGCATCGGGCCTCCTGAGCACATGACTTTCATCGATCTTGCGGGATCGCCCCAGAGGTATTCTGAGATGTCGCCTTGGATACTGGACCCAGCTCGCGCCGGTGGCGGTTGCTTCATCAATCTTTCCGTGCATTTCATCGATCTGTTTATCCGTTTAACGGGACAGGAACCCAAGCTGGCAGGGTGTCGCTACAGCAACTCGGTCCATGGTCTGCCCATCGAGGATCATGCCGTGGTGCTGCTCGGCAACGAGTCGGGCGGGAGCTGTGCCATAGAGGTTGGCTATGTGTTCCCGGACGACAAGCGACGGTTCCAGTCCTACAGCGTCGTGGGCCAAGACTGGTTCGCACACATTTCCGACAATACGATGATCCTTTCGCGCAACGGCGAGCAGGACAGGTTTTCCTTAAACACGGACACCGGCCGGTACTACGCCACCTACGTGGAAAGAACCCTGGAGGCGCTAGCCGAGGGGCGGCCCCCGGTGGCGGGCCCGGACGATCTTGCGAAAGTGATGCGGGTGGTCGACCGTGCGAATGCGCTGGGCCGTCAACAATTGCCGCAAGTGAACAGCTAACATCCAGTGGGCGGTTGAGTGTGTTTATCGCGGGAGAGCATCAGAGGCCCGGAGCGAGATCCTCGGAAGCAATCCCTCTACTCAGCCACAGCTTGCCTCTCAGGCGGAGGCACCCCAAAAATGTGACCATGACCACATGCTGCCGAAGCTGCTTGCGTTCTGAGTCTCCACGATTGATTGCTAACTACGAACTTCGAGTGTGGGATTCATGGCCACGGAAGGACTGCGGAGGACCACATACTTCCGCGGAGACGCTCCGGGCACTCACCGATCCGAAGCACGATGATCACGACCACGATAGGGAGTGGCTCAGTTCGTTTAATACGGAGACCTTCGTTTCGGGGCTCGCCACCGCACCACTAGCTGCTCTTGGAACGGCCGCGCTGCGCTAACCATTCACCTGGGCCAAGGAAACGCTCAATTCGCAGACGCCTTTTCACCTTGGGGCGCCTTCGATCACGCTCCCGGAACCACAAGGTCGTTTCATTCACGTTAAGTATATCCGCCAACTCCCGCTGCGAGAGCCCAAGCGACCGGCGCTTGGCTGCGATTCGCTGCTTAAGCGTCTCCGGTGTCGGTTGCAGATCGTAGCCGAGGAAGGCGAGGATCTTCGGAAGCAGTCGCACCGAAGGCTCGGTGCGATCCCTCTTCCAGCCGATGAGGGTCCACTGGTTGACCCCGAGCCGGGCTGCAGCCTCTTTCTGCAGAAATCCCAGGTCGTGGCGTCGCTTGCGAAGGTGACCCCCGAGCGTTTCAGGCTTCTTTCGCATATGCTGTGGCTTCTCCGCAGAGAAGCACCACATAGGACATGGCAAAAAAGCAACGAATCCCTGAAACAAGACCAACATCGGGAGTTGTATGCGCGCCGGTGAACTTGACGTCTAAGTGATGGCGGCAGCGCTTCTCTTCCCCACATCCGCTTGTTCGGCAGGCAAATCTCTTGCTGCTTCACGCCATACTTAGAAGTCCGGAGGTTCAAATTCGGGGCACGCAACCACCTTAACCTGCTCTTTGATGCGCCAGGAATTCTGTGAAGGCTTGAGGCCGCCCCCTCGTGGCATTTGGTCGATACGGTGTTGCCTCGTCCTCCATCCGACAAAGCACGGCCGCCCTCCCCTTTCGCTAAGCGCCACCAGCGTGTCTTGCCGCGAAAACGAGTCGCAGCGCCATCACATTCTGAAGGCGCGGATATCAGCCTCTGCGGTGATCTCGGGGGTACATCAAGCTTTGGCGAAGGAGAGAGATGGACCACTCGACTGGAGGGATCCGTCTGCGTGCCCCAAAAACGTCCTTCTGGATCCGCTTAGAAGCGTTTTCGACCGGTCAAGTCCGAGACTTGCTGGATAATTGGTCTGAGGTTTGGCCTTTGAGGCGGGCTTGTCGAGGCCGTTCTGGGCCTCGTAGGCCTGGTCGAGCTCGGCCCTGATGGCGGCCATTTGTCGACGCTCGAAGTCGGTGATCTTGACGGCCCTCCATCGCTCGGCGGCGCGGGTCATGGTGGCGAACATGAGCTTGAGGACGGCCTTCTCACCAAAGGCGTTGGGGATGATCTTGAGCCTTCGGCGTTCCTCGAGGAACAAACGTTCGAGGAGATTGGTCGTGCGGGTCGCGCGACGATGGGTGACCGGCAGCTCCTTCTCGTAGTCGGCCACGAGGCCGTCGGCCAAGTCGCGAGCGATGGCCCGGCTCGGGGCCTGATAGGCGGCCCGGGCACGGGCCTTGAAGTCGGGCCAGAGGTCTTCGGGGACCTTGGCGGCCAGGTTGCGCATGCGATGGGCGAGGCAGCGCTGGCGGGTCGAGCGCGATCGCCTTGATCACCCCCGGCGCCCCGTCCGAGGCGACCAATAAGGGATCGCCCAGACCGCGGCTCCTCATGTCCTGGAAGAAGGCGGAGACCGTCTCGGCATCCTCCTTGGAGCCAGCCATCAGCGACGGCAGCACCTTCCTGCCTTCGGTGGTGAAGCCCCAGGCCGTCTTCAGGCGTCCCCGGCGCAGCCCATTGCGATAGCCCCCATTCGCCTCGCCACCGCGCTCATAATAGCCGCGATCCAAGGCATCACGCACCTCTGCCTCCAGACCCTCCTCGATGATCAGCCGGGTCGCCAGGTGAACCAGCTCCGTGCGCCCAAACGACTCCGAATAACGACCTTCCATCAGCTCTCGCAGGGCCTCACGGGTGCGATGCGATCCTGGTACTCTCTTCGACATGGAGGTGCCTCCTTGCTCGGACGGCGCCAAACCGCCCGGTTGAGATTCAGCACCTCAAAGGATGCACCTCCATACCAATTCCCAGAAATCCTAAGACTTCACCCACGCGCCGAACGCATCCTGTGGAAACTGTCGCATTGTCTTCCTAGAAATAAGATGCCGCTGAATGTTGAAGTGGTTGTAGACGGAAGCGTGTATGG
>JANQJG010000172.1 GCA_028281785.1 Rhodospirillales bacterium
TCCCACCTATCCCGAGATCCGGCTGTCGATCGGGTCGCGGCGCCAGGTGGCGCGGATGATCGACGCGTTTCAGCCGAGCGCCATCCACATCTCCACCGAAGGCCCGCTCGGCCTGGCGGCCCGCCGCCACTGCCTGCGCCGCGGCTACGCGTTCACCACCGCTTTTCACACGCGCTTCCCAGAATACGTCCACGCGCGGTGCCGCGCGCCGATGTCCTGGGGCTACGCCTTCGAGCGCTGGTTCCACGGCCCTTCCTCCGGCATGATGGTATCGACGCAATCGGTCGAGGACGCCCTTCGGGCGCGCGGCTTCAAGAACATTCGGCGCTGGACGCGCGGCGTCGACACCGAGCTGTTCCAACCCCGCGACAAGGCGTTCTTCCCCGATCCCCGCCCCGTCTTTCTCTACGTCGGGCGAGTCGCCGTGGAAAAGAACATCGGCGCTTTTCTGGAGCTTGAGCTCAACGGCACGAAATACGTCGTCGGCGACGGCCCGCAGCTGTCGGAGCTTCGCGAGCGCCATCCCGAGGTCCGGTTCACCGGCGCCAAGGTAGGCGAGGAGCTGGCCTGCCACTACGCCGCCGCCGACGCCCTCGTTTTCCCCAGCAAGACCGACACCTTCGGCCTCGTCATGCTGGAGGCCCTGGCCTCCGGCGTTCCGGTGGCCGCCTATCCCGTGGCCGGCCCCATCGACGTCATCGCCGATTCAGGGGCCGGATGCCTGGACCGGGATCTCGGCAAAGCGACGCGGGACGCCCTCTCGATCCCGGCGGAGCGCTGCCGCGCGCATGCCCTCACCTACTCCTGGCAGGCTTCGGCGCGGCAGTTCCTGAGTAATCTCCACATCCTCGACGAGGACGACGAGGCCGCCGAAGCCGCCGAAGCCGCAGAGTAACCTACCAGGTTGCTTGACAACGCAAACCCATAGTTGACCTCGTACTTCGAGACGCTTCGCTCCTCAGCATGAGGTCAATTATTTCAATACTTTGCCTCATCCTGAGCAGCCGCCGAAGGCGGCGTGTCGAAGGATACGGCTCGACATTTTGACGAGTTTTTTCGGTACGCTGCTACCCCGTTTGGTCGACCCCGTCGCCCGCCGGGGACACCGCCGGGAAACGCATGCTCACCATCAGGCCGGGGCTGTTGTCGCCCAGGCTCAGCTCGGCGCCGTGAAGCTTGGCGACGGCGGCGACCAGGCTCAGGCCCAGGCCCGCGCCGGGCCCCGAACGCGCCGTTTCCAACCGTACGAAGCGTTGCAGCACCCGCCGGCGATCCGCCTCGGGAATGCCGGGGCCCGAATCGGCGACCGAGACCTCGACCTCCGCCGTATCCCGTGTCACCCGCAGGGCGATCCGCCCGCCCTCGGGCGAATGTCGCAGGGCATTGTCGAGCAGGTTTGCCAGCGCCTGGGCCAACAATTGGGGCTGGCCCCGGATCCAGGCGGCATCCCCGGCCTTGAGCTCCAGCGACATGCCCTGGTCCTCGGCCGCCGGGCTGTAGAGATCGGCCGCGTCCCGGGCCAGGGCGGTCAGATCGAGTGGTTGGAGCTCGGCCTGATCCACGCCGGACTCCGCCATGGCGATCTTGATAAGGCTGTCGAAAACGGCCAGGGCGGCATCCGTCTGCGCCAGGACATCGGCGAGCGCCTCGCGGTCCTGGTCCGTGTCCCGGGGGCGCCGCAGGGCCAGCTCCACGCGTCCCTTGAGACGCGTGAGCGGCCCCCTGAGGTCGTGGGCGATGCTGTCGGTCGCCAGCCGCATGCCCGTCATCAGGCGTTCGATCTGGTCGAGCATCGCGTTCAGGCTCTCCGACAGCCGGTCGAACTCGTCGCCGGTGCCCGTCAGCCCTACCCGCTGCGACAGATCCCCGGCGACGATCCTTTGCGCCGTGCCCGAGACCTCGTCGACCCGGCGGAGCATGCGGCGGCTGACGAAGGCACCGCCGGCCAGCCCCAGCGCGACCGCAACGGCGACGGCCCAGGCCAGCGCCTCGATCACGGTCGCCCGAAACCCCTGACGCTCGCTCATGTCCCGCCCGACCAGAAGGCGAAACCCGCCGCGCAGCGTGAAGGTCCGCGCCTGGTGCATATGCGGCTCCGTCTTGCCGTCGGCCGATTTGAACACCGTCACCTGAACCCACTCGCCCTGGGCGGTCGCATCCGGCGGCCAGCGGGAAAGATTTCCCGCCAGCGGGTTGAGCAGCGGATCGGTCAGCAGATAGACGTTGTCGTCGTCTCCCCCTTCGCCGCTGCGCTCGCGCACCACCTCGATCAAGCGGCCGAGCCCCCGCTCCCGGTATTGCTCGGCGAGCCCGCGGATCTCCGCCTCGATGGTCTCGGCGGTCTGGCGCTCGATCACGGCCACGGTCGACCAGTAGATGAAGGCGAGAAGCGCGAGCACGGAGACGCAGAAGACGGCCGTATAGAGGAGGGTCAGCCGGAAGGCGGAGGTCCGTGTGAGTTTGGGTCGGGGCGTCTTGTCAGGACGGGGCACGAAGGGCGTATCCGGCGCCGCGGATCGTCTGCAGAAGGGGCGGATCGAACCCCTTGTCGATCTTGGCGCGCAAGCGGCTGATATGGACGTCGATGACGTTGGTCTGAGGATCGAAATGATAGTCCCACACGCCTTCCAACAGCATGGTGCGGGTGACCACCTGCCCGGCATGGCGCATCATGTATTCCAGCAGCCGGAACTCGCGGGGTTGGAGCTCGATGGGCTGGCCGCCCCGGGTGACGTTTCGTGTCAGCAGATCCATCTCCAGGTCGGCCACCTTCAACGCCGTCGCGACATGGCCATCGGATTTCGCCCGCCGGACCAGCGCCTCCAGCCGGGCCAGCAGCTCCGAAAACGCGAACGGCTTGACCAGATAGTCATCGCCGCCCGCCTTCAGCCCCCGGACGCGGTCGTCGACCTTGCCAAGGGCGCTGAGAATCAGAACCGGCGTGCCGACATTCTGCTCGCGCAGGCTCTGGATCACCGTCAGGCCGTCCAGGCCGGGCAGCATGCGGTCGACGATCAGCGCGTCGTAATCGCCGTCGCGGGCCATCACCAGACCGTCCGGCCCGGTCGCCGCGTAGTCGGCGTTGTGCCCGCTTTCGCCGAGCCCCCGGCGCAGATAATCGGCCGTCTCCGGATCGTCTTCGATGATCAGAAGTCGCATGCCTCAACCCTACACGACCCGTCCGCGCCGGTGAACGATGGAAAGGGGACCCCGACCCCCAGGGGGAGCAAGGGGTCGGGGCCCAGGCGCATCTCCTGCCGCAAGGGGCGAGAAATGCGCGGGGCGCGGCCAGAAGGCGGGAACCGCGCCACCGGCGGGCTTTGTTATGCCGCGCCCTTTCTCAAGCTTCGGACAGCTGGATGGCGACGAAACGCTGAGCGCCCTCGCGCTCGACGCGCAGAAGCACGGCCTGACGCTCGGCCGACCGGGCGTCCTCGACGATCTCGGCCAGCTCTCCGGCCGAGGCGACCGGCCGCTGATTGACATGGGTGATCAGGTCGCCGCGGCGCAGCCCCTTCTCGGCCGCGTCGGCATCGCGCGAGACCCGCGTGATCACGACGCCCTCCGCCGCCTCGTCGAGCCCCAGGCGGGCCCGGTTCCTCTCATCGACCTCGGCGACCGTGAGCCCGAGCGCCGGCAGTTCGACGCCCTCCGAGGTCGCCCTCGCAAGCGCCGTCTGCTGCGGCATCTCGCCGATGCGGACCGTCAGCTCTTCCTCCTGGCCGCCGCGCCAGACGGTGATCGGGGTGCGCGCGCCGATCTCGGCCTCGGCCACGGCGCGGGTGAGATCCCTCAGTTCCTCGATCTCGCGGCCGTCGAAGGCGAGAACCACGTCGCCAGACCGCAGACCGGCGCTCGCCGCCGGGCTTCGCGGCGTCACATTCGCAACCAGCGCCCCGCCGGCTTTCTCAAGGCCCAGGCTCTCGGCGATGTCGGGGGTCACCAGCTGGATGCTGACGCCGAGCCAGCCGCGCTCAATGCCGCCGGTCTCAAGCAGCTCGTCGACGATGCTTTCCGCCAGGTTCGACGGAATGGCGAAACCGATCCCCACATTGCCGCCCGAGGGGCTGAAGATGGCGGTGTTCACGCCAATGACGCCGCCGTCCAGGCCGAACAGCGGGCCGCCGGAGTTGCCACGGTTGATGGGCGCGTCGATCTGAATGAAGTCATCATAGGGGCCGGACCCGATGTCGCGGCCACGGGCCGAAATGATCCCCGCCGTCGCCGTGCCGCCAAGGCCGAAGGGATTGCCGACCGCGACCACCCAGTCGCCCACGCGAACCCCATCGGAATCGCCCCAACGCACCGCTGGCAGCCGCTCATCCGTCTCGATCTCGAGCACGGCGAGGTCGGTCTTGTCGTCGGCGCCGACAAGCTGGGCCGGGAAGCTGCGCCCGTCGCTCAAGGTGACCGAGATCCGGCTGGCATCGGCGACCACATGGTTGTTGGTCACGACAATGCCCTCGGAATCGATGATGAAGCCGGACCCCATGGCGGCGCGGTCGGGACGCGGGCCGGGCATCCCGTCGGGCATGCGTTCGCCGAAGAAACGCTCGAAAAAATCGCCGAACGGTCCGTCACGGAACTGCTCGGGAACCGAAAACTGCTCGCGTTCGGGCATCCCAGCCTCCGGAGTGCCCTTTTTTGCCGCAATCTGAACAACCGCGGGGCCGACCTCCTCGATCAGACCGGCAAAGCCGTCCGGCGCCGGCCGCGCCAGGGCCGAGGACGACATCAGGACCGGCGCCGCCACCACGGCCCCGGCCAGGGCCACGCCGACCAAGGCTCTGCGGGGCCGTTCGACAACGGAAACAAGGGTGCTCTGCATGGATGTCTCTCCCTCCGACTCATGAGGATTCACTGTCGGGGGGAGATTTGCGTTTCCGACCTTACGGCGTCCTTACGCGCGGATTAACTATTGTTCATCTTGCCGCCCCGCGCGTTTGACCCGCACCGTGCACCAAAGCATAGACACAAGGCGGGGAACTTAGGGAATCAGGCCCGGCGCTGGTGACGTTTACCACCGAGGGCACAGAGAACACCGAGGTTACACAGAGGCCTCGCTGGCGCGAGGCGAAGAAGGAGCGCGTAGCGCACTCTCCCTTCTCTGTGTCCATCTCTGTGCGCTCCGTGTTCTCTGTGGTTCAGATTTCATCGTCCGGACAAGGGCGGCAAGTGGGATGGGATGAGTGAAGGCATGACAGGCGATCGTCCTGACATCGGGGTTTCCCACCATTGGCGATGCCCGCGGCGGCATGCTATGGTCCGCGCCGTCCAAAAGAGGTCGGGCCGTGAACCAAACCGCCGCGGGTGCGTCGCACCACACCACCTACGCGCTCATGCGCCGGTTGCTCCGCGAAAGCGTGCGCCCCTATGCCGGTCGGATAGCCCAAGCCGTCGCCTTCATGGCGCTCATGGCGGCGGCAACGGCTTTGTCGGCCTATCTGATGGAGCCGGTGGTCAACGACGTGTTCATCGCGAAGGACCGCGCGGCCCTGTGGCTGGTGAGCGGCGCCGTGCTCGCGACCTTCTTGGTCAAGGGCATGGCCAGCTATGCCCAGTCGGCGATCATGAGCAATGTCGGCTGCAGAATCATCGCTGACAATCAGAACCGGCTCTACGCCCATCTGGCGCGCATGGATCTGGCCTTTTTCCACGACCGGCCGACCGGCACGCTCATCTCCCGCTTCACCATCGACATCAACCTGATGCGCGGGGCCGTCTCCAGCATACTCACCAGCCTGGGCAAGGATCTGTTGACCCTGGTCGGCTTGGTGAGCGTCATGTTCTATCAGAACTGGCGGCTGGCGCTGATCGCCTTCTTCGTTTTCCCTCTCGCCGTCTATCCGATCGTCAAGCTCGGCCGCCGGATGCGCCGAGTCTCGGCCAACACGCAGGCGGAGATGGGGCAACTATCCACCCTGTTGGAGCAGACCTTCCAGGGAATCCGCGTCGTCAAAGCCTATGGCATGGAGGTCTATGAAAAGGGCCGCATCGCCGGCATCGTCGAGCGCGTGCGCCGCCTCTCCTTCCGCGCCGCCTGCACCCGCGCGGTCTCGCACCCGGTGATGGAAACCCTCGGCGGGGCGGCGGTGGCGGCGGTGATCGCCTATGGCGGCTATGAGGTCATCGCCGGGCGCACCGATGCCGGGTCCTTCTTCTCCTTCGTCTTTGCCCTGCTGATGGCCTATGAGCCGATGAAGCGCCTCGCCAATCTGAATATCAGCCTTCAGGAGGGGCTGGCAGCCGCACAAAGGCTCTTCGACCTGCTCGACACCGAGCCGGCGATCCAGGAACGGCCGGATGCGCGTCCATTGACCGTCTATGCCGGGCAGGTTCGGCTCGAGGATGTCAGCTTCTCCTACGTTGCCGGGCCGCCGACCCTAAGCGGCGTCAGCCTGGAGATCCCGGCCGGCAAGACCGCGGCGCTGGTCGGCCCCTCGGGCGCCGGTAAGTCCACGATCCTCAACCTCATCGCCCGCTTCTATGATGTCGACAGCGGCTCCGTGGCCATCGACGGCACCGACGTCCGGGACGCGACCCTGGCCTCTCTCTATACCAACATCGCCCTGGTCAGCCAGGAGGTGATGCTGTTCGACGACACGGTCCGGGCCAACATCGCCTATGGCCGCGCCGGCGCGAGCGAGGAGGAGGTCTTCGAGGCCGCCCGCAATGCCGCCGCCCACGACTTCATTACCGCCCTGCCCCATGGCTATGACACCGTCGTCGGCGAGCAGGGCGTCAAGCTCTCGGGTGGGCAGCGGCAGCGCCTCGCCATCGCCCGCGCCATGCTCAAGAACGCGCCGGTCTTGCTGCTCGACGAGGCGACCTCGGCCCTGGACACCGAGTCCGAGCGCAAGGTGCAGGCGGCGCTCGATATGCTGATGCGCGGCCGCACGACCCTGGTCATCGCCCATCGCCTTTCGACCGTGGTCGGCGCCGATATCATCTACGTGGTCGACCATGGACGCCTGATCGAATCGGGAACCCATGCGGAGCTGCTTCGACGCGGCGGCGCCTACGCCCGCCTCTACGCCATGCAGTTCGCGGACAATGAAAACGACCCGACGCCGATCCGGGCGGCCAAGGCATAATAGGCGGACGGCGGGCGCGGCGTGCGGCTGGGCAAGACCATCCTGCAAAGCGAGGGGACGCGGAGGCTTCTCTGCCGTCTCGTCGCCGGGTACATCCGTCTGGTCCGCCTGACCGGGCGATGGACTGTTGTGCGCGGCGAAAACCCGCGCGCTTTCTGGCAGGCGGGAAAGCCCTTCATCGGCTGCTTCTGGCATGGCCGGCTGCTGATGATGCCCTGCGCCTGGAGCCGTGGGCACCCGATCCACGTCCTGATCTCGGAGCACCGGGACGGCCGGCTGATCGCCGAGACCATCGCCCATTTCGAGCTCAACACCATCGCCGGGTCGACCCGCCGCGGCGGTACCGACGCCATCCGCGCCCTCCTCAAGGCGCTGCGGGCGAAGGACTATGTCTGCATTACGCCGGACGGGCCGCGGGGACCACGCATGCGGGCGAGCGACGGCATCGTCCGCCTGGCACGGGTTTCCGGCGTGCCCATCCTTCCCGCGACCTTCGGCGCCCACCGCCGCAAGGTCCTGCCTTCCTGGGATCGCTTCGTCATCCCCTGGCCGTTCACGCGTGGAGTTCTGGTCTGGGGCGAGCCGATCACGGTCGCGCGCGACGCCGACGACGCGGCCCTGGAACGCGCGCGCGTGCAGGTCGAGGATGCCCTCAACGCGTTGACGGAGGAAGCCGACCGGCTGGTCGGGCAGTCTCCCATCGAGCCGGCCGCCATCGCCGGGCCCGCCCGGTCATGATGCTGGGGCTCTACCGCGCCGCCACGACATTGGCCGGGCCCGCCGTCCGCGCCTATCTGATGCGCCGGCGGGCACGCGGCAAGGAGGATCCGGAGCGGTTCACGGAACGCTTGGGACAGGCGGGCCGCGCGCGGCCGGACGGGCCGGTGGTCTGGATCCATGCCGCCAGCGTCGGCGAGTCCGTCTCGGTCCTGCCCGTGATCGAGCGTCTCTGTGGCGGAAACCGAGACCTGTCGGTGCTGTTGACCACCGGGACCGTAACCTCCGCCCGGCTGATGGCGGACCGGCTGCCGGAGCAGGCTTTTCATCAGTTCGTCCCGGTCGACCGTCCGACCTATGTCCGGCGCTTCCTCGACCATTGGCGGCCCGATCTCGCGATCTGGATGGAGTCCGAGTTCTGGCCCAACCTGATCGTCGATTGCGGGAGCCGGGGTACGCCCATGTTGCTGTTGAACGGGCGCGTGTCCGACCGCTCCTGGGCCCGCTGGCGGCGCCATCCCCACCTGATCGGGGAACTCCTGTCGCGTTTCGCGCTCTGCCTCGGGCAATCGCCGCTCGACGCGGAGCGGTTGGCCGGGCTCGGCGCTCCCCAGGCCAAATACGTCGGCAACCTCAAATACGCGGCGGCGCCCTTGCCGGCGGACGACCAGGACCTGGCGGCGCTGACCGGCGTCCTGGGCGCGCGTCCCCGATGGGTCGCCGCCAGTACCCATGCCGGCGAGGAGGAAATCTGCGCCCGCGTGCACCGCCGTCTGCGCGAACGGCACCCGGATCTGCTGACGATCCTCGCCCCCCGTCACCCCGAGCGCGGGGCGGCGATTGCGAAGATTCTCGCCGCGGAACGCCATCTTGTCGCCCGGCGGTCGCTCGGCGAAGCCCTCGCGCCGGAAACGGACATCTATCTGGCCGATACCTTGGGCGAGCTCGGCCTGCTTTACCGGCTCGGCCATGTGGCCTTCATCGGCAAGTCGCTGGTGCCAGGAGGCGGCCAGAACCCGCTCGAAGCCGCCCGTCTGTCGCGGCCCGTGATTTTTGGCCCCCATATGGATAACTTTACCGAAATCGCGTCCCGTCTGATCGAGGAGGGCGGTGCGCAGCGCGTTGCGGACGAGAACGAACTGACCCATGCGCTTGATCTCCTCCTCTCCGACGCCGGTGACCGTGCCCGCCGCGCGGAAGCGGGACGCCGCGTCGCCGAGGCCGAGGCGGGGGTCCTGGAGGCCGTCATGGATGAGCTGGCACCTTTTCTGATTCGAATCGCCCGGGCGGAGGGACATTTTGCGTGCGCCTGACTTCTGGGCGGACCCGAAGGCCCGCTTCCTCCCCGGGCTGATCCAGCCCCTGGCTTGGGCCTATGGCCTCGGCGCGCGCCTCCGCGCGGCGACGGTCCGGCAATGGCGGTCGCCCGTGCCGGTGTTCTGCGTCGGCAATCTGGTCGCCGGGGGCGCCGGGAAAACCCCCCTCGCCCTGGATCTCGGAAGCCGGCTTTCGGCGGGAGGCCACCGGGTTCATTTTCTGAGCCGCGGCTACCGAGGTACGGAGGCCGGCCCGATCCGCGTCGATCCCGACGACCACACGGCCTACGATGTGGGCGACGAGGCCCTGCTTCTGGCCGCATCCGCACCCACCTGGGTTTCCCGTGACCGCGCCTTGGGTTGTCGCTGGGCCATGGAGGACGGCGCCGACATCGTCATCATGGACGACGGCTTTCAAAACCCGTCCGTCGCCAAGGATCTTTCCCTCCTTGTCGTCGACGGGGCCTTCGGCCTCGGCAACGGCCGGCTTCTCCCGGCCGGGCCCTTGCGCGAGCCGATCGCCCATGGGCTGGGCCGCGCCGACGCCGTCGTGATCCTGGGCGAGGATCGGCGGGATGTGGCCGGACAGATTCGCCGGCATTCGCCGCGCCCGCTGCCCATCCTTGCCGCGCGGCTGCGGCCACGACCCGACGCGGGCCGGCTCAAGGGCCGGACGGTGGTCGCCTTCGCCGGGATCGGGCGACCCTCGAAGCTTTTCGAAACGGCGAAGGAAGTCGGGTGCCGCGTCGCCTCGACGCATGCCTTTCCGGACCACCATGCCTTTCGGGGAGAGGATCTGAAGCGCTTGGACTTGGAAGCCAAGGCCGCCGACGCCCTTCTCCTGACCACGGCCAAGGACGCTGTGCGGCTGCCGTCGGACTGGCGGTCCCGCGTCGAGGTCTTGACGATCACCGTCGAATGGGAGGACGAAGCCGCGCTCGATTCGCTCCTTCAAGGCGTCCACGAACGCCGCGCGCCATGACGACCCGGTCCAGGGCGATGCTTCGACGCGTCATTGTTTATCCTGTTCAGGGGGCCGTCGCCATCGCGTTCTACGGGCTGTTCGCGGCTCTTCCCCTGGACGCCGCCTCGGCCATCGGTGGTTGGCTCGGGCGGACTTTGGGTCCCCGGCATCCGGTGTCGAGACGGGCCGAGCGCAACCTGTCGCGAATCTTCCCCGACATGCCGGCGTCGGAAATCGCCGGCATCCTGCGCGCCATGTGGGACAATCTGGGCCGGGTCGCGGCCGAGTATCCCCATCTTCGGCGGTTCCGGCTGTACGATGGCGGCGACCGCGTCACCGTCATCGGCGCCGAACATGTGGACGCCCTGCGCGAGGACGGCAAGCCGGGGATCTTCTTTTCCGCCCACTTCGGAAACTGGGAGATCGTCTCCCTCGGCGCCACCCAGCGCGGCGTGCCGCTCGACCGGGTGTATCGCATGCCCAACAATCCCCTCGTCGCCTGGCTCTTCAGCCGGGGACGCGCGGCCGTCAACGGCAACCTCCTGCCCAAGGGGCGCAGAAGCGTGCGTCCGCTGTTTCAAGCGCTGCGTAGCGGCCGCCATGTCGGCATGCTGGTCGACCAGAAGATGAATGACGGTATTTCAGCACCGTTCCTCGGGCGTCCGGCAATGACCGCGCCGGCCCTCGCCGAACTCGCCCTCAAATTCGATTGTCCGGTGGTGCCGGCACGAGTCGAGCGGCTTGGCGGCGCGCGCTTCAAACTGATCATCGATCCGCCGCTCGAACTCCAGCGCACCGGTGATCGCCACGCCGATGTGGCCGCCAACATGGCCCGGGTCAACGAGGTGATCGAAACCTGGATCCGGGCGCGGCCGAACCACTGGCTGTGGCTCCACAACCGCTGGCCCGACTGATCCCAGAAAAGTAGAAGGAAAAAATGAAGATGCTACGGCCCTCTCCTTCGACGATGCTCAGCATGAGGGCCTCATCCAGAGCATCGTCGAAGGAGAGGCCCGAGCGATCGCATACTCTAGGGCCTGTTGACCTTCAGCACATCGATCTGGCTGGTGTCGAAAACCCGCCAGTTTTAGGAGCGAGGACGAAGGACATGCCGGGCATATTCGAGG
>JANQJG010000233.1 GCA_028281785.1 Rhodospirillales bacterium
ATGTGAAAAGCTCTAACATATTGATTTTAAGCAAATACGTCGTCGCGGATTGACTCAATCCGCTCGGGATTTGCTCTAGCCGCCCTTGCCGT
This sequence comes from Rhodospirillales bacterium, assembly GCA_028281785.1. Taxonomy (GTDB): domain Bacteria; phylum Pseudomonadota; class Alphaproteobacteria; order Rhodospirillales; family Shumkoniaceae; genus JANQJG01. The sequence goes on from JANQJG010000233.1 coordinate 93, forward strand.
TGCCGGACCCCTTCCTCGGCTCGATGTCGGCGACCAGGATCATGGTCCATGAAGACAGGCGCTGGCCATCGACGAAGAAGGCCCCGCGCGCCGCGTAGCTGCCGTTGGCCTCCAATCGCAGGGCTTCGACCCCCCGGCACCGCCCATCGACCGAGCGGAACACCGAGAGGATGGTTTCCCCGGTCACCACGAAATGACCCTCGAGGGGGCCGAAGAAGGCGTTGACGCTGGTCCAGGACGCACAGCCGGCACTGTCGAACGGACCGATCCGATAGGTGTTCCGGAAGCTCTGGGGCGGCTCGATATGGACGTTCAGGACGCCGTCCAGCATCCATCCGTCCGCCCCGTGGACAACGGCCGTCTCGCCGCTCGCGGGGTGGGTTTTGCCGTCCGCGTCGAGGAAGGAGCCGCTGGCGGTCCAGCGCCCCTCCTCGAACAGGAGGCGGTGTCGGATCTCGGGCGTTCCCCCGGCACCGCCATGGTCCGCGCCCAGGGCGCGGGACGGACGGCCGCGATCAGCCGTCGACCGCGTCATGGGCAGCCATCGCCGCCATGTTGACCATCTCCGAGACGGTCGCGCCCCAGGGCACGATCTGTACCGGCTTGGAGAGGCCGATCAGGATCGGTCCGATGACGGTGGCGCCGCCGAGTTCGTTGGTCAGCCGCGTAGAGGCATGGGACGAGTGCAGTCCCGGCATGACCAGCACATTGGCCGGCCCGGACAGGCGGCAGAACGGGTAGAGGGCCAACAGCTCCGGGTTCAGGGCCACATCGACGCCCATCTCGCCGTCATACTCGAAGTCCACCTTGCGCTGATCGAGCAGTTTGACGGCATCCCGCACGATATGCGAGCGCTCGATGTCCGGATTACCGAAATTCGAGAACGAGATCAGCGCGACCCGCGGCTCGTGTCCGAAGCGCCGCGCCGCCGCCGCCGCCTGAATCGCGAAGTCGGCGAGCTGGGACGCGTCCGGCATCTCGTTCACCGCTGTGTCGGTGAGAAAGAGCGTCCGGTTCCGGGTCAGGAGCAGGGTCAGGCCAATCACATGCTCATCCGGCTTGGGGTCGAGCACGCGACAGATGTCCGACAGCGCCCCGTAATAGTTGCGGGTCAGCCCGGTGACCATGGCGTCGGCGTCGCCGAGCGCCACCATGCAGGCGCCGAAGATGTTGCGGTCCCGGTTGACCATGCGCTGGCAGTCCCGATAGAGCGCGCCCCTGCGCTGCATGCGCCGGTAGAGGAAGTCGGTGTACGCCGCGTTGGAGGAGCTCAAACGGGCATTGTGGGTCTCGATCTCCTCGTCGGAGCTGAGGCCGATCTGCTCCATCATTTCCTTGACCCGCTCCTCGCGGCCGATGAGAACCGGGGTGCCGTAGCCCGCGTTGCGGAAGGCCAGCGCCGCGCGGATGCTCTTCTCCTCCTCGCCCTCGGCGAACACAACGCGCCGCGGCCGCGCCCGTACCTGCTCGAAGATCAGGTGAAGACTGGCCACCGTCGGGTCGAGACGCGAGCGCAGCTCGGTACGGTAGGCTTCCATGTCGATGATCGGCCGGCGGGCGACGCCCGTGTCCATGGCCGTCCTGGCCACCGCGGCCGGCACATACTCGATGAGGCGCGGATCGAAGGGGGCCGGGATGATGTAGTCGGGCCCGTAGCGAAGCTGCCGGCTGTAGGCGGCGCTGACCTCGTCGGGCACGTCCTCTCGGGCGAGCTCGGCCAGGGCCTTGGCGGCGGCGATCTTCATCTCGTCGTTGATGGTGCTCGCGCGCACGTCAAGGGCGCCCCGGAAGATGTAGGGGAAGCCGAGGACATTGTTGACCTGGTTGGGATAGTCCGACCGCCCGGTGGCCATGATGGCGTCGGGCCGCACGGCCTTTGCGTCCTCCGGCGTGATCTCCGGATCCGGGTTGGCCATGGCGAAGATGATCGGCTTGTCGGCCATGGACTTGACCATATCCTGGGTCACCGCGCCCTTAACAGAAAGGCCGACGAAAACGTCGGCCCCCTCAAGCGCTTCGGTAAGCGTGCGGGTTTTGGTCTTCGTGGCATGCGCCGATTTCCATTGGTTCATGCCCTCGGTGCGGCCTTCGTAGATGACGCCCTTGGTGTCGCACATGATGACGTTCTCATGCCGAACACCGAGGGATTTGAACAGGTTGGTGCAGGCGACGGCCGAGGCACCGGCGCCGTTGACGACCATGCGCATGTCCTTGATGTCGCGGCCGGTGAGGTCGAGCGCGTTGATGAGGCCGGCGGCGGAGATGATCGCGGTGCCGTGCTGATCGTCGTGGAAGACGGGAATGTCCATCAGCTCCCGCAGCTGGTCCTCGATGATGAAGCATTCCGGCGCCTTGATGTCTTCGAGATTGACGCCGCCGAAGGTGGCGCCGAGATAGCGCACGCAGTTCACGAACTCGTCGACATCCTCCGTGCTCACCTCGAGATCGATGCCATCGACATCGGCGAAGCGCTTGAAAAGAACGGCCTTGCCCTCCATCACCGGCTTGGAGCCGAGGGCGCCGAGATTGCCGAGCCCAAGCACGGCGGTGCCGTTGGAGATGACCGCGACCAGGTTTCCCTTGGCCGTGTAGTCATAGGCCGTGGTGGGATCGCGCGCGATTTCGAGACAGGGATGGGCCACCCCCGGCGAATACAGCAGCGACAGGTCCCGCTGGGTGGTCAGCGGCTTGGTTGGACGTATCTCTATCTTCCCAGGACGTCCCGTCGAGTGCACCAGCAGGGCTTCCTGCACGGTGACGCGAACAGTTGTGTCATCCATGATTGTTTTTCCTACTCTTTAAAGATCAGAGAAAGTGTAGCGGCAAGTATGCACATTGGCGCCGCCATGCTGCTGCAGGATTGCGCGTATCGTGCGTTCTTTTTCGCGATGCGGAATCCGGACCCAGAGGATCAGGCTGCCGGCCTCGAGCGCGCGCTCGAACTCCGCCGTGTTGGGAGTCGCGATCACTTCCTCCAAAACTTCCTTGAGGGCGAGGCCGCCGACCGCGGCACCGACCAGCCCGGCCAACGCCGCGACAATGGGCCCACCGGCAAGGAAAACGGCCCCGGAGGCGACCAGCGGCACCTCGTATTTGAGCTCGCCGACGAGAGCGGTGACCGCGTCCCGCCACCGGGCGCCGACGGCGCCCGCCGCGTCGATGGAATCATGCGAGGCGAGGACGCTGAGGTCGGTTCGTTCGAAGCCCTCGGCCATGAGGGCCTTTATGGCGGCCTCGAAGCTCTCCCGGTCGGCGAAGACGCCGACGACCTCCTGTTTGCAGGGGTCCGTTTCGCTGTCCGACTGCACGGTCCACCCCTCCCAGTGGGTGGCGCTCTTGTCTTCCTACTCTTTTTGCTCTTTCCACTCATTTTGCCCCATCGGACCGCCGAATCATAGCCCGCGCCCATCGGCTATGCTAAGTTGCCGGGATTCCACCGATCGTTTGAGTGAAGCCCCAGCATCAGTCCGCCCGTGTCCGATTCGCTTGCGAAAAGAAGCCCCTCGAAATCCGAGGCCGTGGCTCCCAGCGATGACCGGGCGACCCCGATGATGGCGCAGTATCTGGCCATCAAGCAGGCCCATCCCGACGCCCTGCTCTTCTATCGGATGGGCGATTTCTACGAGATGTTCTTCGAGGACGCCAAGGCCGCGGCGGCGGCGCTCGACATCGCGCTGACCAAGCGTGGGCGCCATTTGGGCGCGGACATCCCGATGTGCGGGGTGCCCGTGCACAGCTATGAGAGCTATCTGGTGCGCCTGATCCGCCACGGCTTCAAGGTCGCCATCTGCGAGCAGGTCGAAGACCCGGCGGCGGCGCGGCGGCGCGGCGCCAAGGCCGTGGTCCGGCGCGAGGTCACGCGCGTGGTCACGCCGGGCACGTTGACCGAGGACAGCTTGCTCGACGCCCGCCGGCACAACTTCCTTGCCGCCTGCGCCGAGGCCGAGGGTCAGCTTGGACTGGCCTGGATCGACGTGTCGACCGGCGGATTCCAGGCCCAACCCGTGTCGGCCGGACAACTCGGGGCGGCGCTGGCCCGGCTGGAAGCCGGCGAGATCGTGCTGTCGGAGCGCGTGATCCAGCGCCCCGAGCTGTTCGAAACGCTGGGCGACTGGCGGGACCGGCTGACTCCCTTGCCGCCAAGCCGTTTCGACAGCACCAACGGCCGCCGCCGCCTCGAAAGCCTGTTCGCGGTACGGACGCTGGACGCCTTCGGCGCCTTCTCGCGGGCCGAGCTTGCCGCTGCGGGCGCGCTCGTCGACTATATCGAGCTGACGCAAAAGGGGCGCATCCCGCGCCTGAACCCGCCAAGACGCATCGGCCAGGGCGCGGTGATGGAAATCGATGCCGCGACCCGCCGCAACCTGGAGCTGGCGGAGACCCTGTCGGGCGGCCGCCGCGGCAGCCTTCTCTCGGTCATCGATCGGACCGTGACCGGAACCGGGGCGCGATTGCTCGCCTCCCGATTGGCGGCGCCGCTGACCGAGGTGGCGGCCATCGACCGCCGGCTCGACATGGTGCAGTTCTTTGTCGAAAGCGTTCGATCGCGGGATGGTCTGAGGGCGCGCCTCCGGCGTTGCCCCGATCTCGAGCGGGCGTTGTCCCGGCTCAGTTTGGGACGCGGCGGCCCGCGCGATCTCGCCGCCGTCCGTGACGGGCTGGCCCTGGCCGCCGAGATCCAGTCCGACCTGTCCGGAAACGAGCTTTCGGGTATCCCTGCCGGCGTTGCCGAGGCGGTGGCGGCGCTGGGTCCCCATGAGACACTCGTCGAGCGGCTCCGCCGGGCCTTGAGCGCCGACCCACCGCTTTCCATCCGCGACGGGAGGTTCATCGCTGAGGGCTACACGCCGGATCTCGACGAGTTGAGGACGCTCCGCGATCAAAGCCGACGGCTGATTGCCGGCCTGCAAGATCGTTACGGATCCGAAACGGGTATTTCTTCCCTCAAGATCCGCCACAACAACGTGCTCGGCTACTATATCGAGGTGCCCGCCCGCCAGGCCGAGCGCATGCCGAGCGGCGGCGACAGCCCGTTCATCCACCGCCAGACCATGGCGAGCGCGATGCGCTACACGACGGTGGAGCTGGGCGAGCTCGAGGGGCGCATCGCCCGCGCCGCCGATCAGGCCCTGGCCTTGGAGCTCAAGCTGTTCGAGGATCTCGTCGGCGAGGTCGAGACACGGGCCGAGCCCATCGCCGCGACCGCGGCGGCGATCGCGGAACTCGACGTGGCGGCGGGGCTGGCCGAGCTGGCGGTCGAGAGACGGTATGCCCGCCCGACCCTGGATGAAGGTTTCGATTTCGAAATAAACGGTGGGCGCCATCCCGTGGTCGAGGTGGCGCTGGCGGAGGGCGAAGAGCAGCCGGGCGGCTTTGTCGCCAATGAATGCCGGCTGACCGAGGGATCGCGGCTGTGGCTTCTCACCGGGCCGAACATGGCGGGAAAAAGCACGTTCCTTCGCCAGAATGCCCTGATCGCGGTGCTGGCCCAGATGGGCGCCTACGTGCCGGCCGAACGCGCCCGGATCGGTGTTGTCGACCGCCTGTTCTCCCGTGTCGGGGCCGCCGACGACCTGGCCCGTGGCCGATCCACGTTCATGGTGGAGATGGTCGAGACCGCCACCATCCTGAACCAGGCGGGGCCCCGTGCGCTGGTGATTCTCGACGAGATCGGCCGCGGAACCGCGACCTTCGACGGGCTGTCCATCGCGTGGGCGGTGGTCGAGCATCTGCATGAGAGGAACCGCTGCCGCACCCTCTTCGCAACCCATTATCACGAGCTTACGGCGCTGGCCTCGAAACTGCCGAAGCTGGCCTGCCACACCATGCGGGTCAAGGAGTGGAAGGGCGAGGTCGTGTTTCTGCACGAGGTCGCGCCGGGTGCCGCGGACCGTTCCTATGGCATCCATGTGGGGCGGCTGGCGGGGTTGCCCGAGGATGTCGTTTCGAGAGCGGAACAAGTTTTGGAGACCCTGGAAAAGGGAGAGCAGTCCTCGGCCCTGACCCGGCTGGCCGAGGATTTGCCGCTGTTCGCGGCGGCCGGCCGCCAGCCGGCGCCGCAAGCCGCCGCGTCGCCGCTCGAGGAGGCGTTGGCCGAACTGCGTCCGGACGAATTGACGCCGCGCGCGGCGCTCGAGGCCATCTACCGGCTGAAAGGAATGACCTCGGATCGGGAGTGAGCGACGCTGCCTGTGCGCGGCGCGGATCGGCGGCTATATAGAGAGCGTCCGCGCCGCAAGTGGAAAGCCTATGCCGAACTGGGAAGACATCTTCGACGGTCCCGGACTCTCGTCCCGGCTGGAGGAGCTTGCGGGTTGGTCGGGGGTCTCGGCGAAAACTCGGCCGAAGGTCGTCGCCCTGTTCAAGGACGTGCTGGAACGTGGCCGGGCGGAAGTGCGGCGGCGCTTCGAGGCCGGCGAGCTGTCGGGGTATGATGCCACGGCCGCCAACACCTACCTGATCGATCGGCTCATCCGCGCGATCCATGACTTCGCCACGGGATATGTCTATCCGGTGGCCAATCCGACGATCGGCGAGCAGATCGCCCTGGTCGCCACCGGCGGGTATGGCCGCGGCGAGCTGGCGCCCCATTCGGACGTCGATCTGATGTTCCTGCTTCCCTACAAGCAGACGCCGCATGGCGAACAGGTCGCCGAATACATGCTCTATACGCTCTGGGACATGAATCTGAAGGTCGGGCACTCGACCCGGTCGATCGAGGACTGCGTGCGCCTCGCCAAGGCCGATCTGACGATCCGAACGAGCCTGCTCGACGCCCGCCATCTCGGCGGGGAAGAGGTTTTGTTCCAGCGCTTTCAGAAGCGGTTCGCGAGCGCCGTGGTGGCGCCGAGCCGCACGTCATTTCTGGAAGAAAAGCTGACCGAACGGGATTCGCGGCATGAGCGCATGGGCGACAGCCGCTACGTGCTCGAACCCAACGTCAAGGAAGGCAAGGGAGGGCTGCGCGATCTCCAGACCCTCTTCTGGATCGCCAAATTCCTCTATGGCGTGGACCATGTCGGCGACCTCGTCGAACGCGGCGTCCTGACCCCGGCCGATGGCAGCCGGTTCCGACGCGCCCGCAATTATCTGTGGACGGTGCGCTGCCACCTTCACTATCTGGCCGGACGCGCCGAGGAACGCCTGAGCTTCAGCGTCCAGGGCGTGATCAGCCAACGCATGGGATACAAGGACAGGATCGGGCAGCTCGGCGTCGAGCGGTTCATGAAGCACTATTTCCTGGTCGCCAAGAATGTCGGCGACCTGACCCGGATCCTCTGCGCCGTCTGGGAGGACGAGCACGCCAAAAGGCGGCGCCTGTTCCGCCTGCCCTCGCTACGGCTATCGCGCCGCGGCGTCGAGGGCTTTCGCATGGATGGCGAGCGTCTGACGGTGGAGAATGACGATGCGTTCCTTCGCGATCCGGTGAAGCTGATACGACTGTTCCACGAGGCCCAGCGACTCGAACTGGATATCCATCCCCATGCCCTCCGCCTGGCCACTCAGAGCCTGCATCTGATCGATCGAAAGCTGTGCGAGGACCCCGAGGCGAACCGCCTGTTCCTGGAGATCCTGTGCTCGGACCGGGATCCCGAACGGGCCTTGAAGCGGCTGAACGAGGCCGGCGTGTTCGGCCGCTTCATACCCGAGTTCGGCCGGGTTGTCGCCCTCATGCAATACGACATGTACCATGTCTACACGGTCGACGAGCATACGATCCGGGCCATCGGCATCCTGCATCGCATCGAAAAGGGCGAGCTCACCGAGGACTATCCCGTCGCGTCGAAGATCATCGGCGAAGTCAAGTCGCGCCGTGTCCTCTATGTCGCGCTTCTTCTCCATGACATCGCCAAGGGGCGTGGAGGCGACCATTCCAAGCGGGGGGCGGAGATCGCGCTTCGCCTCTGCCCGCGACTGGGTCTCGACGACTGGGAAACGGAGACCGTGGCCTGGCTGGTGCGGGACCACCTGATCATGAGCCACACGGCCTTCCGCCGCGACGTCGATGACACCAAGACCGTGGCCGACTTCGTGGCCCGGGTGCAATCGCCGGAGCGTTTGCGCCTTCTGGTGCTGCTCACGGCCGCCGACATCCGCGCAGTCGGTCCCGACGTCTGGAACGCCTGGAAGGCCGCGCTTCTGCGGGAGCTCTACTATCGGGCCGAGGAGGTCATGACCGGCGGTATCGCCACGGCGCGGCGAAGCGCCCGGGTCGAGCAGGCGAAGGCGGCGCTCAAATGCCGCCTCGAAGGGTGGAGCGAAGCCGAGATCGAGGCCCATTTCGGACGCGGCTACGAGCGTTATTGGCTGGCCTTCGACACCGAGGCGCTTACGCAGCACGCGGAATTCGTACGCGCCGCCGAACAGGAAAACCGCCGCCTCCACATCGAGACCAAGGTCGATACGAAACGGGCGGTCACCGAGCTGACGATCTACGCCCCCGATCACCCCGGGCTGTTTTCGCAGATCGCGGGAGGCATCGCCCTCAGCGGGGCGTCCATCGTCGACGCCAAGATCACGACGCTGGCCAACGGCATGGCGCTCGATACCTTGTCCATACAAGACTCGCGCGGCGGCGCCTTCGACGACCCGGCGGCATTGAAGAAACTCTGGGCCCGGGTCGAAAGGGCAGTTTCCGGAAACATCGACCTGCCCCGGGAGTTCGCTTCGCGCAGACGGTCGGCGATGCCCAGCCGAACCCAGGTGTTCGCGGTGTCGCCCCATGTGGTCGTCGACAACCTGGCCAGCAACCACCACACCGTGATCGAGGTCTACGGCCGCGACCGCGTCGGTTTCCTCTACGACGTGACGTCCGCGTTGACCGGCCTCGGCTTGCAGATTTCCAGCGCGCATATCACGACCTATGGCGAGCGGGCCGTCGACGTTTTCTACGTCAAGGACGTCTTCGGGCTGAAGGTCGAGCATGACGACAAACTCAAGCAGATCGAAGCCCGACTCCTGGCGGCTATCGCGGGCTGCCCCGCGGGGGTGACCGAGGATGGACGGCATCCGAAGGCCGCGATCGGTTCCGGATAACCGCGGGAAGGTCGGACCGTCCGATCCCGGGCCGTTCCCGTCGCTGCCTTTTCGCCGCCTCAAAAAACCGCTAGAGAAGCCCCATGGTACTCCTCCGCGCCATCTCCACGATCGGCGGCTTCACCATGATGAGCCGCGTTTTCGGCTTCCTGCGAGACATCCTGATCGCCAGTTTTCTCGGGGCCGGAACGGTCGCCGATGCGTTTTTCGCCGCTTTCCGCTTTCCCAACCTGTTCCGCCGCATCTTCGCCGAGGGAGCGTTCGCTGCCGCCTTCGTGCCGATCTTCTCGGAGCGGCTGGAGCAGGACGGGCGGCGCGCCGCCCGCGTTTTCGCCGAGGAAGCCTTCTCCGTCCTGAGCGTGTTTCTGCTGGTTTTCGTCCTTCTTTTCGAAATCAGCATGCCATGGGCGATCTATCTCATCGCCCATGGCTTCGAGTCGGTCCCGGGAAAGATGGAGCTGGCGGTCGAGCTTACCCGCATCGCCTTTCCCTATCTGCTTTTCGTCTCCCTCGTCTCCCTGCAATCCGGGGTGCTCAACTCGCTCGGCTTTTTCGCGGCGGCGGCCTTCGCGCCGGTTCTTCTCAACCTGACCCTGATCGCCGCCCTCCTCGGCTTCTCGGACAGCCTGCAGACGCCCGGGCATGCGCTGGCATGGGGCGTTTTCGCCGCCGGCGTCGTCCAGTTCGTCTGGCTGGTCATCGCCTGCCGCCGCGCCGGGATGGGGATCTCTCTCCGCCTGCCGCGCTTGAGCCCCGACGTTCGGCGGCTGGGACGACGAATCCTCCCCGTGATCTTCGGCAGCAGCCTCTATCAGATCAATCTCCTGATCTCGACCAATCTCGCGTCGCGGGTCTCGGACGGCGCGATCTCCTACCTCTACTACGGCGACCGCGTCGTCCAGCTTCCTGTTGGCGTGATCGGGGTGGCGGTCGGAACCGCGCTGCTTCCCTTTCTCTCGCGCCAGATCGCGGCGGGTGATCTGGCTGCCGCCGGGGACAGCCAGAATCGGGCGCTCGAATTCTCCCTGCTGCTGACCTTGCCGGCGACGATCGCCCTGCTGATCATCGCCGAGCCGGTAACGGCCGTGCTTTTCGAACGCAACCAGTTCACGGCGCTCGACACCGCCGCCACCACGCCGACGCTCGCGGCCTTTGCCGCCGGGCTTCCGGCCTATGTGCTCATCAAGGTGCTGGCGCCCGGCTTCTTCGCCCGCGGCGACACGCGGACGCCGGTGAAGATCGCGGCGCTTTGCATGGCCGTCAATATCGCGCTGAACCTGATCCTCATGCAGTTCCTGGCCCATATCGGCATCGCGCTCGGCCTGGCTTTGTCCTCCTGGCTCAACGCCCTGCTGCTGGGGTGGGTGCTGAACCGGCGCGGCCTCCTCACCTTCGACGACCGTTTGCGCTCGCGCGTCCCGCGCATCCTGCTCGCCAGCCTGGTCATGGGGGTGGTTCTGTGGGGCGGGCTGCTGCTGCTCAACGACCCGCTTGCTGGGGGCGAGCTGGTCCGTGCCCTGGCCCTTGCCGGGCTCATTCTGATGGGCGTCGCGGCGTTTGGCGCGGCCGCGCCGCTGACCGGCGCCGCCTCCCTGGCCGATCTGCGGCGTCTGATGCGCAAGCGGACGGCTTGACCCCCCGCGGCCGGCGCGTCATAACACGCCGGCCCTCCCGGGCGAGGGAAACAGGACACAACGACAAGAACCTTCGAGCCACATCATGAACCGCATCTTCTCGGGCATTCAGCCGACGGGCAACCTTCATCTCGGCAACTATCTCGGCGCCATCCGCAATTGGGTGCGCCTCCAGAGCGAGTACGAGTGTCTCTACTGCGTCGTCGACCTGCACGCGATCACGATCTGGCAGTCGCCCAAGGAGCTGACCCACAACATCCGCGAGGTCGCGGCGGGGTTGATCGCGGCCGGCCTCGATCCCCGGCGCAACCTCATCTTCAACCAGAGCCAGGTTTCGGCGCATGCCGAACTGGCCTGGATATTCAACTGCGTGGCCCGGATGGGCTGGCTCAACCGGATGACCCAGTTCAAGGAAAAGGCGGGAAAAAACCGGGAGAATGCGTCCGTCGGCCTGTTCGCCTATCCCAATCTGATGGCCGCAGACATTCTGCTCTACAAGGCGACCCATGTGCCGGTGGGCGAGGACCAGAAGCAACATCTCGAGCTGACCCGGGATATCGCCCAGAAATTTAACAATGATTTCGGGGTCGAAATGTTTCCGCTGGTCGAGCCATTGATCCTGGGCGCCGCGACCCGGGTCATGAGTCTACGCGACGGCAGCAAGAAGATGAGCAAGTCCGAGAGTTCGGACTATTCGCGCATCAACATGACCGACGACGCCGATCTCATCGCCAAGAAGATCCGCAAGGCGCGGACCGATCCGCAGCCGGTGCCGAGCTCGACCGAGGAATTCGACGCCCGGCCCGAGGCCGGCAATCTGGTGGGGATATATGCGGCTCTCGCGGACCTTGCGGCCGAGGAGGTTTGCGTCCGCCATGGCGGCAGTCCATTTTCCGATTTCAAACGCGAGCTCGCCGATCTCGCGGTCTCCGTTCTCGCCCCGATTCAGGACGAAATGCGGAGGCTGATGGCATCGCCCGACGAAATCGACGCGATCCTGCGCAAAGGCGCCGAAGGGGCCCGTGAGATCGCGGCCCCCATTCTGACGGAAGTACAGGATATCGTTGGTTTTGTTAGACCGTAACGTATCCGAAACAAACCCGTCACGGGGGAATTCGACAGCTGTTGCTTGATCCCGGTGAACCCGAAGCCAATTTATTGTGCAAGTTGCTGTGATGAACGGGAGGTGTAGGGAATGTTCATCCAGACGGAAGCGACGCCCAATCCGTCGACACTGAAGTTTTTGCCCGGGCGGGCGGTCATGGAGCACGGAACGGCTAACTTTACGAGCCCCGATGCCGCGACCCGGTCCCCGCTCGCGCAGCGTCTGTTCGAGATCTCCGGGGTCGCGGGCGTATTCCTGGGGACGGATTTCATCGCCGTCACCAAAGCGCCCGATGGCGATTGGAATGGTTTGAAGCCCATGGTCCTTGGCGGGATCATGGAGCATTTCACCTCGGGCCAGCCGATCATAGAAGATCAGATCAGCGATACCGACGGCGACGGCGAAAGCGACGAGACCGCGCTGCAGATCAAGGAGCTGATCGATACCCGTGTGCGGCCGGCAGTCGCCCAAGATGGCGGCGATATTGTTTTCCGCGGGTTCCGGAACGGGATCGTTTACCTCCATATGCAGGGCGCCTGCGCGGGATGCCCGAGTTCGACGGCGACGCTGAAGCATGGGATCGAAAACATGCTCCGCTACTATATTCCTCAAGTGATGGAAGTGCGGGCGGTCGACTGACGAAAACTGGCCTAACGGGCTGCTGAAAAAGGGGTGCATCGAAGATTGCCCTCATGCTTCGAGACACTTCGCTTCCCGGCATGAAGTCAATCTTTTCAATATCTTGCCTCATCCCGAGGAGGTGCGACGCGCCGTCTCGAAGGACGAGGCAAGACACGTCAACGAGTTTTTCAGCGGCCTGCTAAAGGATTTGTTAGGTTCGCTCTGTTACAAAAAAAGACTCGCCGTGGGGGCCAAAGTCTGCTTACACTTTCCAGTGGGCACGGAAGGGGTCCCATGGCGTTCGCTGGGGGTCTCCAAAAAGCACGATGGCATGACGAGCAATAGCGACTGTTGAAGGGCGGTCGGCGTATTGTCGCCTGCGAACGTATGACACGATTTGAACGCTGTGCATTAGGGGTCCTCGGCGTTGCTGTGGCGGGGGCTGCCGTGGCCGGTTTTTTGACACCGGTCGGACAAAAAACGGCGATACCCAAAGCGGCCTTGGAGCGGGAGCCGGCGCAGCCGGCCGTCGAGTGGGTCATCCAGGTCGCCATGGAATCGGATCCGCGTTCGCGCGGCCCGGAGGTTGTCGCTAGCGCCGATCATCTCTCGAGGACCTTTGCCCGCCTGGGCTACGACCTTGAGTCGGTCTTCCGCAAGGACCAGCCGGTCCCGCGCGTGTTTCTGGCCAGCTTGCCCAGGGACATGAAGGAAATCCGCGAGATCAAGACGCGCAAAGCGCTGTTCTTCAAAAGTATCCTGCCGTTGGTTCTTCAGGCTAATGAGGAGATCCTCAAGGACCGCAAGCGTCTTTGGCAGCTTCGCACCGCCATGCGCATGGGGCGGCAAGTCAGTGCGGTCGACCGCCTGTGGCTTTCGATCATCCGGGAGAAGTATCGGGTGAAATCGCGCGACATCGACGAACTCCTGCTTCGGGTCGATGTCATTCCGCCGTCCATGGCGCTTGCGCAGGCCGCCGAGGAAAGCGGCTGGGGGACGTCCCGTTTCGTGCGGGAGGGCAACGCGATTTTCGGGCAGTGGACCTTCTCGAAATCGGACGCGGGAATCGCGCCGCTGAAGCGGGATCCTGGCAAGAACCACCGGATCAAGGCCTTCGACAGCCTTCAGGATTCGGTTCGCGCGTACGCGTTGAACCTGAACACCAACCAAGCCTATGCGGGGCTTCGGGCCCTTCGCGCGGATATGCGGCGGGCTGGATCGCCGATAGACGGCTCGGCCCTGGCGCGGACCTTGAGCAAGTATTCCGAGCGCGGTATGGCCTATGTGAACTCGATTCGCAGCATCATTTCGGTCAACCGCCTTCGCCAGCTCGATGATGCTCGGCTGGCCGGCGAACCCGACGAGGTTCCGCTGCAGATGGCCGGAGACGTTTGACCGCCCGGTGCCACAAACGTCAGTTCCTGAGATCACGAACTGCCCTCGGTGCCATATGGCCCGGGGGCAGTCGTTTTTTGTCGCAGGGCATACCGGCAGAACCGACGTCGGGCCGTCAGTCAGTCTATGACGATGAACTGGCGCCCGTACCAATGCCACCGGCCGTTCTTGCCTGGGGCCGTGCAGTTCAAGCGGGTCCTTCCAGCGGCAAGGGGACGTTCCACACGGATCTCGAAGCGGTGGTCGCCGAGGCGCTCGACCTGGGCTTTCTCAGGAGAAATGAAGCAGTTGAGCCGGTCGAGGCCTTCGATGTCGCCAACCACCGTGAACCCGATCGCGGGGGGATTGTTCTGCGTGATCAGGTGGTCCTCCGGCGTCACGTCCTCCACCGGCAGGGGAAGGGTATTGGCGACGAGACGGAGGCGATCAAGATCGCCATAGGTTTCATTCAGCGCGAAACGCGGCAGGTAGAAGAGATCCTGGCCTCGGCCGATGGCGCCCGAATGCTGACCGAAGGCGGCAACGAATTCGGCCTGTGAAACGGTCTTCGCTACGGCAAGGCTTGCCTCGCCATAGGGGTAGGCGAACAGTGTCGGACGAAAGCCAAGCTCTTCCTCGAAGCGGGCGTTGGAGCCGTCGATCTCGCTTTTGTTTTGAGTCAGCGAGGCCATGGGCATATGGAGATGGGACGCGGTCTGGCTGCCGATGGTCACGCCGGACTCCACCAGTTCCCGCAATTGCTCCCAATTCATGTAATCCTGGGATCCCCGGGCCGTGGCCTTGTCCACGGCATCCGTCGCGACAAAGACGGTAAACGGAAAGGCGGCCGCGCGAAACCGGGGCCAAGCCTGCTGATAGACGGAGAGATAGGCGTCGTCGACCGTAATGCCGACCGCCTTGTCCGGCAGCGTGGTTTGGTTGCGCAGAGCCGACACGATCTCGGGAACGGGAACGATCGTATATCCCCCGGTTCGCAGCTCCGAGATGTGCTCCTCGAACTGGTCGATGCGAATGTTTGTCGATGGGTGCCGGGAATCTCCGAACCGGTGGTACATGAGGACAACGGCGGAATCCTGAGCGGCACTTGGTGTTCCCGAGAGGACGGCCGTCAGCAGGGAAAGCGCCAGGGTTCCCAGCACACAAGGGAGTCTCCAGGGAGCCGCATGACGTCCCGTCGGACGCTTAGGGGGCTGGCCGGTCGCGGCGACATCGGGCCAGGTCCAAAAGGGCGAGAAACGCTGTAACCGGCGAGCCATTGGACACGCACCTCTTCGCTTGATCCCGAAAACGTTTCTACCCACTTTTTCCGGCAAGCTCAAATGCCCCGCATCTTTGCATGTCTTTTACGCGGCCGGCCGGTGACGGTCGCCCGACTCGGCCAGCCGTCCACCCGTTCCGACAGGAGATCAATGTGACCCAGACCGCCGACGCCGCGACCCTCGATCTGATTTTCCGCGAGGCCCGAACGTTGAAGAAATGGCGACCGGAACCCGTGAACGAGGACCTGCTCCGCGCGGCCTGGGATCTGGCGCGGCTGGGGCCGACCAGCGCCAATTGCAGCCCGGCGCGCATCCTCTTCGTCATTTCTCCTGAAGCCAAATCGCGTCTGAAGCCCTGCCTCGCGGAGGGGAATGTCGAGCAAACCATGGCCGCGCCGGCCACGGCGGTCATCGGCCACGACCTCAAGTTCTATGAACGGCTGCACGAACTGTTTCCCTTTGCCGACGCCCGGTCCTGGTTCGAGGGCAAGGACGACCTCATACAGACGACCGCTTTCCGGAACGGTTCGCTTCAGGGTGCCTATTTCATGCTTGCGGCGCGGGCCGTGGGGCTGGACTGTGGCCCCATGTCGGGTTTCGACAACCAGCGTATCGATGCGGAATTCTTCCCCGATGGCGGGGTGCGGTCGAATTTCCTATGCAATCTGGGGTTCGGCGATCGCGACGCGCTGCATCCGAGGGCACCCCGCCTGAGCTTCGACGAGGCCTGTGCCGTGATTTGAGGGTCCGTCGGAGAGACGTTTTCTTACATCATCGGGTCGGCAAGCACATCGTCTCCGAGGACGGGGTAGCGCCCGCTCCCGAACAGCTGATAGTGCCACCATTCTTTCGAGTAGAAATCCCAGCCGGCCGCGGTCATGAGTCCGAGAAGAAGGCTTCGATTGCGTTGCGCCGCGGAGGATATCTCCGTGTCGCCGTGATGGGAGAGGGGCGTGAAGGCATCGAAGCCGGTACCCATGTCCAGCTCCCGGTCGTTTTCGTCGATGAGCGTGAGATCGACGGCCACGCCCCTGGAGTGGTCCGATCCGATGCGGGGATCGGCGAGAAACTCGGGATCGGGCGTGTGGCCCCACAGGATCCATTGCGCTTCCGCCGGACGAAACCCGTCAAAGATCTTGAGCCTCAACCCCTGGCCCGCGGCCAGTTCAACGGCGCGTTGCAAACGCCGCTCGGCATCCGAATGGAGATAGCAGGCGGCGCGACGGTAAACGGGCTTGCCGGTGAAATTCTCGGCGCCGGCATAGGCCAGATCGAGGCGTACACCGTGCCTGTCGGGAGTGATATCGACCAGGTGGCAGTCCGAATGGGGGTCCAAGTCAGCGGTTCTCTTTCCAAGACGGCGTTGCCGCAGTATAGCGACAGAACACGCGAACGGAAGGCGCGCCGGATTGGCAGGTATGGCCGCCGCTCGTTATTGGATCAGGGAAACCGAAATGCGCATCCTCGCTTTTGACTCGGCCTCCAGCGGTTGCTCGGCCGCCGCCTGGGAGGACGGGCGGATCCGGGCGCGGCGGCATGAGATCATGGGCAGGGGCCAGTCCGAGGCGCTGCTTCCCATGATCCAGGACACCCTGTCGCGCGCGGATTGGGGCTTTTCGGATGTCGAGCTGTTCGCGGTCACCGTGGGACCCGGCGCTTTCACGGGTATCCGAATCGGCCTCGCCGCCGCCCGCGCGCTCTCGCTCGCGAGCGGACGGCCCTGCCTGGGTGTCACGACCCTGGAAGCGGTGGCGGAGGGGGTGCCCGAGGCCGAGCGGGCCGGGACACATGTCATGGCCGCGCTCGATACCAAGCGGTCGGACCTCTACGCGCAGGTTTTCGATGAGGGCCTTCAACCCCTGGGCTCGGCCGGTGCCGTGCCGATGGATGCGCTGGCGAGCATGATTCCGGCTGGGCCATCGGTGGTGATTGTCGGGGATGGGGCGGACAGAGCCGCCCACGCGCTTGCCGCGGGCGGGCTCGAACCGTGGCTCAGCGCGGCGTCCGGGGTTCCCGACGCAGCCCTGGTGGCCGACATCGCCGGCCGAAGGTGGCGCCCCGGCCGCACGCCGGAGCCTCCGGCTCCCTTGTATTTGCGACCGCCCGATGTGACCGTCTCCGCGGGGAGCGGTCCGCTGCGGACATAGTTTGCGGACAGGGTTATGGTGACGTCTCGTTCGCCGCGGCGTGTCCAGAACCGGCAGGAAGTGGTTCGATGCGGCGTGACCCACGCCGCCGTGATCGCCGCCCTCCATGCCCGGTGCTTCGACGATGCGTGGGACACGGCCTCGGTCGCCGGCATGCTCTCGACTCCAGGTACCCTCGGCCTGATCGCTCAGAGCGAAAAAGTGCCGCTCGGTTTCATCTTGTTCCGGGTGGCCGGCGGAGAAGGCGAGATTCTCTCGCTCGGCGTGATCCCGTCGGCGCGAGGGCATGGCGCGGCCGGGTGCCTTCTCGACGCCGCTCTTCAGGAGGCCGTTGCGCGGGGAGCCGAGACTCTTTTCCTGGAGGTCGCGGCGGATAACCTGGCGGCCAGCCGTCTTTATCTCTCCCGCGGGTTCCGGGAAGTCGGCCGGCGTCCCCGTTATTACCGGCGCGGGAGCGACGGGACGGCCGCAGATGCGCTCATCCTGCGCGGAAACCTGAGCCGGTGAGTATTCGGATATCGCTGTTACCAAGCCCGGGCTAGTGTCCCGATCGCGAGATTCGTTACATTGAATCTCGCGTGAATCGGCACACCAACTTGTTGATTCTAGTGTGATGGTTCCGAAGTTCGGCACATTATGTGTGCCGAACTTCGGAACCATCACACTAGTGTTCTGTCCCATAAGTAACTGATATAAATATGGGCATCCCTTCACCAGGAGAGTGCCCATGCCCCGTGGTCGTCCGCTCGCTCCCATCCTGCTC
>JANQJG010000234.1 GCA_028281785.1 Rhodospirillales bacterium
GATGGCGTCTTGAACCGGGCCGAGCTTTCCCGAGCCCTTGGGGCGCCCCTGTTTGGCCGGCTCCACCGAGCCGGTCGTCTCATAGCGGACCTGAACCCAGACCGCCGTCGACGGCGCGACCTCAAACTGCGCCGCTACCGCGCGCCGCGACTTGCCAGCAGCTATGCCGCGAACCATCCGACAACGAAGATCGTTCGAAACCGATTTTCCCATGAAGCACCTCCGGCTACATAGGAAGCAAGCTTCCCAACAAAAGGGAAACCCCCGATTCACACTTCACGCCCGATGCTCTAACGCTCGCGGAAGGCCTCGTGGCGGAGCTTGAGGACCGGTTTGATCAGATACTCGATGACGGTCTTCTTGCCGGTATGAATATCGACCGTCGCCTCCATGCCCGGAACGATGGGTAGCTGGCCGTCGGCCTCTCCGAGATAGGTCCTTTCCGTCTCCACGAGCACGCGGAAAAAGGGAATGCCGTTCTCGTCGGTACTGCTGTCGGGCGCGACCATGGTCACGCGGCCGTCCAGGCCGCCATACCGCGCATAGTCGTAGGTCGAGACCTTGACCACGGTCGGCTGCCCCGGCGCGACATAGCCCCGGTCGGTGGGGTTGAGGCGCGCCTCGACGACAAGCCTCTCGCCGGTGGGAACGATTTCCATGATCGCTTCCCCCGGCTGAACCACCCCGCCGATGGTATGGTATCGAAGGTTCTTCACCACGCCCTCGATGGGGCTGCGGACACCGGCACGCACGGTCTGCCGGATCGCTTCGGACAACAGTTCCCGGATGCGGGCAACGGCCTGCTCCGTTCGACCCAGCTCCTCCTGCGCTTCTCGGCGAAAGCGCGTCTCTTCCTCGCGGGCGCGCTCCAAGGCCTCGGCAACCGCCGCCCGCGCCCGGGGGATCGCCGGGGTCAACGCCTCGATTTCGTCCTCGATGACATCCACCTGTTCCGCGAGCACGCCGAGAACCTCGGCAACGGCGGCGCGTCCGCGCGGGATCGACTGGTTCAGGCTGGCCAGCTCGCCCTCCAGGCTCCTGACCTCGCCCTCGAGCTGAAGATGCTCCATTTTCGGCACCAGCCCGTCCACGAGAAGCCGCTCGGACATGCTCAAACGCTCGCTGGCGAGTCTGAGGTTGTTGCGGACAGCGACGCGCTGGGCCTCAAGCTCCTTGATCTCCAGCTCCTTTTGCCGGACCTGCTGACGGAGGGAACCGGCGGGCGAATCGATGTCCCGCTTGCGTTGCTCCAGGGCGCGCATGCGCGCCTCCAGCTCCGCCACCTCCAACTCCCGCTGGGTCGCCACGCCCGTGAGCACATTCAGTTTCGTATCGAGCTGCCTTTTCCGGGCCGCGAAAGCCCGCTCTTCGGCCACGGCCTGGGCCGGACGACGCGCCGCGATGTCTTCGGGAAGGCGGATCTCTTCCCCGCCGTCGGCCTCCACCTCCAGCCGGCTCCGAACGAGCATCTGGTTGTCGAGGCGAAGCTGCAACTCCTCGCGGTTGACGCCGGCCATCGCGAGATCGAGTTGCAGAAGGATCTGGTCGGCCTCGACCGCGTCCCCCTCGCGGACGTGGATCGCCTTGATGATGCCGCCTTCCAAATGCTGGATCACCCGGTTGCTGCCGAGCGGAACCACCTCGCCGGGCGCAATCGAAACCTCGTCGAGTTCGGCGAAATACGCCCAACCCACAAGCGCCCCGAGGACAAGCATGATCGGCCATGCGGCGATGCGCCAACTCGGCAGGGGGTTCTTCCGGACGAGATCTTCGAGGTTGCTCATCCGTCACCTCCACCGGCGACCGACGCGCCCCGGGGCTTTTCGATCGGGTTTGGCGACCCCGGCGCCTTGTCGTCCAGGGACGTGGCCCGCTCGCCCTCCGGCCGCAGGGGGAGGGGAGTTACCTGGGTTTCCCTGTCCGGTTCCGCCTGCGACTCTCCGTCCGTCGTTCCGTCGGCTTCTTTATCGGCGGCCTGGACTGGCGGGCTCGTTTTTTGCCGCTCGCCCTCGATCGCTCGATCACTCGCCTGTTTCACCCTCCGCGCGCCGCCCCCGAAAAGGCGGGGAAGGATCTCCTCGGCCGGTCCGGCCAGAGCGACCCGGCCGCGATCAAGGGCGATGAGGGTTTGACACGCTGTCAGTAATATGGGGCTGTGCGTGACGACGATAACGGTGCAACGCCGACCCAGGTCCTCGAAGGTACGGCGAAGCTGCACCTCTGCCTGTCGGTCGAGATTGCTGGACGGTTCATCGAGCAGAAGAACGGCGGGATCTCCAACGAGCGCCCTGGCAATGGCGAGGCGTTGGCGTTGCCCGCCGGAGAGACGTTGGCCGGCCTCCCCGATCTCCGTCGCATAGCCGTCGGGAAGGTCGATGATGAACTGGTGGACCCCCGCCGCCTTGGCGGCCTGCAGAACCTGCTCGTCCGTGGCCTCCGGCCGGCGATGGGCGATATTGTCGCGAACGGTGCCCGCGAAAAGCACGCTTTCCTGGGGCACATAGCCGATCCAGGCCGTCAACTCCCCGCGCGTGAACTGCTCGATATCGGCGCCGTCCAGAACCACGCGCCCATGGCTGGGCGCATAGAGACCCTGCAGCAGCTTCAGAAGCGTGGTCTTGCCGCTGCCGTTCCGTCCGACCAGCGCATGCACGCCATTCGGGCCGATCTTCAGCGATACCCTGTCGACCACGGGCGCGGCGTCCTCGGCGAAGGAAAAAGTCAGATTCTCGACCACCAGCTCGCCTGTCGGCCGTTCGAGCTTGACGGCCGAATCCGGCCGCTCGCTCGGCAGCGAGAAAAGCTCGCCCAGACGATCCGAGGCCTGCCGGAAACTGGCATAGTTCCGCCATTGCGCCACAAGCTGGTTGAGCGGACCGATGAGGCGGCCGGCAAGCATGTTGGTGGCGATGAGCCCGCCGATGGTCAGGCGCTGGTCCATGATGGCCAGCGCGCCGACCGTGGTCAGCGCAATCGTCGTCAGCATCGTCAGTGTCGTGCCGAGATTGGCATAGACATCGGCCTTTCCGCCGCGGGTGATGGCGCGCTCGATGTTCTCGCCGTGGCGCGCCTCCCAGACCGGGCGAATGGCCCGCTCGAGACCGAGGGACTTCACCGTCGTCCGCCCGGCGATCATCTCCGAGATCAACGCGTCGCGGCTGAGCGAGGTCTCCCGTTCCCGCTGGTTGGCTTCGGTCATGACCCGGCCCGAGCGCCAGGCGACAATGACGAAAATCGGCAGCATCACCAACAGGATCCAGGCAATGGCCGGAGCGATCACGAAGACCAGCCCGAGGAAAAGCACCGCGAAAGGCAGGTCCGCGAGCAGCACGGCGGAGGCGCCTGAGAGCGTATTGCGGACGACATCCACGTCGCGGAACAGCGATTGCCAGTGGGCCGCGCTCCGACTTTCCAGTATCCGGAGGGGCAGGGCGACGACCTTCTCGAAAAGGGCCCGGCCGACCTCGACATCGATCCGAAGCGCGACCCGCTGGAGAATGCGCGCGCGCGCCTGGCGCAACACGAAGTCGAAGACAAGGACGCCGGCCATGCCCACCACGAGGCCCTGCAGGGTGCTGAGGCCGCCGTGGAAAACGACGCGGTCGTAGACCTGGAGGACAAACACCGGCACGGCCAGCGCGAGGAGGTTGACGAACAGGGACATCGCCAGAACCTCGCGGAACACAGGCCGCACAGGTTTCAGAAAGGATCGAAGCCAGCCGCGCGCGGGACGGTCTTTCATTACCGGAACAGTCGTCGAACAGTCCCTGAAATAAACGACTTCCGCCGGAGAATAAACATCTTCTTACTTGCCGTCGACAGATAGTGAAGAGCGTATCAAGGTCGTTGGTGAGTCGCGACCAAGGACTTTTTTCGATCTTCCAGGCGAAAAAAACCAATCCGGGCAGGGCCTATCCATGACGGTAAATCCAGGTTAATTCTAATACCAGAGAGAGGCACCTCGACACTAACCATCGGCGGCGAAGACATATGACGCGAGCCGAAACGCCGGGATATGGCGGTCGTCCAGGATTGGAAGAAGCCCCGTTGGCGGCGGGAAAGCGGCCATGCTGGGCCGGCTAACCGCCCGCCTGGGCCGCCATATCGGAACCGAGCGGCTGATCGGTTTGGCCTTGCTGGCGGGCTTTGCCGGTCTCTATGTATGGAATCCCTACCCCGTCGAGCTTGTCCGGGCGAAGACCTTCGACCTTTATCAGAAGGCCAAGCCGCGAGAGATTCCGCCGGATGACGCCAAACCCGTCGTGATCGTCGACCTCGATGAGGCGAGCCAGGCCGAAATCGGACAGTGGCCCTGGCCCCGCGCGATCCTGGCCGATCTGGTGGATCGGCTCACCGCCCTGGGGGCGGCCGCCATCACCTTCGATATCGTGTTTCCCGAGGTCGACCGCATGAACCCGGACCTCGTGGCCAACAGCCTCGATGGCCTCGATGCCGATACGCGTCACAGGCTGAATGAGCTTCCGAGTAACGATGCCGTCTTTGCGAGGGCCATAAATAACGGCCGGGTCGTGCTGGGTCAGGCTGGCCATTGGGAGGCGCGGACGAGCGCCGAGCGAACGCCCCTGAATCCCAAGGTCGCCTTCAAGGGGCCGAAACCGCATCCCTTCCTGCCCAAGCTTACCGCCCTCGTGCGCAATCTTCCGGAGCTCGAGCAGGCTGCCGCGGGCCACGGCATCTTCTCCCTCGTCAGCGAGCCCGACGGGATCGTTCGCCGCGTTCCGACCCTGTTTCAGCTCGAAGGCCGGATCTACCCGGCTTTGACGATCGAGGCGCTGCGCGTCGGTTTTCAGCGGTCGGCGATCCTCGTGGAGACCAACGAGGCAGGCGTCAACACGCTCGGCATCGCGCCCAAAAGCCTGTTCCCGCCGGAAGGCCTCAGGATTCCAACCGATACCCACGGACGGGTCTGGCCCTATTTCTCGAGGCGGGATCCGACCAAGTACATTTCCGCCCGCGACGTTCTCGCCGGCGAGGTCGATCCCAGCCGCCTGAGGGGGCGCATCGCCCTTGTCGGCACCTCGGCGATCGGGCTGCTGGATATCCGTTCGACGCCGACCGAGCAGGCCATGCCCGGAGTCGAGGTTCATGCCCAGCTGATCGAGGCGGCGCTGACAAGGGCGTATCTGGCCCGCCCCAACTATATCAACGGCGCCGAACTGACGCTTGTCGTCGCTGGAGGGCTCCTGGTGATCTGGCTCGTACCGCTAGTCGGCGCGCGCTGGACCCTGATCCTATTCCTTGGGATTTCCGGCGGCGCGCTGGCAACCTCCTGGTATCTCTTCGCGGAACAGCGCATCCTTTTCGACGCTGGCTTCGCCGTGGCGTCGATGCTGGTTCTCTACATGCTGTTGACCTATGTCGGCTATGCCCGGGAGGAAGAGAGCCGGCGAAAGGTCCGATCAGCCTTCGGCCACTACCTGGCCCCCGCCCTGGTCGAGCGGCTGGCCGACGATCCGGATCGCCTTCGCCTCGGCGGCGAGAAGCGGGACATGACGGTTCTGTTCTGCGACGTGCGAGGCTTCACGGCCATGGCCGAGCAACTGGATGCCGAAGCCCTGACCGATCTCATCAACCGGCTCCTGACGCCGCTTACCGATGTGATCATGCGGCATGGCGGCACGGTCGACAAATACATGGGGGACTGTGTCATGGCCTTTTGGAACGCGCCCCTCGACGACCCAGACCACGCCCGCAACGCCTGCCGGGCGGCCCTGGCGATGACTGAGTTGATGGAGCCCTTGAATGCCCAGCTCGCGGCCGACGCGGCGGCGGGAGGACGGCACTATCCGCCCCTTCGTGTCGGCGTGGGTTTGAATTCCGGCGAGGTCGTCGTCGGCAATGTGGGGTCGGCGCAACGTTTCGACTACTCGGTGCTGGGCGACGAGGTCAATCTCGCCGCCCGCCTCGAGGGGCAGAGCAAGATTTACCTGGTCGACGTGGTGATGGGTGAGAACACCGTGGCCCAGGCACCGGAATTCGCGACCCTGGAACTGGATCTCATCCGCGTGAAGGGTAAACGGGAAGCGGTGCGTGTCTACACTCTTCTGGGCGACGAGACGCTCCGCAATGGCAACGCGTTTCAGGCATTGAAAGGTCTCCACGGTGAGATGCTTGCTGCCTATCGTGGCCAGCGCTGGGACGAGGCGCAAGAGAAGCTCGATGCCTGCCGAAAACTCATCGACGGCGTCGAGGTTGGCGGGCTCTACGATCTGTACGCCATGCGCGTCAAGGAGTTCATGGCCGCGCCGCCCGGCCCGGATTGGGACGGCGTCCACGAGGCGGAGAGCAAATAGGAAACCGTATCCTCACGGATTGACATAGGGTTTCGGCAGGTTCTCGGGCACATAGGCGAAACAGCCCGCGAGGGTCGGCACCAGCGGCATCTCCCCCAAGACCGCGATCGCGCCTTCGGCCCGCAGGCGACCGGCGAAGCCCATCTCCTCGGAATGGGCGACCCAGGCGAACGGAACCCATGTCTGCCGCAAAGGCCGCCCTCCGGCCCGCAGAATCGCGGCAAACCTTCCTTCGTTCGCCTCCATCGGCGAAAACACGGCCAGCACGATCCCGTCCGCCTCCTGCGGAAGCGCCGCCGCCCGCCAAGACATGACCAGGGCGGTCGCCCAGATGAGCGCCAGAAGACCGCCAACGAGAAGGGCCGTCGCGTGGTTCCCGATCAACCTCGTTGACGCTCGTGATTTCACGGCGGGCCGTCCAGTGCCTCCACGAACGCCGCCACGCCGCGCTTGGCTGGACAAACGCCGATCCGCCTAATACGGCCCGTCGGCCTCCTGCTGGGTCCGCCCGAGATAGGCATAGAGGCTGCGGTCCAGCAGCGCGGCTTCCGAGATCAGAATCTGGCGGTGTGGCGGCTGTTCCTGAATGATCCGGAAATGCGCGGGCAGTTTCCAAGGCAGATCGATGCGTGCCACGACCACCCATACCAGCGTCGGGTTGTCGCGGCGGGCGAAGCGGTCGCCGGCTTGAATCATGCTGCGGGCGCCAATGATGGCCATGCGTCGAAATCTCCCAAACTGGCGCCCGCTTGCAGGCGTGGCATCGTTTCGAAATGATCTCCTATATAACCCAAGGCCATGGGGCCGCCGCAAGAGAGACGATGGCGGACGCTCTCACCCTTTTCGGAGGAGCTTGCGCCCGCTATGGCCGATCTTTGTCGGTGCGCCACACACCTGACGAGCAGTTGATGTCGCCGAACCAAGCGGTCGGGCGATGAGAAAGAAAGGGGGGAGGAGTCCTCATGTGCGCGCAACCGTGGAAAGATTTTCTGGATTCCGAGGCCGTGGCGCTCATCGGCCGAAACATCCACGCGGCCCATCCCGATTTCGACACGCGCGGCTTCCACGCCGATTGCCGCGAAGGGCTCGACCGCATGGAGCTCAAGGACCGCGTGCTGCACATCGCCGGCGCGCTGCGCAAGTATCTACCCGAGGACCGCGTGGAAGCGCTGGCCGTTATCCGTCGCGCTGGAGAGGCATGGCCACCACGGGCCCCGACGGAAAACACGCTGAACGGCTTCGTCGCCTGGCCGATGATCGACTGGGTCGGGCTCTACGGCCTCGACCATCCCGAGGACTCCTTGGAGACCTTGCGGCGGATCACCCATCTGTTCTCGGCCGAATTCGCCATCCGGCCGTTCCTGATCCATCATACCGAGCTGACGCTCGCCCGCCTGAAAGTCTGGACCGAGGACGAGAACGAGCATGTCCGGCGACTGGTGTCGGAAGGCACGCGTCCCCGGGTGCCCTGGGGGGTGCGCCTGAAACAGTTCGAGGAAGACCCCGAACCGACCTTGTCGCTGCTGGAGAGGCTCAAGGACGATTCCTCGGACTATGTCCGGCGTTCGGTCGCCAACCATCTCAACGATATGTCAAAGGTTCACCCCGATACTGTCGTCGCCATCTGCCGAAGGTGGAAAAAGGGTGCAAGCAAGGAGCGCCAATGGATCATCCGCCATGCCACCAGAAGCCTCGTCAAGCAGGGCGATCCGGCGACCCTCGAACTCCTTGGTTTTGGTCTCGACCCCCAGCTGAAGACGCGGCGGTTTTCTCTTTCGCCGGAGAGCCTCCGCATCGGCGAGGAACTCACCTTCACCCTGGATCTTGTGTCGACATCGGATGAACCGCAGAACATCGTGATCGACTATGCCGTTCACTACCGTCGGGCCAATGGCGGGACCTCTCCCAAGGTCTTCAAGCTGAAGACCCTCGAACTCGGTGCGGGCGAAAGCCTGTCCTTGCGAAAGCGGCATTCCTTCCGCCCGGTCACGACACGCCGGCACTACCCCGGCGGTCACGCCATCGAGGTGATGGCCAATGGCCGGACGCTCGCGCGAAAGACGTTCGAGCTATTGCCGTAGGAGTTACCAAGCCGAGTCTAGGGCTGAGTCAAAAATGCTGCTAAACTCGCCAAAACGACCGGACTTCAAACGGGATCGGATAATGAGGGGTCGCAACGGCGAATTTCAACCGCCCCATTCGTTCGAACCGGCCTATCTGCGGCTGGCACGCCAGAAAAAGCTGGCGGAAAGAGCCGCAGAGGCCCGCGAGAAGCTCAAAGCTTGCGATCTCTGCGCCCGATATTGCCGGGTCGACCGCCTGAGCACGACCAAGGGAGCCGCCTGCCATACCGGCGAGCGGGCCGTTGTCAGCTCCTACGGCCCCCATCATGGCGAGGAGAGCCCGCTGAGCGGCCGGCGCGGCTCCGGCACCATCTTTTTTGCCTGGTGCAGTCTGCGCTGCGTTTATTGCCAGAATTCCGAATTGAGCTGGCAAGGCGAGGGGAGCGAGGTCACGGCCGAGGATCTCGCCGAAATCATGCTCAAGCTTCAGGCGATGGGCTGCCACAACATCAATTTCGTCAGTCCGAGCCATGTCGTGGCCTCGATCCTCGAGGCGGTGACGATCGCCGCGGGCAAGGGGCTTACCCTGCCGCTGGTCTATAACACCGGCGGTTATGACAGCCCGGAAGCCCTGGCGCTGCTGGATGGCGTCATCGACATCTACATGCCGGACATGAAATACGGCGATGACGAAGCGGCCGCGAAATACTCCAGGGTAAGCAACTACGCGAAAACCAATCGGGCCGCCGTCCGGGAGATGCACCGTCAAGTCGGTAACCTCATTCTCGACGAGGACGGCATCGCCCGGCGCGGTCTGCTGGTTCGCCATCTCGTCCTGCCCGAGGACCTTGCCGGCTCGGCCGAGGTGTTCCGGTTCCTGGCCGAGGAAATCTCGGCGCAGACCTATCTCAACGTCATGGCCCAGTACCGGCCGTGCTACCGCGCCGGCGAGCATGCGGAAATCGCACGACGCCTCGGCCGCGAGGAGTTCCGGAGCGCGCTTCGGCTCGCCGCCGACCACGGGCTGATGCGCCTCGACGACCGCGCCGCGTTGCGCGCGTCCTCGCTCTGGTAAGGCGCGATCGCGCCTCTATCCCCTTCCACTCGAGGCGTTGCGCCGCAATCCAGCTGCCCGGAGCATGTCTCCAGAAAACGCGGGTTCATCCCTGGTCATGGCCTCGAGTCGTTCGCATATGTACGCGACATCCCCGAGGTTCGGTGAGGGGCCGTCTCGAACCTGGGAGGGAAACGCGAAGAAGGCCGTGGCGCTTCATCGCGCGGCGCCTTCGCAGAGATTGTCCGGGCGAGAACACAGGAGCCGATTGAATGAGTCGATCGTTCGCAACATTCCCGACGGACCTCCGACGTGGATCGCGCCGCCGGCAGGCCGCCGGGGGCACGGCTTTCGCCGTTCTGGCGGCCGCAGCTCTCCTAGCGGCGGGCCCGGCCTGGGCCTCCGAGGACGAGATCCATCGGTCCAAGCAGCATGACTACCGGGTCGTCCCGCTGGCGGACGGGCTCGACCACCCCTGGGGCCTCGCCTTTCTTCCCGACGGCGGTATCCTGATAACCGAGCGCGAGGGCGATCTGCGCCTCTTTGAGAACGGCGAACTCAGACGAGATCCCATCGAGGGCGTGCCCGATGTGGTCGCGCGCGGGCAGGGTGGCCTGCTCGACGTCGCGCTCCATCCCGGCTTCGCCGAGAACCGCCTCGTCTACCTCACCTATTCGGGGCGGGGCGATGGCGGCATCGGCACCGAGGTCGCCCGCGGAAAGTTCGACGGCGAGCGGCTGACCGACGTCGAGGTGATCTTCCGGCTCGATCCGAAGACCTCGGGCGGCCGGCATTTCGGCTCGCGCCTCGTCTTCGCGCCCGACGGCACCCTCTATGTCGGCTTTGGCGACCGCGGGAACCGGATGGAGAACGCCCAGCAGGTGAGCGACCATATCGGCACCGTCGTCCGCCTCCACGACGATGGCAGGGTGCCCGAGGACAATCCCTTCGTCGGGCAGGCCGACGCCAAACCGGAGATCTTCAGCTACGGCCACCGCAACATTCAAGGCATGGCTTTAAGGCCGGGAACCGACGTGATCTGGGCCCATGAGCACGGGCCGCGCGGCGGCGACGAGCTGAACATTCTGAAAGCCGGCGCGAACTATGGCTGGCCGGCCATCACCTACGGGATCGACTACAGCGGCGCCATCATCTCGGACAAAACCGAGGCCCCGGGCATGGAACAGCCGGTCGACTATTGGGTACCTTCGATCGCGCCCAGCGGCATGGCCTTCTACGATGGCGACAAGTTCCCTGAATGGCGGGGCGATCTTTTCATCGGCGCGCTCGTCCTGACCCATCTCCGCCGCCTGGAGATGGACGGCGACCGCGTGGTGGCGCAGGAAAAGCTGTTGGAGGATCTTGACGAGCGGATCCGCGACGTTCGCTCGGGCCCGGATGGTTACATCTACCTCCTGACCGACAGCTCGAACGGCGAACTATTAAGGCTCGAGCCGGCGCCGAACCCGGGTGGGTAAAACGGCGCGCGGGCGGGCAAGCATCCTCGCCCGCCCGCTTCTCCATCGGGTCACGGCCGTCCTGGCTAACAGTTAGGCGATGACGTTTCCGTTTGCTGCCCGAGCCTCGCGGAGGAAATGCCGGATCACGGTGCCTGC
Organism: Rhodospirillales bacterium; assembly: GCA_028281785.1. Taxonomy (GTDB): domain Bacteria; phylum Pseudomonadota; class Alphaproteobacteria; order Rhodospirillales; family Shumkoniaceae; genus JANQJG01. Next base: position 11,048 of record JANQJG010000234.1, read on the forward strand.
GCGACACGCGCCTGTAAACGACGTTCCTCTAGCTCGGCGATTTCCTCGTCCCGCTCTTCCTGGGCTTTCTCAACGCGACTCTTACAACTGGTGTCGTCGTCATCTGAGCATTGCGCCTGAGCCTGCGATATGACGTTGTTCCAGCGTGCTTCCTGCGCTTCACGACGGCGGTCATACCACGCGTCGCGATCGGCTTGACTTGTAAATATCTCGGGTTCCAAAGCCACCATGACATGTGGTGGATATTCCTGACCGGCGCCCCGAGCCGAATCGATCGCAAGGCCGATCAGGCCTCCGAAAAGGATATTGCCGAATACCCAGCCATCGACCTTGGTATCCAACGGCTCCGTCGTTGTTTTATAGCCGTCCGCGACGCAAGCAATAGTGATGGGTGCAGCCTCGGCAGGGAGATGAATGCTATCGGGTGTATTCACTACTCGTTTGAAGTCCTGACCGTGCAGTTCACATCGAGCTGTTTCCGGTTCAGTCTCAATGTATGTCGTTGATTCATTGTCGCTGACAATACTCGCGCAGGCCGTTAACGAAACGGCTGAAGCTATACTTATAATCAGTCTTTTTATTTCCATTGTTTCCTCCCAATGCGCATTTTAACCTAGAAGCAATACTAAGTTTGTTGGAAAGATATCTATCTTCATTTGAAAAAATTATCAAGATTTGGCTAAGATATTGAGTTACAGTTTTGACACAAATTAATAAATGAATCTCAGGATAATTTGCTATTCAGAATAATTATAATTTTTGAGACGTATTTTGGTTTGTGTAGTGGTCGCCTAACTTAAGACGCGTCTCAAGCCGTTCCATTCGAAGCAACCGCTTTGACATTCTCGCCATTGCGGAGTTAGCGATGACATAAAGCCCGCGTTTGAAACCGCAGATCAGTTAGACGCGACGCCGGCGGGTCGAGACCAATGAACTCTTCGTATAGATAGCGGGTTGATCCGCGATCGCGCCTTTTCACGGCTAAACGATGCGCCTAAATCAATTATAGGGTCGATTCGGGTCCAGACTCCGCAAGAAGGGACGGCGCAATCGTAATGAGTGACACGGAGCGGTCGCCCAGGATCACCCGCTTCTCATGGGGCCGCATCGAGGTCGAGGGCGGCCACGTCTTCAAGGACGCCAAGCTCTATCCCGGCGGCGCCCGCGAATGGGACTGGCGCGAGACCGGCACGTCCCACATGCCGGGGATACAGCCCGCCGACGTGACGGAACTGCTCGAGAGGGGCGCGCAGGTTGTCGTGCTTTCGAGGGGAGTTTACGAGCGCCTCCAGGTCCATGAGGAGACACTCTTGACGCTCAAGCGCCGGGGCGTTCCGACCCATGTGCTGCAGACGGAAGAGGCCGTCAAGCTTTACAATTCCCTCCGCGACAAGGCATCCGTCGGCGGACTTTTTCACTCGACGTGCTGACGCGGTCGGCGTGAGGGCCTCATTCAAGAGCGGCTAGAGCGGATCGGGATCTGATCTAGTGTTCTGTCCCATAAGTAACTGATATAAATATGGGCATCCCTTCACCAGGAGAGTGCCCATGCCCCGTGGTCGTCCGCTCGCTCCCATCCTGCTC
>JANQJG010000245.1 GCA_028281785.1 Rhodospirillales bacterium
TGCCCTGGCGGCGGGTCTCCTCCTCGCAAAGATCGAGGAGTCTGGAGCCGTAGCCTTTCCCCTTCCCGCGACCGACGACCCACAGGCAGTGAATGAGCAGGTAGTCCCGGGCATCGACGGCGCGCCAGCCATACTCGCCGGGAATGTACTCCACGAAACCCACCGAACGCCCGTTCTCGTAGAGGATATGCATACGCATGCCCTCGGCGAAGCGCCGGCGCAGCCAGTTCAGCTTCCGCTGGTATCCGGGGGATTTGGGCTTGCTCTTATAGCAAAAGAACCCCAGGCGCTCGACATTGTCGCCATCGACCGACCTGATCTCGACCGTGTCCGTCGGTGTCATTTCCTTTTCCCGTTTACAATCCGAAGCGGGTCCGGATCTCCGTCGCGACCTCGGCCGCCGCGTTCAGGGGCTCATGCGTCCAAGTTTCGTGCGTGCCGTCAAGGGGGCGGGCATATCCCTTGTCGTAGAGCTCGGCATGGAGCCGCGCATGCTTCTGCACCGTGAGCGCGCGTGGCGCATAGACATAGACGGGGCCGGTGGTCGCGCAAGCCTCAGAGACCATGGACGCGGAATCACCGGTGACGATGATCCCCTCGGCCACCGCCAGATAGCCCATATAGGGGTTGTCGCCGGTGTCGCCCCAACGGAAAACGTGACTGGGAACCGTGATCTCGGCGAGCAGGGCGTCGGCGGCGTCGCCGGTCCGGCGGCTTGTCGTGACCAGCAGCGAGCCGCCCGTTTCCGACACCATTTCCGACGCCATGCGCCCGAGATCGCGCGCCATGTCCTCGGTAAAGGCGCGGCGTTTGGTGCTGCCGCCGACGATCAGCGCCCATCGTGGTGTCGGGAGATCGGCGAACCGCTCCCGCCACGCCTCGGCCTCGGCCAGAAGCCGAGCCGCCGTGACCCGGTGCGGGGCGCCGATGATCTCCACGAGATTGGGGCGTGGCCCCAGCCGGTCATGGCGCGGCGCGACGATCAAGTCGAAGTCGTCGGCGCCGGCGGAGCCGGGATACATGAGCTGAACGAGCTTCGTCTGGCCGCCGCTGTCCGCCTTGATCTTGCGGGCCACGGGAGCGGTCCGCCGGCCGGCGGCGATGACGAGGTCGGGCCAGGGCGGAACCAGATTGATGCGGCTGCTGGCCGTCAAGCCGGCGTAGTTCGCGCCAAGGAAAAAGTTCGGCAGGGCCGCCGCGGCGACATATTCGAGGTCGTGGATCTGAAACCGGTGGCCGAGCGCCTCGGCCACGCCCAGGCATTGGCTCCGGTTTCCCGCCCGGTCGTCGAGCAGGACCCAGATCGACGGGTCCCGGTTCCGAAAGCCGGCTCCTGTCATGGCGGGCCCGTCAATAACGTATCCACCCGACGCGTCACGCCGCTTGCGGCTCGCGTGCCGAAGCCTTCCGGGCCGCTTCGCGGATCTCCGTGATCGTCGTCCGGGTCGTGATCTGGTCGGGATCCATGAGCAGCTCGATGACCGCGGGAAGCCCTGACTCCCGAGCACGTTGCAAGGCCGGGCCGAACTCGGCGGTTTCGCGCACAACCTCGCCGTGGCCTCCCATGGCCCGGGCCATCGCGGCGAAATCGGGATTGATCAGGTCGTTGGCGATCTCGCGACCGGGATGGCAGCACTCCTGATGCATGCGGGTGCTGCCATACATGCCGTTGTTGATGACCACGGCCAGCGGCGCGACGCCGTATTGCCGGGCCGTGGCCAGCTCCTGCCCGGTCATGCCAAAGCCGCCGTCACCGGCAAAGGCAACCACCATGCGTTCCGGATACTGGATGGCCGCGGCCACCGCCGCCGGCATGCCGTATCCCATGGCGCCGTTGGTCGCGCCGATCAGACGCCGCCCGCCGCCGAAGCGCAGGAAGCGCTGCGGCCAGCCGCTGAAATTGCCGGCATCGACGGTGGCGATCGCATCATCGGGAAGCGCGGCGTCCAGCTCCATCATGACCCGGCCCATGTCGAGCTTCGAGCCATAATCGGGCGGAACCCGGCTGGCTTCATAGTCGCGCCGGGCCTCCGCGGCCCAGTCCTGCCAGCGGCTTCCGTCCACGGGATCGAGACCGGCGGCCGCTTCGGCGAAGGCGGCGGGCTCGGACTGGATGGCGAGATCGGGCTGATACACCCGCCCGAACTCCTCGGCGCTGGGGTGGACATGAACGAGGGTCTGGCTGGGGCGCGGCCAGTCGAGCAACGTATAGCCCTGGGTCATCATTTCGCCGAGACGGGTTCCGGCCGCCAGCAGCAGATCGGCCTGCTCGATCCGCGCAACGATCGCCGGGTCGCCGCCGAGCCCGAGCGCGCCGACGAACAAGGGGTGGCGATTGTCGAACAGGTCGTGGCGTCGGAAGGCGGCGACCGTGGGCAGCCCGTTGGCTTCGGCGAACTGAACGATGCGATCGCGGGCGAGATCGCTCCAGCAACTTCCGCCGACGATCATGAGCGGGCGCTCGGCGCGACCGAGCATGGTCCGAAGCGCCTCCAGGCGCGCCGGGTCTGGGCTCGGACGGACAGCCGAGTAAGGGGCCGCCGCCTGGGTGTCGCAGGCCTCGCGCAGCATGTCTTCCGGCAGCGCGATCACCACGGGCCCGGGTCGGCCGGAGGTGGCCGTATAGAAGGCGCGGGCCATGACGCTGGGGATCTTGTCCACGCGGTCGATCTGTTCCACCCATTTGGCCAGGGGCGCGAACATGGCCCGGAAGTCCACCTCCTGAAAGCCCTCGAAGCCGAGATGCTGGCGGTCGACCTGGCCGACGAGGAGAATCATCGGCGTCGAGTCCTGGAAAGCCGTGTGGACGCCGATGCTGGCGTTGCAGGCCCCCGGCCCCCGGGTGACCAGACAGATACCGGGCTTTCCGGTCAACTTTCCATAGGCTTCGGCCATGTCGGCGGCGCCATGTTCGTGCCGGCAGGTCACGAGCTGGATGCGGTCGCGGACGTCATAGAGCGCGTCGAGAACCTCCAGATAGCTCTCGCCGGGCACGCAGAACGCGCGCTCGACCCCATGCGTCGTGAGGGCGTCGACGACCAACTGTCCACCCGTTCTGGCGCCCTTCCCGTCTGGCATTTTGGCGATCCTCCTTCGGTGAATGATCATTCTTCGTGGCGCGGGTGCCAACCTCGCACAAATCCGGCAGGCGGAAAAGCGTATTGGCCGGACGTTGCGGAGGCTCGACTGCTATCGGAGGTTGATCAGGTGCATACGGGAATAA
>JANQJG010000015.1 GCA_028281785.1 Rhodospirillales bacterium
CAGACATCAGAGGATGAGGGAAGACATTGACATGACTGACCTCATGCTGAGGAGCGAAGCGTCTCGAAGCACGAGGTCAACCATCAATTCGACTCTTTCCGCGAGCTGCTAGTGTCCCGATCACGAGGCCGTCATTTTGCAGGTCCTGCGAGGCATCCTGGATTCGCCGGGCACGCCCCGGCTACCACCTGTCGCCCTTCTTGAGGCCGCCGCGGAAAAAATCGATATGGGCCCGCATGGCCGCCCGCGCGCGGGGCGCGTCCCGATCGCGGATCGCGTTGTAGACCTCGGTATGCTCGGCGATGACGTTCTGCATGGTCGCTTCCGGCAGCAGCGGCAGAAGGCTCCGGCCCAGGCGCAGGCCGACCATGATCTGGTGCCGAATGGACTTGTAGAGGGAAAACGCGAAATCGTTCTTCGCCGCGGCCATGACCGCGATATGGAACTCGTAGTCGGATTCCGCGGTGCCCAGGAACGGATGCCCTCCCCGCTTCATGGCGTCCAGCGCCGACTTGATGGCCTTCAAATCGTCGTCGTCCCGCCGCTCCGCCGCCAGAAACGCCATTTCGCCTTCGAAGAACACCCGAGTCTCCTGGCAATGGACGAGATCGCCCAGGCCCGCGATCGTTTGAATCGAGTCGGAGGGATCGCTGGTCTTGTGATTCACGAAACTGCCCGATCCCCTGCGCGTCTCGACCAGCCCTTCCCTCCTGAGCTGATCCAGGGCCGCGCGGACAACCGACCTGGAGACCCCGAACCGGTCGCTCAAGGCGGATTCGGTGGGAAGCTTCAGGTTGTCCGGGAATTCACCGGCGAGAATACGATCCCGTATTTCCCGACAAACCTGTTCCCTTAGCCGCGCGTTCCTCGCCACCTCGGATTTCCTCGATCTTTCTCAAGCGGGCTCCTGCACCGCGCTTCTCATCATAGACGACGGAACCGGGGAAACAGTAGCACGGTTTTGGGATGCCAAAACCGGACAAGGTTATTGCTTAAAGAACTTATCTGGGATAGGTTGTTTGCCTGCGAAGACCCGTCGCGTCATCGACACACATCTTTTCCGCGACCCCATCGGGTTCATCAACTTCGGGAGGCAGCCATGAAACTCCGCCATGTCGCGCAGGCCGGCGCGGGAGCGCTCCTGCTTTCGCTAGCGTCCGGCGCCGCTCTCGCCGCCGACGTCACCATCAAGATCGCCACCGCCTATCCGCCCGGCAACGAGTCGGCGGTGACGGCGGAGAAATTCGCCGAATTGCTGGGCACGTACAGCGATGGCCGGATCGAGGGGAAGGTCTTCCTCGGCGGCGCCATGGGCGGCGAGCGCGAGAACATCCAGGCCGTCAAGCTGGGCTCCATTCAGGCGTCGACCATGGGCTCGATGCCCATCCACATGCTGACCCCGGAATACTCGTTCATGGACAGCCCCTTCGTCATGCGGGGCGAGGAGCACTGGCTGAACGCCTGGAACGGCAAGATCGGCGACGGCATCCGGGACATCCTGAAGAAGAACCGCCTCCGCGTGATGGGCATCTATTACCGCGGGCTCCGCCACACGACCGCCGACCGGGAGATCAAGACCGCCGACGATATCCGCGGCGTGAAGATGCGCGTGCCCCAGGCGCCGTCCTTCACCACGGCGTGGAAGGCGGTCGGCGCGGCAACCACCGTGGTGCCGCTGCCCGAACTGTTCACGGCGTTGCAGACCGGCGTCGCCGAGGCGTCGGAGGGGCCGGCCTCGCAGTTGCTTTCCTACCGGCTGAACGAGGTCCAGGACTACCTCGTCATGACCGGCCATATGATCACCATGGCGATGATGATCGTGAACGAGCCGTTCCTGGAAGGGTTGAGCGACACGGATCGGGCCATTGTCGAAAAGGCGGCCAAGGAGGCCACCGCATTCGGCGACGCCCATGCCAAGGATGCCGAGAAGAAGTTGATCCAGAAGCTGATCGACGGCGGCATGACCCGTGTCGAGCCGGACCGCGACTCCTTCCGCAAGGCAGCGATGCCGGCGGTCAAAAAACTGTTCGAGGAACAGTGGACGGCGACCACCCTCGAGGAGGTCAACGCCTACTGAGTCCCTCGGGGCGCGGCCGGCGGCCGGGAGGCATTCCGAGCTAGCCTCCCGGCCCTCCACGCCGCTCCTCCGTACTCCCCGCCGGGCCAACGATCATGAACAAGGTTGTTCGAAAACTAAATCGCGCGCTGGACATCCTGAACACCGCCTTCTTCAACATTCTCTGCGCGATCGTCCTGTGGCAGGTGATCTGCCGGTACGTCCTCAACTACTCCTCGCCATGGACCGAGGAAATCGCGCGATACCTCCTGGTCTCCATTACCTTTCTGGGCGCGGCCATCGCCACCCGCGACCGTTCCCACCTGGTGGCCATGGACCTTTTCGCGCGGGCGCCGCGGATGCTGGCGATCCTCCACAGGGTCGCCATCGAGGGCATCGTGATCGTCATGTTCGCGATCCTGCTGCATGCGAGCCTCGATCTGGTGGAGATCGGCGCCATGGAGACGACCACGTCCATGCTGTGGCTGAAGATGTCCTACGTCTATTCCATCCTGCCGATCAGCTTCGGCCTCATCATCGTCTATTCCTTCGTCAACATTTTGAAAGTCGTCATTCAGACCCCCGACGAAGAAAAAACCGAAGAGTAAATGGAGGCTTCATCGTGTCGCTGACGGTGCTGGGATTCGTGGCCATTCTGATCGGCGCCCTGATTTTCGGGCTGCCGGTGGCGTTCGCCATAGCCTTCACCGCGCTGGTCATGTTCCTCCTCGGCGCGGGAGACTTCGTGTCGCCGGCCTTTCTGGTGCAGCGGTTCTTCGGCGGCGTCGACAGCTTCCCCCTGTTGGCGGTGCCGCTGTTCATGGCCACCGGCATGTTCATGAACACGGCCGGCATCACCAAACGAATCTACGCCTTCGCCAGCGACCTGGTCGGCCATATGCGACTCGGGCTCGGACAGGTCAACGTGGTCGCCAGCATGATCTTCGCCGGCATGTCGGGCGCCGCGGTGGCCGACGCCTCCGGACTCGGCGCGGTCGAGATCCGGGCCATGACCGACGCCGGCTACAAGCGCGACTACTCGGCCGCCATCACGGCCGCCTCCTCGACGGTCGGCCCGATCGTTCCGCCGAGCATTCCCATCGTCATCTTCGGCATCATGGCCGAGGCCTCCATCGGATCGCTGCTGATCGCCGGCATCGTCCCGGGCGTGCTGATCGCCATCCTTCTGATGGCGATGAACGAGATCCACGGCCGCCGCCACGGCTATCCGCGCGGGAACTTCGTGGGATTGAGGCCGCTGTGGCGCAGCTTCAAGGCCGCGTTCCTGCCCCTGATGACGCCGGTCATCCTCATCGGCGGGATCCTGTCCGGCATCTTCACGCCCACCGAGGCGGCGGCCGTCGCCCTGGCCTATGCCATGTTTCTGGGCCTCGTCGTCTACCGGGAGGTGACGCTCCGCGAATATCTGCGCATGACCGAGCACACGATGCGCAGGACCGCCGAGCTGCTCATCATCGTGGGCGCCGCCGGCGCGCTCGCCTATGTCATCATCGACGCGGAGGTGCCGCAGGCCATCCTGGAACTGCTGACCGCGGTGTCCACCAACAAATGGGTCATCCTGGCGATCATCAACGTGGTCCTGCTGGTCATCGGATGTTTCCTGGAGCCGGTGGCCGCCATCACGATCGTGGTTCCGGTGCTGATGCCGCTGATCCATCAGCTCGGCATCGATCCGGTCCACTTCGGCATCGTCGTCGTTTTCAATCTCGTCATCGGGCTGCTGACGCCGCCGGTGGGCCTCGTCCTGTTCGTCACGAGCAAGGTCGCCGACCTTCCGGTCGGAAAGCTGCTGAAGGCCGTCTGGCCCTTCTACATCCCGCTGGTTCTGGGCCTGCTCGCCGTGACTTACCTGCCGGGTCTGGTAACCTTCCTGCCCGAAATGCTGCTCGGCCGATAGCGGCCGCCCCTGTCGAAACGCCAACAACGGAAACAGCCGCAATGATCATTCGAGACGTAAAGGCGCAGTTCTACCGCATACCGCTTCCGGTCACGCTGTCCGATTCGACCCATGGGGACATCACCCATTTTCACCTCGTGGTCGCCCGGGTCCGCGACGACGAGGATGTCGAAGGCATCGGCTACACCTATACCGTCGATATCGGCGGCGACGCGATTCGGTCCCTGATCGAGCGCGACCTGGCGCCGGCGCTCCTCGGCCAGGAGGCCGATCGGATCGAGCAGCTTTGGGAGCGCATGTGGTGGCGGACCCACTACGCGGGCCGGGGCGGCGCCGCCGCCTTCGCCATTTCCGCCGTCGACATCGCGCTCTGGGACCTGCGCGGCAAGCGCCTGCAACTCCCGCTTTGGACACTGCTCGGCGGCCACGATCCCAAGGTCGCGGCGTATGCGGGAGGCATCGACCTGATGTTTTCGACGGACCAGCTCCTCCGACAGACCGAGGGCAACCTGGCCCGGGGATTCCGGGCCATCAAGATGAAGGTCGGGCGGCCGCGCCTGAGCGAGGACGTGGAGCGGGTGCGCGCCATGCGCGAGCTTCTCGGCGACGACATCCCGCTGCTCGTGGACGCCAACATGAAATGGCGGGTCGACGAGGCCATTCGCGCGTCGCGGGCGCTGGCCGACCACGGCGTCTATTGGCTCGAGGAACCGACGATCCCCGACGACATCGCCGGACATGTCCGCATCGAGAAGGAGGGCGCGCTGCCGGTCGCGGCGGGAGAGAATCTTCGCACGCTCTACGAATTCAGGGGTCTCATCAATGCCGGCGGCGTGTCGTTTCCCGAACCGGATGTTTCCAATTGCGGCGGAATCACGGTATGGCTAAAGATCGCCCACTTGGCCGAGGCCAACAATCTCAAGGTTACCTCGCACGGGGTTCACGACCTGCATGTTCATCTTTTGGCGGCCGTACCCAACAAGTCTTTCCTTGAGGTCCACGGCTTCGGATTGGAAAGCTTCATCCACCATCCGCTGGAGATCGTGGACGGAATCGCCACCGCCCCCGATCGTTCCGGCCATGGGGTCGAGTTCGACTGGGCCGCCCTGAAGCCCATGACTCAATGAGCCGCGCGGTTGCTGGAGACGCCGGTATTCAATAAGATCAAGGGAGATCAAGGGAGATCAAGGGAGATCAAGGGAGATCAAGGGAGATCAAGGAGGATCGAGATGCGCGCTGTCGTCATTCACGGGGAGAAGGATATCCGTCTGGAAGATGTCCCGGTTCCGGAACCGGCCGACGACGAACTCCTGCTCAAGGTCGCCGGTGTGTGCGTCTGCGGCAGCGACCTTCACTACTACATGGAGGGCGCCGTCAACACCAAGAAGATCCTCGAGCCGCAAATCCCCGGGCACGAGATCGCGGCCTGGGTATGGGACGATCGGGCAGAGCAATTCGGGCTGAAGAAGGGCCAGCTCGTCGCCGTCGAGCCGACGGCCGTCTGCGGCCATTGCGAGCATTGCGTCAATGGGCGTCCCAATTTGTGCGTGACCCAGCGGTTCCATGGCGGCCCGCCGCATCAGGGCGCCCTGGCCGAATACTTCAAGGCCACGCCGGAGATGATCATCCCCGTGCCCGAGGACCTCTCCCCGGGCGTTGTCGCCGCGTTGGAGGCCGTCGGCATCGGCATTCACGCGATGAGGAAGGCCGATCTCCAGGTTGGCCAATCGGTGGCAGTGCTGGGCGCCGGGCCCATCGGCCTGATCCTCGCGCAGCTCGCCCGGGCCCAGGGTTGCGGCCGGCTGATCGTCGTCGACCCCATCGGGTACCGCCGGGACGCCGCGCGCAAGCTCGGCGCCGACGAGGCGGTGGAGAGCTTCGACAAGGTGGCCGGTCTGACCGGCGGCCACGGCCCGGACCTGGTCCTCGAGGCCACCAACTCGCCCGATGCCTTCGATCAGGCGGTCCTCACCGTGAAGGCGGCCGGCCGAATCGTCCTGGTCGGGATTCCCGCCGGCGTCACCTACAGCCCGATCGACGCGATCACGCTCCGGGCCAAGGAGCTGACCATCCTGACTTGCAACAAGATGGGCCACGTCTATCACGAGGCCATCGAGGCCGTGCGCCGCGGCATGGTGGATGTCGACGCGATCCTCACGCACCATGTGGAGCTGGCCGAAGCGATCGCGGCCTACAACCGCCAGGCGGCATATGAGGATGGCTGCCTGAAGACGGTCGTCTATCCCAACGGCAAGGACGGCTAGTATGATGGTTCCGAAGTTGGGCACATTATGTGTGCCCAACTTCGGAATCTGAATCACACGAGAATCAATAAGTCAGTGTGCCGATTCACGCGAGATTCAATATATCGAATCTCGCGATCGGGACACTAGTGGTGCGGCCGAAACGGATGGTCCCCATCCGTTTCGCCCGCACCACGGGGTTCATAGATTCTGTGGTTCGATTCACGTGACGCTCGGGTACCAAGCGTCACGATCGAACCACTAGAGCATGTCTTGGCTAACTAGATTCATGGTTCCCTGAGGGTGGGGGATGTGATTCTCTGTATTTACCTGGCAGATATAGAGGGTCAGACATGGGC
>JANQJG010000055.1 GCA_028281785.1 Rhodospirillales bacterium
GCTCGTCCTCGAATATGCCCGGCATGTCCTTCGTCCTCGCTCCTAAAACTGGCGGGTTTTCGACACCAGCCAGATCGATGCGGTAACTGTCCACAGGCCCTAGAGCATGTCTCGGGAAATCCGCCGATCTTGAAGCTTCGCCGCCCGAATCGGCACCAGGGCTCAGGGATGAGGCGACGTCGGCAACGGAACGTTGCAGCCGGCCGGACGGGCGGGGAGCCATGAAAACCCACGGAATCTCCCGTTGAATCGGGAATTTGAGCCACCCCATTCCGTTTTTTTCTATTGAAACTAGTTATCAAAAAGACCAAATTGGCCTCTGCAGTTCCTGGAGAGTGTCTGTGACAGTTTTCAGGACTGCCTTTCTTGGACGTTTCCTCCCAAAACTCGGGCCGCATCCGTGCGGCCCCTTTTCTTTCTGGGTTCGCGACGTCAGGAATCAAACCATCCCACGGGGCGGCTCTGCATCGCCAGGCCCAAGCGATCGCTGCATGATGACCGTGTCCACCCAGCGACCGAACTTGAACCCGGAGGATCGCAGCACACCGACGGACCGGAAGCCCAGTTTCGCGTGGAGCGATATCGACGGAATGTTCTCGGAGTTTCCGATGACGGCGATCATCTGACGGTACTCGAGGATCGTGCATCGGCGTATGAGCTCTTCCAGGAGCTGTCGGCCGATCCCGCACCCCTGCGCCTCGGCCGCAACGTAGACAGAGTTCTCCAGTGTGAAGCGGTAGGCGGGACGATGGTGATAAGGAGAGGCATAGGCGTATCCCGCTACCTTCCCGGCGCGCCGCGCGACAAGGAAGGGAAGTCCTCGGTCAACAACCAGGGCGTGACGTTGGCGGATCTCATCAAGATCGGGAGGAACTTCCTCGAAAGACGCCAGCCCGTGCCTCACATGGTGGGCATAAATCGCCTGAATACGGATCAGATCGGCTGGAGCGGCATCGCGAACGAAGATGTCGATGTCGTTGCTTTCGTTTGTCATGTCCGGACCAACAGGGACCAATCCATGCCAACGAAACGACGGATGAAGCGGTTTAGTCGAATGACCAAGTCGGGAAGGCGGTCGGTCCTTTCAATACGTTCTTCATCCATGTAGAGCGCCCGGTTCACCTCAATTTGAATGGCGTGTGTGGCTTTTCCGGGGGCGCCGTAGTGGCGAGTCGTGTATCCGCCCGCATATGGGCGGTTGCGCCCGACAGAAAACCCGAGGTCACGGAGCAATCTCTCGGCCGTATCGGACAAGACGGCGTCGCAAGAGGATCCCCAGCAATCCCCGAGGATGATATCGACGTCTCGAAGATGCGCGTCGCGATCCTTGATCGCCCCTCGCGATGGCATCGAGTGACAGTCGATGAGCATGCATCCCCCGAACCGCAGGCGCGATTGATCGACGAGCTGGCGAAGCGTTTTATGATAGCCGGCGTGCAGGGTGGAGATTCGACGACGGACGTCATCTAAGCGAAGCTTCCCGGAGTAGATGGCGGTGCCACCCGCCACCAGGCGTGCCACGACACCGTAGCCGGCCGCCGCGCGTGGCGAGTTGTCGAAGGCGTCGGGGGGAAGCGGCTCCTCGAACATCCGGGGGTCGAGTTCGCGGGCGTCCCGGTTGGCGTCCACGAAAGTGCGCGGGAAATGAGCCCTGAGTAGCGGTGCCCCATGCGTCGGCACGTTGAGGAACAGCTCGTCCACAAATGCGTCCTCGGAACGACGCAACATGTGGATATCGAGGCAGGAAGCGGCGAGAAACTCAGTCGGGTACATGCGACCACTGTGGGGCGACGCAAAGACGAAAGGAACCGTAACTTCCCCAGGGGCAAGAACATCCCAGTCCGGCATCGAGCCGGGGGATAACGCGCCGCCGCCGTCGACAACGGACCGGTTCGACGGTGGAACGGAGGTGAGATTCATGAAGATCTTATTATTACGGAGAGTGGCGCGCGGCAAGCCAGAGCACTATCGGACCAGGTAGAACGGTTCTGATGGACGGATCGTGCTCTAGGCTTGCCAAGCCCGGGCGATCGGAGTTAAAAGGCCCGTTCCAGCCGGCGCTGAGGGGCGCGTAGCTCAGCGGGAGAGCACTACGTTGACATCGTAGGGGTCGCTGGTTCAATCCCAGCCGCGCCCACCATTCCAAACCCCCGGAAACCCGGGGGTTTGTTTTCCACAGGTGGCGACCTTTAATTCGATGTTATTGGCCAGGGCACCTATAGGGCACCCTTTGGTAGTTCGTGCCAGATGGTCGAGGCGCTCCGGAAAGCCTCGGGGAGTCTCTCTCGGTCTGCCAATCAGCGAGATCGACCGATCTTAAGCCGCTAGGTGATCTTGCTGATCTGAATGACGGATCTGCGGTCCTGGACACGAACCGATTGATATCGCCGACCGTACGCCAAGTTGGCGCGTTGGCTTTGTCGTCAGCCTTCGGAAACGCGCTGCCACAGCAACGACACGGATGAGATCGAACAGCCCCTTTCTGCAGGGATGTGGTATTTTCTTTACGCTCGCGGGCGACCGCGTGGCGAAGAGCAGGGTCCGAGGTGCAAGCCCTGTCGAGCTGCCTGATCATTGTCGCTCCTTATTTTGCGGCGTCCGCGAGCGCCGTAGCCCTGTCTTCCGCCATCCCTGTGTCAAGCGCCTGTAGGCGGCCTCCGCCTGTTGGGCGCGGAGCTTTTCTTGTCTGCGGCGATGGGCGAGGTTGTAGTCGTAGGATGCTCCTTTCCGGCCACGCTGCGGTGGATATCCGGCGCGCAATTGGAGATCCCGTAGCTTTTTGGCATGAAGCGCCGGGCATGTCTGAAGCGCCGAGGATCCTTCTCGATCATCACCTCAAGAGCTTGAAGCTGCCCACCTTCCTGCGCGAATACGACAAGCAGGCACGGATCTGTGTCGGCGACGGCATCGACCATGTCGGCTATCTCGCCAGGCTCACCGAGCTCGAGATGATCGATCGCGAGCGCCGGCTGGTGGAACGGCGCATCAAGCAGGCTAGGTTCCCCACCGTCAAGCAACTGGAAAGCTTCGACTTCAAGGCCATCCCCGGTCTCAACAAGATGTTAGTCCTGGAGTTGGCCCGCAGCGAGTACGTCTTTCGGCGAGAGAACGTGATCCTGCTCGGCCCCTCCGGCGTCGGCAAAACCCATATCGCCCTGGCCTTGGGCCTGGCGGCCTGCCAGAAGGGCCTGAGCGTGCGCTTCGTAACCGCTTCACAGATGGTGCACGAGCTGATCGAGGCGCGTGACGAGAAGAGGCTTCTTCGCCTGCAGGCACAGCTCGCCAAGGTCAGCCTGCTGATTGTCGACGAGTTGGGCTATGTCCCGCTGTCACAAACCGGCAGTGAGTTGCTGTTCGAGGTCTTCAGCCAACGCTACGAGCGCGGCGCCAGCATCCTCACCTCCAACCTGCCGTTCCAGGAATGGACCTCGGTCTTCGCCAGTGAGCGCCTGACCGGCGCACTGCTCGACCGGATCACCCACCATGTCCATATCCTGGAGATGAACGCCGAGAGCTACCGCCTCAGGCAGAGCCGCTCACGGCAGAGAGCCAAAGCCGGCTGAAAGACCCAGTCTCGTTCGCCCACTGGGCCCACAGGATCGAGGCATACGTCAACCCCAAGCGCGGGCCGCCGCCTGCCCCATAAAAGGCGCGGCGTCCCGCGCGCAGGTCCCTCCCCTGGACAATCGGGAACAGACCACAACAACCGAGTGGTTCATCTTTACGCCGCCGCGGCGGTACATAATCAGACCGCCATTGACACGTGGTTTATTTTCTTTTGCGTTTTCTGCGGTCAGCACGATCGCGAAGGGCCACGCAAACCTTATGATCTGGGTCCCACCATAAAATTCTCATAATATTTTCTTGATTTGGGTGTTGAATTGCCCAAACGCGATTCTTTCCAGTTAGACGAAATGACATTAGCTCATCATAATCATCTTTTTTTATTTTCACCAAGCGATCCCATGCTTTTTTTTCTATTTTCTTCGTTTCGATCTGGTGGTTTCCTCCCTTCGTTATTTCATTCCAATCTTTAGCCTCGAATTCACTTAACTTTTCCATTACTTCTTTGTATTTTATAGGGTCATTCAAATTCGCCCAGGAAAAAGGTCCACCAAGA
This sequence comes from Rhodospirillales bacterium, assembly GCA_028281785.1. Lineage (GTDB taxonomy): Bacteria > Pseudomonadota > Alphaproteobacteria > Rhodospirillales > Shumkoniaceae > JANQJG01. Next base: position 4,121 of record JANQJG010000055.1, read on the forward strand.
TCGGCTCCCCCAAGGCGCCACGCCAAGGGCAATCCCCCGATCTTTGGCTCAGGCCGAATTGCCCCTATTGTGGGTTTCTTGGTATCCCGTGGATGGATTTGAGTCTTGGGCTGTTTCTTGGGGATTGCCATCAAAGAAGGCCGCCGTAGTATTCCTCCATTGAAGCCAGTGTGATTTCTTGGTTGCCTCGTTCACCGTCTTCAAGCCCTCTTCGGGCCTCTCGCCAGGGCGCTTCGCGATGTGTAACCTTACTGAGCCACTGGGCGCTCTTCGTGCCGTAAAAGCGCAAAATCGCATTTATGGTATCGCGCTCTTCCTCCGATAATCTCTGGGGCCGTCCGCCTGAGATACGTTTGACCTCAAACCTTCCCTGATGCACATCATATAGCTCGCGAACCACCGGCCCATTGGCCCAAGCCCGAATTTTCTCCGGGAATAAAGCCTTCTCATCCCACACGAGCGACCATGCCTGAGCGTAGTAGACCAATTTTTGTAGTTTCATTGCAGTCATAGGGCCGCTTTGGCGCAGAATGTATTCCGCGACATCCAAAACGCTCGCCACAGAGAATCCCCTAGGTGCCCAATCACACGAGGTAAACCAACGGCTAATATAATTACTCATAAATAGCCTATGATTCAATCGCTGCTTAGCAACCGCTGCAACTTTTATGAGACAGCCCATTTGGATGCTCCATCTACCTACTTAGGACACTGATTGCCTAATTAGGACAGCACCACGACCGGGCGGAAATTCTAAGGAAACCATGCCCCTGCGGCACCGGCAAGAGCCATCTCGCCATCGCCATTGCGGGGGCCTGCATCCGCGATGGCCCCCGTGCGCGCTTCTTCAACGTCATCGACCTAATCAACCGGCTCGAGGCCGAAGCCCGCGAATCTGGCCCTCGACATCGCCGCTCGACCATGGCTCCCTCATTGCCGCTTCGACCGCCGCCCCACGGGCCCCGCATGTCGCCGCCGTTGACATCTCTAGACCCCTGCACGGATTTTGAGCCGGAGCCAAGATCCGGCACTTATCCTCAGAAGCGAATGCTTGCATTCCGCTAACAGAGGGATTTCCACACGGATTAACCCTGCAAGCATTGGACGTCGAGTGCTCCATTCAGTCGCCCGAATGCGATAAATAGTGGCGGAGGCTCATCCCCTTGAGGGTCTGTCAATTCTGAACCCCGTTGCGCCAGGAAGGAGTAGAGGGCACTATTCAACCATCGGGATAGAGCTTCGAGAGCGAGATCCGCAGGGGCATGCGGACTGACCTGGGAGGGTAATGTTCCGAAACCGAAGCCCGGACGTGGGGGATGTCGTCCGCACGGTAGTGCGCGGCGCGTATCGGGGCATGCACACCCATTCCCTGCGACGCTCGCTCACTCGCCTTGGACTATCAGTGCCTCGCGACGCGCTGGCAAGAAGCCTCTTGAGTCAACACCAGGCGGGAGAGGTTGCGTTCCACGAACGTCGATGGCACGTGCCGGTGCAGCAACCCGAAATCACGATTCTGCCTAGTCCGGGGCCGGACGAGACGCCCCGGCTCGTACCGCGAGCCGGCTGGCTAAGCACGATCCCTGCTGACGTGCTATCGGGCGCACTCGCGAGCGGTGACAAGGCCAAAGACGAAGAGCCCGGAGCACCAACTGGCTGGGCGCTGTTCCGGCGCCTGATCCCCCACTACATCGAATGCCTTCGCCTATCGGCGGCAACCCGTTTGTCCCAGTCTTCGGACAGATGGGCGAAGCAGTTTCACCTGCTGCGCCCTACCGGCCCCTGGTGGCCGGATCGCGCCGGTCCCCGCATCCTGCGCGTCGCGCGCAATGATCTGGGCGTCGACTTCCTCGAGGGGCTGTACCTCCGGCGCACGGAGCCGCTGCTGCTGGGCTATCCGCTGAGCGTGTCGCGCGGGCCCGACGACTGCGTTTTCATCACCCCCGTCACGCTGCTGCAATGCCGGTGGAAGATCGACGACAGCGCCCTGCTTCTGTGGCCGACGGAACATGCCCCTCGACTGAACGCCGAATGGACCGGCCGCAACCGGAGGCGCCGGGACCTGACCAAAATGCGCCTATGGCTGCGCGACATGGAATCGGAAACCTACAGAGGCCTGGCATCGGTCGGCGACGAGGGCTGGAGCGACGTCGCCGACATGGCTTCGAGCCTGGAGACCTTTCTCGCGCGCGACGTCAAGGGCCGCCTTCACCCCGCCAGACTGGAGCCGCGCCTCGACCTCGACTTCGACGACGCGGTCCACAACGTCTTGGGACTGTTTCTGATCTGGCCGAACCGCTACACGCAGGGCAGTCGTACCGACCTTGGGGTGATGCAGCGGCTCGGCGACGACGAAGTCGCCGCAACGGCTCTGGCAACAGCGTTTGGCGAAACGTGCTCCAGTGCCGATCGGTTCGAGGAGGAACACGCTCCCTCAGTAGCCTCTCCCCTGGAGCTGAGCGAGGACCAGTTCGTGGCGTCATCGGAGGGGCTGTCCGCGCCCCTCACGCTGATTTCCGGTCCGCCTGGAACAGGCAAGAGCCAAGTGGTCTGTGCCCTAATGGTCAGCGCCGCCCTGGCCGGCCGCAGCGTCCTTTTCGCCAGCCACAGCCACAAGGCACTGGACGCTGTTCAGGAGCGAATGAGGGAACTGTCGCCCGATCACGCCCTGCTTGCCCGCGCCCGTACCGAAGACGGTGAAGAGCAGTTCGACTTCCGATCCGCCATCGACGTCCTTCTCGGGCATCTGGTGGACGCCGACATGGTCGCGCCGCTCGCGACAAGTCGAGAAGTGATCGCGGCGCGACACGGCGAGGCCTGGCGCCTTCTGGCGCGCACCGAGGCGCTTTCGACGATAACCGACGAACTCGGGCGCCTGTCCGGAGAAGCCGAGCGTCGCTGGAGCCTTTCCGAGGAAGAGAGGGCTTCGCAAGGCCCCGCCCATCCCCTCAGCCTGTGGGGACGGCTCTGCCTATGGCTGGCTAGATTGCTCGGACAGGTCAAGCCATTAAGCCCGGTCCGACCCGGCGAATCGGCCGTACCGGAGGAACGACTACTCACCGACGGTGAACTATCGCGGCGGCTCGTCGATGTCGAGGCGGCGCACAAGGCCCTGGTCGCCGAGGTCGACGCCCTGACAGGTGGGCGACCGCTCGCCGACATCCTGCGCAACCTTCGCGAGTCATCGGTCGCGGCGCTTCCGGATTTGGCGCGGGCCCTCGAGTGCGCGCGCACGGACGAGCGCGAACGGCTGACCAACCTGTTGGCGCAGGCTGGCCTGATCCGGGACGCCGAGGGCCAGCGACGCTTGTGGCAGGAGAACTCGGACCTCGTTCTCCGGCATTTTCCTCTCTGGGCCTGCACGGCATTGTCGGTGCCAAGCCGCATCCCCTTGGTTCCAGGCCTGTTCGACTACCTGATCGTTGACGAGGCCACGACCTGCAACATCGCCCAGAGCCTGCCCCTGCTGGTGCGCGCCAAACAAGCGATAATCGTCGGCGACCGGCTGCAGACTGGGATGGTGAGTGACCTCGACGGCAGCCGTGAGGCCGAGATGCTTCGCCGGGCTGGCCTGAGCCCGAAGGAGGTGGGCCGGTTCTCGTTCTCCCAGGTCAGCCTATTCGACCTAATGACGAGCTGCCGGGCCGCCCGGCGCCACATGTTGCGGGACCATTTCCGTTGCGATCCCGAGATCGCCGCATACTTCAGCGAGACCTTCTACGGCGACCGCCTGTTCGTCCGCACCGACCCGGCCGGGTTGCGAGCGCCCGCTGGCACCCGCACGGGCATCCACTGGACCCATGTCGTCGGTCCCCTCGAGCCGGCAGGAACAGGATGCCGTTCCGAGGCCGAGGCGATGGCAATCGCGAAACACCTCCACGACTTGATCGAGGTTCAGGATTACCAAGGAACGGTCGGCGTCGTGACACCTTTCAAGAGGCAGGCCGAGCTGATCATCCGTATGGCCGAACAAGGTCTTTCCCCGGCAAGAATCGAGGCAACCCAATTGGTGATCGCAACGGCCCACAAGTTTCAAGGGGGTGCCCGCGACGTGGTGCTGATCAGCCTGTGTTATGGGCCGGGCATGCCGCGCGGCGCCGAATGGTTCCTCAAGGGCAGTTGCGAGCTGGTCAACGTCGCCGTCAGCCGGGCCAAGGCGGTCTGCCATGTCTTCGGGAATCGGGAGGCTGCCGAGAAAAGCTCGTTGCGACACATCAGGCGCCTGGCCCGGCGCCCGACACGCGCCTCCGGGCCCGTGCCCGAGTTCGAATCGCCCTGGGAGCGGCGCCTGTACGAACGGTTGGTTTCCGAGGGATTTGATCCCGTTCCGCAGTATCCGCTGGCGGGACGCCGCCTCGACCTCGCGATCATCAGGGGCGACGTGCGTCTCGACATCGAGGTCGATGGCGAAAGCTACCACCGGGACCCCGACGGATTCCGGAAGCCGTCGGACCATTGGCGCGACCACGTGGTCCGCAGCCTGGGCTGGCGGGTGTGCCGATTTTGGGTTTACGATCTTCGGGAAGACATGGGGAAATGCATTGAGCGAGTCCGTGAACAACTCCGTTAGCGCTTCCGGTGGCGAAGGCGAACCGCAACCTGGGGCACCCGAAGTGCCGAGTATTCGATGGAGGGTCTGGGCGTTCTCGGCCTTCGTCCTGATCGCGATTGCGGCCGTTGGCGTGGCCTTCTTGTCGCTGAGCCGCTTCGAGCAAGAAAAGACGCAGTTGGAGGCCGACAAGACCCACTGGGCGCAGGATGGCGAGGCGCGTCAGAATAATCTGAAAAGATTGGATGTCGAGATCGCGAAGAAGGAAGACGAACTCCGATTGATAGAGGCGAAGATCAAGAACGTCGAGCCGCTGAGGAAGGAAACAGAAGGGCTAGAAAAGAGGGTCGCCACGCTTGGAAAAGAGATCGCACGGCTGACGGAGGAACGCGATGACGCGTCCGACATCCTGCATGGCCGCCGCCTGGAACTTGCGACGATCGACGAGGACGTCAAAGCGGCGGAGGTCCATCTGTCGGATCTTCGCGACCAGATGAAGGGTTTGGCCGCCGACATCGAAAGGAAGAGCAACGAGGTGGGCGACCTTGACCGCACGATCATCACCAAGCAAGCCCAAGCGACTGCCGCCATGAAGGCAGCAGAGGATGCGAATAAGCTTGTGACGGCAGTAGCGGCCGAACTGGAGCAGTTGGGCAATTCGGCCGAAGAGAAGCGCGATCAGATAGACGAGCTGGAAAGAAGGCGGGGCCGACTAAAGGGCGTGGTCGGGGAACTGGAAGGGAAGAAGCAAACGCTGGAGACCTCTGTTGCGGGCGAACGTCAGCGTCACAATGACCTTGTGGCCGAAGTCGAGAAGGCGCTGGATCGGAAGGGGGCTGCAGAGGCCGAGGCGGCAAAGGCCGAGGACGCGTTGAATAGCAAGAGGGCCGAAATCGTCGACCTCAACAACCGCGCCGACAAGCTGCGCGGAGAAGAAGCCACTCTCCGCGGCCGTATCGATGTCCTGAAGACGGATGAGGAACGTCTGAAGGCGGTGTCGGAAGCCGTCGAAAAGAAAAGGGGAGAGCTTGGGAAGGCTCTAGCCGTCTTGGAACAGGCCCGGGCCGATCTCCAGACAACCATGGATGATCGGTCCCGAGTTCTGGCCAGTGTCAGCGAGCTAAGCGCGACACAGGAACGACTTAAGCGGGAGATTGCGGCAGCGGAAGATTCCAAGAGGGCGGCGGAAGAGGCCGAAAGGGCAGCCCATACCAAAGCGGAAACTGCGAATGAGGATCTCAATACGCTGCGAAAGGAGCCGGACAAACTGCAGGAGGAGCTTGATGCTCAAAAGCAGAAACTGGATGCCCTAATCGACAATATCGGTTCATTGAGCGCCGAGCGTGACCGGCTACAATCGGTTGTCAAAGCTTTTCAAGATCAGGAGGCGGAGCTCCGGCGCAGAATTGGCCAGATGGAGCTCGATGAAACACGCTGGAACGAGATCAAGGCCGAGACGATCAACCTGGAGGCCAAGCGCGAAGACCTCGGCGCGCGGATAGAGAAGCTTGAGAGGCAGATTTCGCAGGCGAATGGACGGCTTGGCACTCTTGCGGCAGAGCTGAAGGATATTGAAGACCGGATCGCCGCACGGCGGAAGGAACTCGAAGGCCTGCGAGTCGACGAAGTGCGCAGGAAAGAGCTGCGCGAGGACATGGCTGCCCTGGTGGCCCAACGGAACGGCCTGGTAAACCAAGTACGCGAGCTGCACGGACGGTTCGCTGCGGACACCGAGCGCCACGGCAAGCTGCTGGCCGACATCGAGGCGCTCGAGCGCCGGCTCTCTGAAGCCCCGTCAGGGCCGCCAGACGAGCTATACTCGGAACCGCTCTCGGCGTCGCCTATCCCTGTCCCACAACCCTCGGCCAATGGTGGAGCGCAGTAGCCATGCCAGACTTACCTGACATTCCTGCAATCTGGTTGACCGGCGGTTCGCTGTTCGCGCTGCTGGTCGCGGTGGCCTGGGGCACCATTGCCGTGGTGAGCGCCACCCTTGCCGAACGCGAGCACCGGGCGAAGGCTGCGGGTATGCCCTCTTTTCAGGAACTTGGAGCCGCCCGGGCCAGCCTCGAGGAGGCGCGGCGGCAGATCGCCGAAGAGGCGGAGCGACTCGACGACATCCGCCGGCAGGTGGCCGAGCGCGAACGGGACCGGGTAGACACGCAGCATTGGCGCTCGCTGGTCGAGGAAACCAAGCGCGAGTACGAAAGCCTCTCCGACATGGCGCGGGAGATCGACCGGATCCGCGAGCAGTTCGAGGACGCCGCTAAGGACCTCGCGGCACGGCGCCAGGAGGTCGCCGACAAGGCGGCCGAACGCGATCGTCTGGCCGGAGAAGTTGGCCGATTAACGCGCCAGAGGGACGAAGCCGACGACCTGACGAAACAGATCGAGGAGAAGGAAACGCGGCTAGGAGAAATCCGCCGAGAACTGGCCACCGCAGGCAACGAGATCGAGGACCGGCGTCAGGCCCGGTTCGACGTCGAGCGCCTCGAAAGCCTCAAGGGGGCGCTCGAGAACGCGATCAAGGAACTGCCGCAACAGGTCGACGCCCTGCACCGGGAAAAGAGCAGCCTTGAGAGCGAACTGGCGGACCTCCGCGCCAAGGAGGCCGACCTACGCTCCTTGCGCGACAAGATCGACCGGCTGACCGACCGGAAGGGTGAACTGGAGGCTGCGATCCAGGCACGCGACACTAGGAAGGAGGAACTAACTCGGGAAATCGAAAATCTGCAAGCCAAGCGCGATGCTGCGACAACGACCGGCGGCGGCATCGCGCAGGTAGAGGCATCCCTGGTTCTCGAAGACTTACAGCGACCGCCAAGCTGCCTGTTCCATGACGCGGATCGCCACCTGCCGGAACCTTTCCGGAACGCCGACGAAGAAGAAATGCTTGACCGTGTCCGCAAGCACCTCGCCGACTTAGAGCTCCGATTCGATCCCCGCATCATCAAGCGCTTCCACACCTGCCTGAAGACGAGCCGCATCAGTCCGCTGACGGTATTGGCCGGCATCTCGGGCACCGGGAAGAGCTTGCTGCCGGAACGCTATGCCGAGGCCATGGGCATCCACTTCCTCAAACTCCCAGTCCAGCCGCGCTGGGACAGCCCACAGGACCTGCTCGGCTTCTACAACTATCTCGAACAGCGCTATAAGGCGACCGACCTCGCCCGCGCCCTCGTCCGAATGGAGGAGCGTTCAACCCTGATCCCTCAGGACGAATCGACGAGCGACCGCGTCCTCCTGATCCTCCTCGATGAAATGAACCTCGCCCGGATCGAGTACTATTTCAGCGAGTTCCTGAGCCGGCTGGAGGGACGTCCCGAACCCGGCGTCGACGACGAGGAGCGGTTGCGGTCCGGCCGCATAGAGATCGATATCCCGAGCCAAGAGCAAGGGCACCAACCCCTCGGCATCTACCCTGGCCACAATGTTCTATTCGCCGGCACGATGAACGAGGACGAATCGACACAGTCCCTCTCGGGAAAGGTGCTCGACCGAGCCAACATGATCCGGTTCCCTCGGCCCAAGGACTTGGTTGCCAAAGTGACGCAAGGCGCCGGCCGGCGGGCCGACCGCTTCCTGCCCTTCGAGACCTGGAAGGCCTGGCACCGCGACCCGGACGCTTTGGGCGAGGCCAACAATCGTATCATCAACGGGTTCGTAGATGACCTAAACGACCAGCTTGAGGTGCTGAAACACCCCTTCGCCCATCGCATTGCCCAGGCGATCTACTCCTACGCCGCCAACCACCCGGACTTCCAGACGGAGGCGGGTGTGCGCACCGCGCTGGCCGACATGCTGGAACTGCGCATCCTGCCGAAGTTGCGGGGCGTTGATCTTCAGAACAACGAAAGGGTTGCGCTCCAGAGGATCCAGAAGATGGCGGAGGATCGGCTAGGCGAGCCGGATCTTGGGAAACGCATCGAGAACAACATACGAGGTACCGACATGTTTACCTGGACAGGGTGACGTCGCCATGGAGCACTTCTTCGTGCTACCCGTGCCGTGGGCGCACTGCGACATGGCCTGGCGAAAGAAGCTCGGTCCGAATGAATTGGCCGAGGTGGATGCCGGGACACCTCTTCATCTGGTCGCTCCGGTTGGGGCCGAGATCGAGCTGTCCGGCCACAGGATGGGGGTTCAGCCCGAAGGCCTGCCCTACGACCTCGACAACGCGCGGTGCCGCCGCCTCACCGCCAGCATCGGTACGCGGCCGGAAGACGACCAGATCGAAGTCACCCGCGACGGCATCCCGGCCGGCAGCATTTGCATCCGGGGCCACCAGCCGCGGCCGGGTTGGACGGCGCGGTGGGAGGGAGGGGCGCCGCATGACCTGTGGGCGGAACGGCTCGACCATTTCCTTCTGCGCCTGATAGACCTCATCCGCATCGCCGACGATCCGAAGCTGCAACACCACCAGGGCGGCTGGGAGCGCTTGTCGGCGGCGTGGTCTGATGAAAGGCCCGACCCGAGCGAGCCGCCAATAGCGCTCATCGTCCGCCACGCAGTGTCCATGCGGGCCCTGGTCGCGGACTTGGCAGGGCATCCTCGCCACATTCTGCGGCGGACGCGTGACATGACCCCGGTCGACCGCGTCCAGCAGATCGACATCTCCTGCATCCGGTGGCTGAGCCGGCAGCCGGGAACAACTTGGTATGAGCGGGCCGGTCCCCGGCAGCGGATCATGGCGGTGCAGCGCTACGAGAATCGGGACACGCTGGAGAACCGGATCCTGCGCGATTTCTGCCATCGCAGCTCCGGCATCGCCGCCGCGTACGCGAAGAGGTACGAGGGTTACTCCAAGAGCAAACGGCGGGCGCTCGTCGAACGTTATGGCCGCGAGTGCAGGCGGTACGCGCTCGACCTTGAGAAGCGCGGCGTCTCGACGCCCCATCCTCCGCTCATCCCCAACTACGTACTGCTGCAGGATCCCCGCTATCGCAAATTGTGGGCGGCCTACATCGAGCTTCTGCGCCGGCTCGACGAGGAGGACGAGTGCTGGCGCTGGCAGCACCGCTTGTGGAGCGACTTTTGCCGACTCGCGCTCCATGTGGCGTTACGAAGGTCGGCTGGCCGCGACGGTACGGTGGCAGAATCACCGCTGCGGCTACTTCCGGAACAACAGCGCGGACAGTGGTCCGTGGTCGATGCCCAGAGCGCCGTGTTCCTTCTGGAAACCGGCGCGGCCGGCAAAATCGTGGTCTCATTGCTGTGGGACACGGCCGCCGGCCACCCGAAGCTGCCGCCCGGCCTAGCAGGGCTCGGTGCCACCAGCGTCTTGCATGCGCAGTCTTTGGCGACTGGCAAGGAGGCCTACGTCCTCATGTGGCCGGTGCACTTCGTCGTTTCGGATGGCTGGGGAATTGCCCAACTCGTGGAGTCTGCCCACCGCGCGAACAACGACTGCGGTGCATATCTCCGTATGGTAAAGAGCCTCGACTTGGCGGTGGGTGGTCTGATTCTCAAGTCCGGTGTAACACCGGACGACGAGGAGGCAGCGCACCTGCCCGAAGGGGCTCCGAGAATAGCCGGCCTGCGCCTTACGACATCACCCGAGCATATGACGGTGGAGTTGGAGCGCGTCTCGCGCGCCTCCTTGGCGCTCATCAAGGGGCTTTTGCGAGGATAGCCGTGGCTGCGACAATCGGAATCGACATCAATGGCCTTTCGGATGTCTCGGCACGGCCGAAGGAGAGCGTGCCCGGGGTCTATCGCGGGGGTGATGTCCCGTCGGTGGTCGTGCTGCCCACGGAGGATGACGGCGGCCGCTACGGGTTAACAGTGATCGCCGGAGACGAAGCGTCCCGCGGAATCGAGGGCCGCGGCTGGCAGTGGCCGGAAAGCGCGTGCGTCGTCGACGGCCGGAGCCGCCGCATCCCCGTGGCGTGGCTCCTTGAAGCCCTGCGAACGGGCAAACCAGTCAAAATCCCTAGCGGCGAAGGGAATGCGCAGGACCTGCTCGGCGCCACGATAAAGGCTCTAGCCGGGCCCGACGCGCAGGATCCCGATGCCGGCGTGGTGATCGCCATCCCCGATGACCGCATGTACTCCGACGAGATCCGGCAGCGACTGCTCGATTCCGCCGCGAACCACGCGATCTCAGCGACCTTGCTGTGGCGGTCGGTCGCGGCTTTCCTGGGGCTGGAGGAGCAGCTTCGTCCGGTAGCCAATCGCCTGAAGGGCCGAAAGGTCGGCGTTCTCAGTCTCATGAACGAGGGCGTGCAGGTTAACTGCCTGGATGTTGATGTTGCTGACGCGGGCGCTGACGTACCTTACCTGGTTCCCGTGAGGCGGGGACCCGGCAAGTTGGTTCCGTACCGAACCCCGATCCTCCGGTTGGCCGACCAAGTCGCCCGTTCGCTGATGCCTGACGACCCGAGCGGCGCGTGGCAGGTGCTGTGGGGTGACGGGCTTGTGCTGCGGTGGCTGCTCGGCCTTGGGAAAAGGCCGTCTCTTGTTCAGAGCTTGGACGGGTGGAAGCTGCTCGGTGGCCGACCGCCTAAGGGCCTTCCCCCGCTCGATGTTGACGATCAAGCAATCCAGGAGATCTTGTCTTTCCTGGGCGATACCCGCTACGTCATCTATGAAGGACCGGCGCTGGCAGCGCCAACCTCCGGGAAACTCGAGCTTGTCTACCACCTGCAGGGTATCTTGCAGCCCGAGGGCAAGCAGTCCTTGACCTTCGCGAATCTCCAGTCCCATCTCGCTGCGCGGGGATGCGTCGTTTATGCGCAGCGCCGGATGGCGGAGCAGCGGACCTACTACGACTACCTGCCGTGGATGAAGCTGGCAGTCCGCAAAGGAACGGAGCCCGACTTCGTCCCTCTCGTTTCTCACGACGCGCGCGTGGTGGGCGGCGCTCTCCGCGAGGACCGAATGGATCTCGGGGTGTCGATCCCGGCCAATGCCTCGGAGCTGAAATTCTATCTTCTGCGCGAGGGGGCCGTGGCGCCCCGCTACGTCTCGGTGGACCTGCCGGCAAGGCCCCGCGAACCCTTACCGGTTTCGATGACGGTGCGCCAGCGCCCGGCGCAGGGGCTTGCTGAGCTGGTCCTTGAGGCAGCCGACAGGGGGGCCGGCTTCCCATCGATCGGTGTGCGATGGGACAGGATGGAGGAGCGGCCCGACTACACCGAGGCCGGTATCCTCGAAGAGCTGCGCAGCAGCGGAGCCCAGGTGCCACCAGTGATCCCGCATCCCTGTCACGCCGTAATGTGGACAAGTTTTCGGAGCGGCCGCTCGCTGATCGACGTCGTGGCAGATCTTGCCCGCGACCTCCAATCCTCGACCGTAAACTTGGATAAGCTCAAGGCTCTGGCAGCTCATCTTGGCGCCTTCGCGCCACCAAAGCTCCTGAGCGGCAACCAGTATACGGAGACGGAACGGCATCGCGCCGTTTCGTCCGACGGCAATCTGCCGACGCCGACGGGGGCGCTGACGGCCGAGATTCTTGAGGGCTTCGACAATGTGATGGCTGGCCTTGGTAAGGTGGTCGCAAGTTCGCAATCCGTTCGCCCTGTCGTGCGGACCATCGTCCGCAGCACCACTTGGGCGTTCGCCCGTTGCCCAACCGACGTTCGCGAGCATCTGTACCAAATCGCCTCAACGGGCGTAGTCCCCGCGCGGACAGTCTATTTTTATGCCATGGGACGGGCGTTTGTATCCGAAGGCGAATGCAAGGCCTTCTTCCGAACACTCGAGAGAGATCTTGGGGAACCCGGCTCCACTAGGAACTACCACCTGAACGGCCTGTTCTGCCTGCTTTCGATCCGCGACCATGCCGCCGAGTGGTTGACTGCCGAACAAGCGGGGCTGTTCCTCGAGCGGGCTCGGGAATGCCTGCACCGCGAGGTCACGCGGCACCCTCCGCGGCTGAAGAACCTTACTCGGATTTGCCTCAAGGCTATGGCAGCCCTCCTTCGTTTCAGGAAAGTCGATCCAGGATTCGCTGCTCCCGATTCGACGAACCTTGGAGGCTGCTGCATCCGGACGCTGGATCTCACAATTGAATCCTGTAATTCAAGGCGCTCCTTTGCAGTCGGGAACTTGGCGAACGGAGCCCGAGAATGGTTCTTCAGCGCCGGCAATCCCAACATCCTCAGTTGGGACGATGGTGATGATCCGGAAAATCAAGACGATCCAGAAGAAGAAACACAATCCGAATGAAGTTCACGGTCACGCCCGCACGAGCCGGGCCATCTAGAGAAACGCAAAGGCTGCTCGCAGCCCCGGGGAGGAATCGTGGACGAACTAAACGCCGCATTCAGGAATACAGGTACCCGCCGGAGCACCTGAAGCGGGAACTGAGCTATCGGCAGATGCTGCGGATCGCCGATTTCTGCGACGGCTGGGCACAGGACAAGCGGATGACACCGACCAAAACGGGCAAGCTCATGGGCTGGGCTGAAGGGCTTCGAGCCTTGGCCGATCAGGTGGGCGAGGAGCGGTGCCCTCCACCTCTCAACAGAGAGGATCTCGGCCCGATCGGCTTCCTCGCGCGGCGGCTGGATGACCTCAATGCCAATGATTTGTAGGCTTTGAACCGCGCGCCGTGAGCCTAATGCGCCCAAACTGTCAATCGGCGTTGAACATTGACCCCCGATTGGAGTGGGCCCCCCGGGGCGTACAAGGGACCTAGGAGCATCCCGTTTGCACGCTCGACCTCAGCCTATGCGCGTCTTCTCTATTCCTTCGGGCCTGGTAATAGTCATGGGGCAAGAAAGCCGCCGGTGCAACATCCCGTACCGACTGCGGCTACGGCGCATACCAGACAGGGTTGGGGGCATGGCAGATGGTCCACCTCTGCACCCGCAAATTGCCGCGCTGGCGCCAATATCCTCGCAACCGCGACGCATCTGACGAGCCATCTCGATGGCGCTGCCGCAGGTTGGAATGGCCCGCCGCCGCTTGGTCATCTCGCATCTTGCCCGAATGCTATGTCTGTCTCGCAACGCTGAAGCGCCAATCACCAAAATCGCTGACCACGGAGTTTCGGCAGGTGAGCAAGGCCGAATAGTGAGGCTCGCATGGGGACGGGAACGACAGCTTCGTGCAGGTGAACTTCCACGAGCAGTAATTCCGCTCTCGGCCCATCGCGAGCGTTTCTACGGAGTTGACAGCGCCATCGCAATGCGCTGGAGTGTTTTTAGTAGATGAAGAAAAAACAAGAATGCCCGGCTAACGGGTCTAAAGAACTCCCAAGCGGTGTTTAGCCGCGCCCCATCTACCGATCATCAAATCAAACAAACGACGCTTGGCCACACGGCCGGCGGCACAGATCGGAGATTGTTCATGAATTACGCGCTAGTAGACGGCCGCAAAATCGCAGCGCGACCAGGGCTCAAGGGCCAATGCCCAGTTTGCGGGTCCGAGGTCAGCACCAAATGCGGAGAGATACGGGTTTGGCATTGGGCGCACACTCGTCGGCGCGCTTGCGATCCTTGGTGGGAGAACGAGACGCCGTGGCATCGCGCGTGGAAAGACGCTTTTCCCGTCGATTGGCAAGAAATCGTGCACCGTGCGGAGACGGACGAAAAGCACGTCGCGGATATCAAGACTGAGCGGGGTTGGGTAATCGAGTTCCAACATTCACACCTGGCCGCCGGTGAACGCGGAGCCCGCGAGGACTTTTACGAGCGAATGGTTTGGGTTGTGGATGGCCGCCGACGAAAAAGAGACTGGACGCAGTTTGAGCGCGCAATCAAGGAAGGTTCCCGATATCTCGAGAGGCCCGCAGTTTGGCTGGTGTGGATCGATGAAAGCGCATTGCTCAAGGAATGGGCCGAAAGCCGTGTGCACGTGTTCTTCGATTTCGGCTTCACTGACCTCCATTGCATGCTCCCCGGCAGCGCGGACGGAAGGGCGGCTATCATGATCGCCAGCAAGGAGGATTTTATCGAAAGTCATATCCGAGGCACCTACGATTTTTCGTGCCGGGCCGATTTCAAACGTAGCAAGACGATTGACCCGCTATACCAGGCGTACGGCTTCCAGCGCTACCTGGCACGAAAGGCCTGTTCCAGAGCGCGATCCCGGTTCTAGGGATTAACGGACATCCGCCACTGGCAACTTCTGCGACGTTCTTGGCCGAATCCGCGATGTCGGCGAAGCTCCCAGAATCGGACGTCATGGTGGGACGGAAGCCCAGGTGGAAGGTGTTCTGGCGCAAGGGCTTCCAACTTTCCGGCCTATCAGCCGCGATCGGTCAGGAGTTATTCGGATCCGGTTAGTGAAAACCCAAGGACTCCCCCCGGATGCACAGAAACAGGATCCTCTTGACACTCGCTTCGTCTGAGATGTTGACGGTTTTGGACGGGCATGATGTGGTGATCTGAAGTAAGCGGCCGGCATCAGGAGCTCAGGGTCCAACTTCCGTCTCGATAGGGCATAGTGCGCGTACTGCCAGAGGGTGCTACGCCGTCTCGGCCGCCATCGAACGCTTTTTAAAGGCTAACTCGAGAAGCCCTGCAAGAGCTCGCTCGGACTGAACCCAATCGCCTCCGCCACCTCAAGAAACTCGATTACGTCGAGCCGGCGCTCGCCGGTCTCGTATTTTGAGACGAAGGACTGGGGCCGGCCGAGCCGCTCCGCCAGCGCCTCTTGGGAAAGCCCCGCGGCCTTCCGTCTTTCCACGAGCAGTGCCCGCAACTGCCTGTGGCGTTCGGAGCGTAGGGATCGGGGCATAAGGCCGCCAGCATGATGAAAGCCGGCAATCCAATAATCCCGGTTTAGGATTATCCCAAAATGGGATATTCTCGTTTGAGTGACACACGCGATCGAGGCTCGTCATGGGGTGGCTGTTCGTCGGAATCGGAGGGCTGACAAGCTACCTATTCTTCACCCAAGAGAACTACTGGCTTCTCAGCATTGCCGTGGTTTGCACTCTCGGAACATTCTGGTCGTATGGCGTGATGCACAACTACGCGATGGAGGCGGTATCATTGCGCCGGAGCTTCCAGGGTGGATTCTATGACATCACCCCTGGCGAGGCGGATTCCGTGCCGAATTGGATCGCTGGAGTGAACTTCGTCTTCCCGGAACGGGACGCTTTCCCCAGGACGAGCAGCGCGGGAGGAAACGATGAAACCAATCTGGGTCATTCCGGTGAGCGCCTTGCTAGGTCTCGCCGCTTGTGCTGCCCCTCAGAAGAGTCTGACCATCACCACGGTTCCAGAGGGTGCGGTTCTGTTCGAATTGGGAACCGGACAACGCTACGTGGCTCCGGTGACCGTCTACTATGACCTGGACGAGAGATTTGTGGATTCGAGAGGCTGTTTCCACGCCCAGCCCTTTATCGCGATTTGGGCAAGCGGAACAACGCTCAACCCGCCGGCGGGGCCAATCCTGCTTTGCGGTGATCGCGATGATTGGGTCATGACGGTGCACCGGCCAGTGGATGCCCCGGGCCTTGACCGAGATCTCGCTGCAGCGGAGGCGCGGCAAAGGCAGCTCCAAATCGAGGCGCTTGACAGAGAGATTCGTCGATTGGACGGCCAAGCGGCGTTGGCGGCGGGGATGGAGTCTCTTGCCTACGGACTTACCTGCGCGGCCGGTGGCGGCTGCTCGCGCGGCGACACCTACGTCTACGGGACCGCGCCTTCTTATCGCGCGCGCCCTTTTGACACATCCTCGTCCCCGGATCGGCCGGCGTACCGGGAGTTCAAGGCCCCCGCGGATTCGCCGCGCGTCGGACCGCTGATGCAGCAGCGCCGGCCAGACAATTGGACTACCGCGCCTGGCGGGCCCGCAACCGGACCCTCGCTCGGCTGTGATTTCGATGATTGCGGGCTGCGGTGACGGTCGCTGAAGCGCCCAAGCGGGGGTCGGCGGTGGCAATTTGAGCGCTTCCGAAGCCTCCGGGATTACTTGTACGTATCGCGCCGTGTTGGCGCTTTGAGAAGCGCTCGATGGCATACGTGTGGCGGCGGCGCCATCGATTGCGAGAACAACCGCTCGTGCAATCTGTCGGGGGCAGGTCGTGGTTCGCGCTCGCCGCAGCTAATTTGCAGCGTTCGTAACTTGTCACCCAGAGGCGGCACAAGACGTGCTGGCCTCGCCTATTAGTTCCGCAATTCGCGCGTCGATCTCTTCGTCCGTTAGCTCGCTCACATTCTGCTCCCTAGATGGCAGATCAATCCGACCCGTCAATTTACGGGAGTTCGTGTAACAACCACCGACCTCCTTTGCGGCTTGCTCGAGCAGCGCGGCTGCGAGCCGGAGGTTACCCATGCTCTTCGCCTTGAGGAACATGTCGTCCAGTCTTCGCAGTCGGTACGCGCGATGGACAATCGGGATATCAGCGACCTCGTCCAAGAAACGCTCTCGGGTAGCTTCGAAGAGGACGGTCCACTTCTTCGCTACGTCGTGCCCCTTAGAGCCAAGCGGATTGTATTCGTGAACCTGCTGCCGGGAGATGGAGATGCCGAACTCCTTCTCCACGAGCTTGGCTACCTCCGATGGTGAGCGAAAAACCGCGAGCTCCATAACGATGAAGCGGCGAATTTGATCAGAAAGCCGTGCCATCCGATCGCGCCTCTTTCCTGAGCTTGCGTTCCTCGATCTTCTTGAGCAGCCGAAGTGCGCGCTTGGCCTTCGCCTTCGTCTCGGGCCTGACCCGCTCGTCCTCCAGGCCGCGCTCCAGATTCCGAATCAATTTCGAACGGGATATCCTTGGTGTCGTCTCGGTACATGGCATTGTTAGCGTCCTAGGCCGACTCGACCGCGGGCGCGCCGCCCGCCTGGGATACTACTCCGCGGACCCGCAAGAGCGAAAGGCGCGATGACAGTCGTTACGTCCGACAATTTGATCGAGTGGACGTGCCAATCGAAGGCGGGTACTGATTCCGGGTAGTACCCCTCACCCAAAATATAGAAGCAGTTCGGAAAGTCGAACTACGGGCGTCCGGCAAAATCGGCGGATTCCCGAGGTTTTGGCTTCCCCGATTTTCAGGCTTCGCCATCTCGTAGTTCGGGAAGTCGCACTACCGTAGTTCGGGAAGTTGAACCAGGAATCTATTTTTTTTTGCGCACCGATTTGAGGTGAGCCCGATTCTTCCTCCAAACGCGAATGGCTTCTTCCGTTTTGCCTTTCCATTCGTTCGTGGCGGAGTTGTGGTTGCGGTCAGCGTAGTATGTCAGACGGAATTTCGAGGGTTGATTGGTTCCGGCCCACCGGCCGCCCCGCTCCCAACGAATAAGCCCAAGAAACTCCAGCTCCTCAATCGCACCTCGGATTTCACTTCGCGGCACTCCGAACTCAGCTAGTTGGTCATAGGTAGCCATCAAGTGCCCGTTCTCGGTTCCGGCATGGGCCATGTGGTCGATTTCAAGAAAATCGATCACTCGACGGGCGTTAATGCTCCGCAACCGCCACGCTGGGCTCTCCATCAATTTGCTTGTGTGCCACACCCATGGCTCACCCTTCGGTGGGCGGTGGAGCTGTGCACACCTCCCGACGCGTTTTCCCGAACTCCGTCCTGTAGCATTGGGCTTCCCGAAACTGGGCATCAGGCCACTTCACGACCAATGTGGACGGTGGCGTTTGCATGCGATCTTTTCGGTTTTCCATCCCTAGCCACTACGCTGTCTCTGAGTCACGTTCGATGGATTCCACGCGATCCCGGAGAACGTGAAGGGCGAAGGTTCCGCTGGCAGTCACGACCTTGGTCCCCTGGATCGAAATTGACAAAAGCGGATTCAGACCCTGGCACTCGCAACTGCGCCGAGTTGGCCCTTGCTGGCGCTTGAGAGCGACATCAACTTGCATCCGACGTCGAGCGCATGGGGGGCGTCAGGATCGCATCAACCCATTCGTCGAGCTCTTTGACGTCGTAAAGGCATCGACGGCCGTCACGCCGGAAAGTGGGGCCACCGCCTTCGCAGGCGAGCTTCGCGAGGGTCTGTGGTTTTCGCCGAATGCCATGGATGCGAAGCAGGTAGTCAGACGCCTCGCGCCGCGTCAGGCGTTTCTTCTGAACGATCGGGTCCAACGGTCATACCTCCGTACATACTGAGGGATACCCCGATACTATGGAGGAATGATTTGAACGCCATTTCCCTATTTCCCCGGGGAACTAAACGCGGGGAATTACGGCTCCTTGGGATTCGAACTCGGCCTCGAGGACTTGCGGCCCCGCTGGTTAAGCCGGAAGGTGGATGGCGCCGTGACTTCCCTGCGGACCTCCTCTATCATCCGCCTTGTAACCATGGATTCGCCAAACTTGGCTTTCGCAGCGGCCCAATCTTCTCTGATACTTGGGCCCGACGGGCTATCAGACCATGTGTCAATTCGGCACTGGTACCATGCGCGAAGTCTCGGTCGTCCGATGCGTTTCGACGTTTCTTCGCCTGTCTCAGCACCTAGTACATGCGCCACCTTGGATCGCTGCAATCGAACCGCTGTATAGGTTCTCAAGCCCTCCGGGTAAGTACCCCGCTCCCATGCCAGAGGGTCGGGGCCGATCTGATCGTGAAGAGGGTCCGCGAAAACATCGCTTACGAGGTAGTCCACGGTGATTCGCTCGTGGGCGCCACCATCAGCTTGACCAAACGCTTCAAGGGTGCCGGTGCGGAGCAGCGATTGGACGTGATCCGCTTCGCGCTCGAGCAAGCTCCAGAGCTCAACAGGTTTTCGAGTGCCGCGGTGGCGCCGCATGAGACGCTTGAGGACGGCAGAGGATAGCGGCTTTCCGGTAGCTATCCAGGTCACAAGTTCGCACAGTGTGACAAAATCACGCCTGGGAAGCGGCCGCCGCTTGCAAGGCACAACATAGACTTGTATCTCGTCACCCATGAGGTCACTTAGCTTCGCGGACATTGAGTTCGATCACGTTTGCTTTGCGGGGGGCCTTTATGTTTCCGGACATGTACCCCTCGATGGTGCTCGAGATCCGGTTTGCGGCAGCGATAAGCACGGAGTCGACGGCGTGCGTGTACCGCGATGTCATCGAGCCCCGGGCATGGCCAATCAGGCTCGCAACCGTGACCTCGGCATAACCAAGGGCGCCGGCCGTCGTCGAAAACGAGTGGCGAAGGGTGTGCGGCGTTACACCCTCGAGTCCGGCGCGTTCACATGCAGTTTTGAACAGCTTCACATCACTGAGGTGTGAGTCCTTCGTCTTGCCCGGGAAGACGTACTGGCCTTCGCTGTCCTCCAGTGCGTCACGTAGAACCGTCGCCGCGGCCCTACCGAACGCACGCTGCTGCGCACCGGACTTGGTATCGGTGAACCGAAAGCAAGAGTTCGGCAGATCGACCTCCTTACGCTCAAGGCCGAATATCTCGGCGCGTCGGGCGCCCGTCAGGGCCAGGAGGCGGTAGGCTCGCAGGGCGGTCTCATTAGAACCCTCGGCCTCCAGAGCATTTATTGCAGCCGCAAATGCCGCATATTCCTGCGCTACGAGGAACCGTACCCGCTTCGCGCCGCGCGCACGGTCGACGCCCCTCGCCGGATTTTCGGCCAAGTACCCCCGCCTAACGGCGTAAGAGAAGATGGAGCCCAGAAGGTCGACGCACCTCCCGGCTGTTCCTGGGCCGCCGGTCACTCTCGCGAGCCCCCGCTTCCTTGTCTTGACGGTTGTCGAGGTCTCGCCAGCAGCCACCTTGTCCCGAAAGCGCTCGACATCGGCGCGGGAGATAGAGTCCAGCCGCTTCTGACCAAGCAACGGAATGATGTGCCGGGAGACCCGTCCCTCGTCAATGGCCACGGTCGAGGCCTTTTTTGGCTTGTTCCGGTAGAGGATCAGCCCACGCCGTGCGAGATCCATGTACTCATGGCAGAGCTTGGTGACCGTTTGTGGCTTGTCCTTCAGTCCCTGGCGCTCTGCTTGGCGCTCTGCGAGCGGGTCTTGCTTTTCGGCGACATGGCCAGCGATGATCTTTGCCTGCTTACGGGCTTCCTGAACGGTGAGGTTCGGGAACCGCCCGATGGTGATCCGCTTCTTGCGGCCATCGGCAGCACGGTATTGGTAGAAGAAGCTGCGTGTCCCGCTGGGTTTTACACGAATCCCGAATCCGCTGATTCCGTCCGTGTCGCCGTCCCAGAGCCGGTACTCCTTTTCCGGCTTCGGGTCGGCCAATTCGATGGCGGTTTTGGTCAGCTTCGGCATTTTGCCCTACTTTGCTTCAGGGCACCTATAGGGCACCCACTGAAATCCAAGCGGGTCAATTGCAGGGAATGACCACTACGCTATTGGTAAGAGATAATGCCATGAAAATCAATGGGTTTATGCATCAGTAGGAAGGCATGGGAAACCGCCATCAACGACAGGGTATCTTATCACCACTACGTTGACATCGTAGGGGTCGCTGGTTCAATCCCAGCCGCGCCCACCATTCAACCCCTTGATGAATCAAGGGGTTTCGTTTCTGGTGGAGCCCAAAGAAAATGGAGTGGCCGCGCGGGGGGCGGTGTCGGCGCTGCAAGCAATACCCTTCACGGATTTATCACGTGAGAGTCTCACCACTGACACATCCGACCTCGCTAGGTAGGGCTATCGACGAAGCAAGCGAGGTTGGGGTCAAGCTATGAGCGATCGCGTGATCCGCGATATGGGCTTCTGGACATAGACCGAGTCGCCGGAACGGGTGTGCGTTGGAGCAGGGATCTCACATCCCTTCGGATGGGCACGCGACGGTCGATCGATTGCCAAACAATCGGCGAAGCTTGACAGGCGTTTCCAACTCGCGTTTGGGTAGCGCGTGAAGCCTTTCCACTTCTGGTCATGGGTTGGGTGAGGCGGACCGCGGGACGCTTTAAGAAGCGGCCGATCATTTTGAGGCGATTATTAGCGCGTCATGTCGATATTGGGTCATTAAATCTAAAAACCCATATGTCGAAAACGCAGATGGATTAGGGGAGGGCCCATCGGCGATGAACCATCAACCACATATCGTGGTGGTGGACGACGATCCCGAGGTGCGCGAGATGGTGGAGGAGTACCTGAGCGCCCAGGGGTTTCGTTTGAGCGCCGCGCCGGGTGGAGGAGAGTTGAGATCGATCCTCGCGCGGGAGCGGGCAGATTTGGTTCTCCTCGACATCAAGATGCCGGGCGAGGATGGGTTGTCGCTGGCTCGGTACATACGCGAGAACTTCAATACCGGCATCATTATGGTGACGGCGGCTGGCGAGGTTGTCGATCGGATCGTCGGGCTTGAGATCGGCGCTGACGACTATGTAACCAAGCCGTTCGATCCGCGAGAGCTGCTGGCTCGCGTCAAGAGCGTTTTACGCCGGCTGGATTCAGACCGCCCGAAGAGCGACCTGTCGGATGCGAAACCGGCCAATGAGGTTCGGTTCGGACGATGCCTGCTCAATCTCGAGGCCCAAACGATGCGGACCTTGGAGGGGGAGGCCGTGCCACTTACGAGCATGGAGTTCGACCTGTTGAAGGCTTTCGCGGCACGCCCAAACAGGGTCCTCACGCGCGACCAGCTTCTCGATCTTGCTCACAATCGTCCATGGGATCCCTTCGATCGGAGCATTGACATCCGCATCAATCGGATTCGCCGCAAAATCGAACCCGATCCGGCAAAACCGCAGACCATAAAGACCGTGCGGGGCGCGGGGTATGTATTTGTCCCGAAGGAGCCATCCGAGCCGGGCTCGTAACTCGGGCGAAGTGGGGCCCTTGAAATGACAGCGGCCGAAGAGCGGCAGGATTGGGCGACCAAGCGGTTCGGCTTGGCGCGATACTCCGTCTTGGCGTTGGCGCTGGGAGTCATCTGCGCCGCAGGTTCCGTCTCGGCCGATGCGTGTAGCATCCGTGTCGGATGGTCGCCCTATGCGATCTACACCTTCGTCGATGCCGACGGAAAGCTAACCGGGGCGGACATTGAGATCCTGAGGGCCGTGGCCGCGGACATAGGCTGTGAAGTCACATTCGCGGACCTGCCCTGGCCTCGTATTCTTCGCGAGATTGAAAAGGGCACGCTCGACGCGACCTCAAGCGCCAGCCACACTGAAGCGCGCGAGGCTTTTGCCCACTTCTCCATACCCTACCGGCGCGCGGAAATGGCGGTCTACGTGCGGCGCGGGGAGGCGCGCAACTATCGGCTCGATGGCTTGGCTTCAATCTCGAAGACGGATTTCAAGCTCGGTGTGGTCAAGGAATACTACTATGGATCCGAATTCGAGGAGTTGCTCAAAAATCCAGACTTCTCCGCTCAGATCGATCCGGCGGTGGACAATCAGACCAGTATCCGAAAGCTCGTTCACGGCCGTGTTGACGGCATTTTGGCGGAAGATGTCGGGGTCATCCTGGCCGAAGCCAGAACTCTCGGAGTAGGTGATTTCATAGAGCGCTATCCACTGTATCTCCCCGGCGACGAATTCCACATGATGTTCAGTCGGAAGTCCGTCTCCGAGGACCTCGTGGATTCGGTAAACCGCAGCCTCGAAGAGATGCGGTTGGATGGTCGACTTCAGGATATTCTCGGTCGATTCCTCAAATAAATCAATGAATTATAATGGAATCTGATCGTCAACCAGGCTGAGGAGGCTTGGCAAGCCTTACGTATGATGATCGAGAGATTCGTAACGTTTATCGGGAATGCCCGCCTACGACCCACGGTCGCTCTGGCTCTCATTCTGGGGCTTACGCTTCCGGTCAGTGTTTCGGTCTGGAGGGACCTTGGCGAGCGCCACGACACACTGATGGGGCATTTGAGGCTGGACCACGCTCGACTGGTCGAACTCTTGGCGATCGGCATGCAGACCCCGATCTGGGACGTGCGTCCGGACACCGGTCGTCCTCTGATAGACACCCTGATGCGCGACGAAAGAGTGACCTCCGTGACCGTGCGCTCGACTCTGACCGGCGACTTTCTTCGCGCGAATGATCCTTTGAGGCGCCACGGTGAGATCTTCTCCCTCGAATCGCCGGTGGTCAGAGACGGCGAGCGGATCGGCGCGGTTCGGGTGGAAATGAGCACGGCGAGTCTCGAAGCCGAGATTCGGCGACAGGGTGGGCAGGTCCTCGTGACGGGCCTGCTCCAACTCGCCTGCGGGATGATGATCTTGTTTCCGTTGCTCAGGTTCAAAGTCTTGTCGCCGGTGGATCGATTGGTCAGGCATTCACGGATTCTTGCCGGGGGAGGTCTCGATCAATCCCTGCGCTGGCGTCGTAGCGACGAACTCGGCGTCCTCGGACGCAGCTTTGAGGAGATGCGGAAGTCACTTCGTCGCGTGGTTACAGATCTTGAGACGCGAAATCGCGAGTTGCAGGCGCGAGAGATCGATCTCAATCGGCGCCGCCAAACCCTTCGAGCCATTCTGGACAATATGACGGACGGCATCACCTTGGTTGACGAAGATCTCAGGCTGCGCAGCTGGAACGGGCGTTTCCTGGAGATCATGGGGCTGCCCAAGGAGTTGGTCCAGGACGGCATGCATATCGACGAGTTGATCGCCTTTGATATCGCTCGGCGCCGCTATGCCTCGGATGATAGTGCGGAGATCAAGCGCACGATTTTCGAGAGCTACAGGCCCGGATACCCCCGCAAGACCGAATATGTCATGGCAAACGGCCAGCATGTTGATGTGCGCCGCCGTCCGGTGCCTGGAGGCGGCTTCGTCAGTACATATACGGACGTGACCGAACAATTCGAGGCACGCCGTCGCGCCGACCAGACCTTGCGCCTGTTGGAAGCGATCATGGACGCCGTGCCGGCCGTGTTGCATGTCAAGGACCGTGAGCTCCGCTATCGCTTTGTGAACCGGCAGTTCCCATCCTGGTGGGGCGCGACGCGCTCGGAGGTGATCGGCAAGACAAATCGCGAGGTCTTTCCGCCGCATATGTTCGTCGAGACCGATGCCCGGGACCGGCAGGTCATTGAGACAGGCAAGCCGATCCCTTTCTATGAAGGCCTTTGTGAGCATCCGGACCATGACCCGATCGTAAGCTGGACGAGCAAGCTGCCTCTCTTCGACAGCGACGGAGAGGTCTCCCACATCCTAACCGTGGATTTCGATATCACCGATCGCAAGCGCATGGAGCAGGAACGGCAACGATGGCTTCAGCTGCTTCAAGACGCGGTTGAGAGCATCGACAACGGGTTCGCTGTCTTCGATAGATCAGGCGAGCTCGTGATCTGTAACAATCCGTTCGCCGCAGTCTATGGCGAGACCGCGGACCAGCTTGTCGGCGCCACGGCCGAGGGACTTCTGCCGAGATTCATTTCCCGCTGCCGGACACTAAATGGCCAGCCGGCCGAGGTCGCGGCGCAATCGATGCATGAGACGTTCAATCTTTTCTGGTCGGGCAGCGGCGAGCCCATTGAAATCGAATTCAAAGACGGGCGTTGGATGATGCTCAACCGGCATGCCAGCCAGGAGGGCGGGCTGGTGATCATTCGAACCGATATCACCGATCTCAAAAATATGCAGCAAGCCTTGAGGGAGAGCGAGCAGAGGTTCCGGGGGATCGTCGAAACGCACCCGGTGCCCATCGCGATCCTATCCCAGAAGGACTGCCAAATACTCTATGGCAGCCCGGGGTTATTGGAACTCCTTCAGATTTCCGAGCAGGAACTGGCAGGCCCGAAATCGTTCGAAGATTTCGTGGACAGCGAGTGTCACGAGACCATGAAGACCGCCATAAAGGCGTCGGGTACCCTAAGCGCCGACGAGCTTTCACTCAAGCGAGCTGACGGATCGGAGGTTGAGGTCGCGGTCACGGCACGTCCGATCCACTACGAAGGACTGCAGGCCCTCCTTGCCAGCTTTCTAGACTTGACCGAGCGAAAGAAAGCCGAAGCGGAACTCGAGCGACATCGTGAGGCCCTGCATCAAAGCGAGAAGTTGGGGGCCTTGGGGGCGCTTCTCGCCGGTGTGGCCCATGAACTCAACAATCCATTATCCGTCGTCGTCGGACGCGCGATCATGCTGGAGGATTCGCTCGGAGCGACCGAGCACGCGGTCGCTGTCGCGCGGCTGCGGCGAGCGGCGGAGCGTTGTACCCGGATCGTCAGGACTTTTCTGGCCATGGCACGGCGTCAAGAGACGACACATGTCGTGGTTCATTGGTCCGATGTTGTCCAAGCGGCCCTTGATCTGGTCGGCTATGGCTTGCGGACCGGTGGTATCGATCTATCGGTTGATATTGATGAAAACCTGCCGACACTCCATGCCGATCCAGATCAGCTGACCCAGGTCGTCGTTAATCTGGTCGTCAACGCCCAACAGGCTCTCGCCTCGGTTCCGGAGCCACGTCGACTTCGGATTTCGGCCAAGTACCACCCGCAGTCGGAGACCATAGAGACCCTGGTAACGGACAACGGCCCCGGCGTGCCGCCAAGTCTCCTTCCACGGATCTTCGAGCCGTTTTTCACGACCAAGCCGGTGGGGGAGGGCACGGGCCTAGGGCTATCCGTCAGCGATGGTATCGTTCGCGCGCATGGCGGAACCATTGCGGCAGAGCTCCGCGACTCGGGAGGAATGGCCTTTCATATCTCCCTACCAGCCGGCGGCTTGCCGGGCGAAGAGATAGCTGAGGAGGTCACCGATCTCGGTATCGTGGAGTCGAAGCGCATTCTTGTTGTCGATGACGAGCCGGAAATCGCAATGATGTTGGGAGACATCCTCACCAGCGATGGGCATCAGGTCAGCTTCGCGGGAAGCGGGCGCGAAGCCTTGGAGCAGATTATGGATGACGACTTCGATCTGGTCATCACGGATGTCAGGATGCCCGACCTCGACGGACCTGGACTTTTTCGAGAGATCCAGTCGGTCAAGCCGGCCCTTGCGGAGCGGACCGTATTCGTCACGGGCGATACTTTGAGCACGGCGGCCAAGGCGTTCTTTTCCGAGACGGAGAGGCCGGTGCTGGAGAAACCCTTTACCCCAGGTGAGGCGCGGCGAGTCGTTGGGAGGGTGATCGACGACTCCGAAGATAGCTAAGATGGGGTCTGCTGATGGCCAGCGAGCCGTCCGCCCACGGGCGATGTCAGCCGAAAAGCCGGCGCAGCAAGCCAAGGCTCCTGGCGATGAAGCGTGTAAAGAGGCCGTGCCGCCGGGGCGAGAGCATGGCCGCTGCTCGAAGCTCCGAAGGGGTCACGCCGGCATCCGCCATCAGCCGGTCGGAGAGCCCATAAATGGTCCGCGGGTGGTCTGAGGAGGCAGCCATTCCGTGCAAGCTCTGATAAGCGATCATGGGTGACATGGTCTGTTTCCCTTCCGTGTTCATTTGTGCCGTCCCTGATGGGTCGTTGGAGACCCTTCGTTTTGATGCTCTTGAAAGGTCGCGTGCGCCGAGCATTTCCTGAGACCTCTGATAAATTCAGAAAATACCAATCCGGTATTTCTCCAGGATTTCCCGCTTCAACGAGATTTGTTTCAATTGTTTCTGGGATTCATTTGCATTTCTAATCCGTCAGCGTCGCGTCCGGCATACTGCTCAGGCTACACAGAGCGCACACAATGCGCCCAGCGCGAGGCTCACACGGCGGCAGTTGACGAAATCACCGCCGGAAAGAATCGGCGGGGCGCATTGACAGCACTCCACCGAATCAATATGTTCCCCCTCCGACGAATCGGCCGCTTGGATACGGTCGTGGCAAGGATGCATTAAAAATGAAGGTGCGGAACTCACTCAAGTCGGCCAAGATTCGAGAGAAGAACTGTGTCGTGGTTCGCCGCAAGGGCCGCGTGTTTGTCATTAACAAACGCAATCCGAAGTTTAAGGCCCGTCAGGGATAGCATCCTCGATTTTGTGAGTGGGTTGCGGCCGCGCCATCATGGCGCGGTTTTTCTTTTCCCCGCCTCTGTCGATCGCCTAAACTCTCTAAAACAGGGCCAAGCCGTATTCCCCATGGGTTGGCCGTTCGCTTGATTGCGTTACGATAATGCCCAAACCAGGAGCGTGGGCATGACAGCCCCTAAGATCCTGAAACCCAACACCCCGGAACAGATCGCCGAGGCCGTGCAATGGGCGTTATCCGAGCGTACGGCCTTCGAGGTGAGGGGATTGGGCACCAAACATGCGTGGGGACGGCCGTCCGATGCCCATCAAGTCCTTGATCTGTCGGATTGCTCGGGAATTGTACTGTACGAACCCGAGGAACTGGTTCTGAGCACCCATCCGGCGACGCCAATACAAGAGATCGCGAGCCTGTTGGCGGAGCACGATCAGCAATTGGCTTTCGAGCCGGCCGACTATTCGGCGCTTTTGGGAGGCGCCTCCTCGGGGGCCCGGAACGGCGGTACGATCGGTGGGGCGATTGCCTGCAATCTCTCGGGCCCCAGGCGGATCAAGATAGGAGCCGCGCGAGATCACATCCTCGGCTTCCAGGCGGTCACTGGACGGGGGGAGGCTTTCAAGTCGGGGGGACGCATGTTCAAGAACGTCACCGGCTTCGATCTGAGCAAGCTGATGTGCGGTTCGTTCGGCACCCTGGCGGTCTTCACGGAGCTCACCTTCAAGGTGCTTCCAGCCCCGGAGGATGTACGCACCGTTCTTGTCGTGGTTGACGAGGCGGCGGAGGCCGCCCGAGCCATGACGATATCGCTGCAAAGCCAGAACGATGCTTCGGGCGCGGCCTTCCTCCCCTCTCCGGTAGCCAAGCGCTCGGCGGTGTCGTTGATATCGGGGGCGGGCAAGGGGATCGCCGCGCTACGCCTGGAAGGTTTTGGCCCCTCGGTGGACTATCGGGCGTCGGAATTGGCGAAGTCGCTCTCCGAGTTCGGCGAGGTGAGCGAGCTTACCCGCCCGGGCTCCTTGGAGCTTTGGAGGGAGATTCGCGACGTCAGCTATTTTTCCGGAGAGGATGATCGCCAGGTTTGGCGGCTGTCCGTCCCGCCGACGAATGGCCCGGATGTGGTCGCCGAGGTTCTTGCCTCGCTTGACGGAGATGCGCTTTTCGATTGGGGAGGCGGGCTGGTTTGGCTCGCGATATCAACCTGCACCGACGCGGGACATGGTATCGTCCGACAAGCCGCCGCGCGCCATGGCGGGTATGCGACGTTGGTGCGGGCCGGGGCGGACGTTCGCGCGTATGTGCCGGTTTTCCATCCCCAAGCGCCCGCGCTCGCAGCCCTTACGGAGCGGGTGAAGGAGAGCTTTGATCCGCATCGAGTCCTCAATCCCGGACGCATGTACGCGGGTATCTAGGCGAGAGCAGGACGAGCGATGCAGACCCGTTTCTCCTTGGCCCAGCTTGCCGATCCCAGGCTCAAAGAAGCGAACGACATCTTTCGGACTTGCGTCCATTGCGGATTCTGTCTCGCTACCTGCCCGACTTACGTTTTGCTGGGGGACGAGCTGGACAGCCCGCGGGGGCGGATCTACCTGCTCAAAGACATGCTGGAGAACGACAAGCCGGCCTCTGAAAAGGTGGTGAAGCATATCGACCGCTGCCTCACATGCCTATCCTGCATGACCACCTGTCCCTCCGGCGTCGACTATATGCGCCTGATCGATCAGGGGCGTGTCCGCATCGAAGAGACATATCGGCGGCCGCTGGTGGATCGGATCATGAGAGCGACGTTGGGGATCGTTCTTCCCAATCCTTCGATCTTCAGGCTCTCGCTTTTGGGGGCGAAGATCGCGCGGCCGCTGAAATCGCTACTGCCACGACGACTCAGGTCCATGATCGAGATGGCGCCGCGCGCGATCCATAGACCGTCGGACGTTGATCGGCCACAGGTGTTTGGCGCTCAGGGGCCGCGCCGGATGCGGGTCGCCTTGCTCAATGGCTGCGCGCAGAAGGTCCTGCGCCCGGAAATCAACGAAGCGACCATCCGGCTGCTCACGCGTCATGGCTGTGAGGTCGTGGTGGCCCGCGGTGCCGGTTGCTGCGGCGCTCTTGAGCTGCACATGGGCAAGGAGGAGACGGCAAAAAGGAAAGCGCGCGCTAATGTCCAGGCTTGGACGCGAGAGCTCGAAAAAGACGGGCTCGACGCGGTTGTCATCAACACGTCGGGTTGCGGAACCACGGTCAAGGACTACGGCCATCTGCTGCGCGAAGATCCGGACTGGGCCGAGGCGGCGGCGCGGATTGGAGAATTGGCCCGCGATGTGTCGGAGATTGCCGCCGGCCTCAGGCTCAAGACCCGTGTCATCGAAGATCCTCCAGTCGTGACGTATCATTCGGCCTGTTCGCTACAACACGGTCAGAGAATCCGCGAAGAACCCAAACGTGTCCTCAAGGAGGCTGGATTTGAGCTTCGGGAGCCGGCCGAAAGCCATCTCTGCTGTGGTTCGGCCGGCACATACAATCTCCTTCAGCCGGAGATCGCCTCCCGGCTGAAGGAGCGGAAGGCAGTCAACTTGACGAACGCCGGGGGTGAGGTCATCGCCGCCGGAAACATCGGCTGCATCATGCAGATCGAATCCGCCGTTGACATGCCCGTGTTGCACTCCGTGGAGCTGCTCGACTGGGCGACCGGCGGCCCCAAACCGGGGGCCTTGTGCTCCTAGCTCCTGGAGCACTCCGTCTTGGAACGGTCCGGCAGAGTTCCCATCTCCCGCTCATGAATAGATGGTTTGCGGTGTGTGGCGCCGTTGCCGTCATCATGGGTGCCGGCGACGGCCAGGCGGCTCAGGATGATGAGCGGCTGGACGGGCTTTTCGAGCGATTGCTCTCGTCGGTGACGGTCGAGGACGCGCGGCCGGTCGAGCAGGAAATCTGGCGCATCTGGACGCATGCGGGCGTGGAGCGGGTGGATAGCTTGATGAGCCTCGGGATCGCTGCGATGTCGGGTGGGCATCATACTCACGCGTTGCGGATTTTCGATCACGTCGTCTCTCTGGCACCGGATTTCGCCGAAGGCTGGAATAAGCGCGCGACCGTCCACTACCTGATCGGGGATTTCGAGGCGTCGATCGCCGACATCCAGAGAACCCTGGCCCTTGAACCCCGCCATTTCGGGGCGCTCTCCGGACTCGGGCTGATCTCCCTCGCGCTCGGCGAAGACGGCGCGGCCCTCAAGGCCTTTGAAAAGGCGCTTGAGATCCATCCCTATTTGCCGGCCGCCAAGGAATATGTTCCGAAGCTTCGCTTGAGGCTAGAAGGGCGGGGCATCTGACGCCGCGGCCTTCAGCCTTTTTTGTCTTGAATGTGGAGGACTGAAGGATGAGCGATCGCGAAGCAGCGCTGGTTGTCGGCGTCGGGCCGGGCCTGGGGGCATCGCTCGCCCGCTGCTTCGCGAGGAACAACATGGATGTCGCGCTAGCGGCCCGCGATGCTGGCCGCCTTGCCGGTCTCGGCGGGGAGTTGGCGGAGTTGGGTTCGAAGGCGCGCTGCTTTCCCTGCGACGCCAGCGACGAAGACAGCGTCGAAGCGCTCTTCCAAGCCGCGACCAAAGAGTTGGGCCGTCTCGACCTCGTGGTATTCAATGCGGGGGCCTTCGTTCGACGGAAGCTGCTGGAGACGACGGCCGAAGAGTTCGAGCGGTGTTGGCGGGTTGGCTGCCTCGGCGGCTTCCTGGTGGGGCGGGCGGCTGCGCGTGAGATGGTTTCCCGGGGCGGTGGCACCATCCTGTTCACGGGCGCCACCGCGTCCCTTCGCGGGAGCGCGTTGTTCCACAATCTCGCGGTGCCCAAATTCGGGCTTCGCGCCTTGGCTCAAAGTATGGCGCGCGAACTGGGACCTCAGGGGATCCATGTCGGTCACGTTATCATTGATGGGCAGATTTTGTCCGACCGTTACGCGTCCCTGGCCGCCGAGCGCCCGGAAGACGGTTTGCTCTCTCCTGATGCGATCGCCACCAGCTATCTGCACCTTCACCAACAGCCGCGAAACGCATGGACGCTTGAGCTGGACCTGCGGCCGTGGGTCGAACGGTTCTGAGAACACAAGCCTCCTTTCGCGCTCTTGAAGGGATGATCGTCTGATGCTCCATCAGTGTCACGGGCGATCAACGACCAGGTTTATGGGATGCCATGTCGTTTGTGCTTCCTCGATCTTGAGCCGGTCAGCGAAAGAGATGGGATCGCGGCGACGGTTCGGTTTGATTGCGTTACAGGAAGTCACTAGTATCAGCCCGAGCTTCCCGTACGTTTCCCACGCGGGATACCCCGAAACATTCGAAACGTGTCGGCCAGTGGCGGGGTCACCGGTTTGAAGAAACTCCTGTTCGTCGTCTTGGGGATGCTGGCCATAGTGATTATGGCCGTGCTTGTTGTTCCCAGCTTCATAGACTGGAACGACTACAAGGGCGAAATTGCTACCCAGGTCAAGGAGTTGACCGGTCGCGATCTCAGCATAGACGGAGACGTTCGGATCTCGGTCCTACCCGCGCCCGTGCTGGTCGCCCAGGGCGTTCGGGTTGCCAACGTGGAGGGAGCATCCCAGCCCGACCTGATGCGCCTGAAGTCGCTTGAGATCCGAATCGCGCTGGGGCCCTTGCTTGGAGGCACTGTTCAAGTCGAGACGGTCAAGCTTGTCGATCCGGTGATTCACCTGGAGCGGCTGCGAGACGGACGGGTGAGCTGGCAGCTTGGCGACGCGTCTGACCCGGACCCAGGCACGGATACCGGGACGACGGAAACTCCAGCCTCGGCACCGACCGATCAGGTGTCTCAACCGTCGGTTCGCCTTGATAGCTTCGTGATCGAAAACGGAACGGTCGTCTACCAGGACATCCCGTCCGGTTTTTCCGAGCGCGTGGAGCAGGTCAATGCCGAGATTGCCGCCGCATCCTTGACCGGGCCGTTCGAAAGCGTGGGCAGCTTTTTTTTGAGGGGGGCTCAAATCGATTATGCCGCCACGGTGGGCCAGATCATTCATGGGCGAACGGTTCCGGTGAATTTAAGGATTGAAAGTCCGCCGGCCGGTACGCGTTTAAATGTTTCAGGGGCCCTTGTTGATTTGGCCGAGGAGCCGCGATTCCGCGGCAAAGCCAGCGCCGGTGGCGAAAATCTCTCGCGGGCCACATCCGTTGTCCTGGGAAAGGGGAAGGCTCTGCCGGGCTGGTTGGCTCAGCCCTATGAGATCGCGGGCGCCGTCACCGCAGGGGCAGCCGAAGTCAGGATCGAAGACGTCGACGCACACCTGGGTGATACGCGGGCGAGTGGAAGCTTCGCGATGCGTCTGCAGCCGAACTCCTCATTCGTCGCCGCATTGGACGTCAAGCATATCAACCTCGACACATGGCTCGGCATGGCGGGAGATGCGAGCGATCGGCCAAGCGCCGATGGCGATGCCGAGAAAGGTGCGGAAGGTGAAACCGCGGCCCGGAATAGGGCCAGCGAGCCGCCAACGCTGGAGGTTGTGCTGCCGGAGACAGTCTCCGGATCCCTTGAGGTTTCCGTCGACGTGGTCACGTTCCGGGGCTCCAACATTCGCGAAATCCGTTTGATCGGTGAGCTTGCCGGGGGCGAGGTCACAGTGAGCCAGATGTCGGCCTTGCTGCCTGGCGGATCGGATATCTTTGCTTCGGGCTTTGTCACGATACGTCAGGGTAGGCCCCAGTTCGAGGGCGACATCGAGGCCGAGATCAGTGACCTCCGTCGTGTTCTCGCCTGGCTTGATATAGAGCGTCCACACACCTCTTCCGAAAGGCTGCGCAGGGCCGCGTTCAGCGGGCAGCTTCGGATCACGGACGAGCGGGTCGAGGCCCGCCGCGTTGATCTTACGGTGGATACGTCACGGCTCACGGGCGGGATCGCCATCGCTTTGAGGCGGAGGCTGGCATTTGGGGCCGACTTCACAATCGACCGCCTCAATCTGGACGCCTACATGCCTCTGTCCGACCGTGACAAGGACGGCACAGAGGGCAGTCGGGCCGCGGGGCGGCAGCGTGATCCGGCTTCCCCTGCCGGCGATGGGACCTCGTCAAACCTGCCCATACCACCCCTTGCCGCACTGACTGGCTTTGATGCGAACCTCAAGCTCCGCGTGAACCGGCTGACATTTCGGCGCATCCCGATCACCGACATCCTGTTGGATGCGACGCTTTTCGCCGGGGCACTCGAGATCCGTGAGCTCAGCGTCGGCGATCTGGCTGACGCTTCGGGGCAGACAAGCGGCACCATTTCGAGCCTTTCGGAGATTCCCGAACTCGAAAACCTGCAGTTTGAGCTTCGCGGCGGGGATCTGGCCCGTTTGCTGAGGGCGTTCGAGATCGAACCACCAGGGCCCGCCGGCGAATTGGGCACAGTGGTCGTGACGGGACGAGCCGATGGAAGAATCCTGAGCCCGAACCTGGATGTGCAGATCGCTGCCGCCGAAGCGACGGTCGGCTACGAGGGGCGCCTCCCGATCCTGACGCCGGGGACTGATTTGGAAGCACGCGTCTCCATGCAGCATCCGGATGTCGCACGCCTGTTGCGTTCGCTCGGGGTCGGCTATCGGCCGAGGGGCCGCATCGGCGCCCTGTCCGTGTCAAGCCAGGTTCGGAACCAGGACTCAACCTGGGGGTTCTCCGATCTGGCCGCCCAAGTCGGAGAGGTGACCATCGCCGGTTCGGGGCGCATCGACCTCTCGGGTGATCGGCCCAATCTCTCCGCGCAGTTGACGACGAACGAGGTGGTCGTCGATCCCTTCCTTCCGGCCCGGAGGACAGCGTCCCTGTTACCGCCGCATCGTTTCGATCCGGGTCGGGCGATTCTGGTTCCCGCGGCTTTGCGCGCGATTCCGTTCGAACGCAAACCCAGTGCAAGCTTTCGTACCGTGCAGGGGCGAGGCGGCGAGGCCGGCCGTTGGTCCACCGATGAGATCGATCTCTCGGTGCTGAATGTTGTGGATGCGGAGATCGCGCTGCGGTCCGAGGCGCTCGCCTATGAGGGCTACCGTCTGGAAGAGGCGGATTTGGCGTTTGACCTGTCGGACGGATTGCTGCGGATTGAGCGATTGAACGGAGACTTGTTCGGCGGCGCGATGTCGGGGCACGGGCAGCTGGATTCTTCCACGGGCAACCGGCTTCGCGCGACCGTTGAGATCGAAGGGGCGGAGTTGGCAAGAGCCGGTCCGGCGCTCGGCTCTGAAGGGATGACGGAAGGCCGATTGAACGCGGTGTTCGAGGGCGAAACCGCTGGAACCAGCACGTCCGAGATGATCAACAGCTTGAACGGGAATGGTCGGTTTTCCTTGGATCAAGTCAAGGCGTCCGGCGGCGGAAGCGGCCCCATGGCCGCATTGGTCGAAGTGATCGCAGGGCTCAATCAAATCGGAGGCCTTCTCGGTGGGAATGTGAGCGGCGAGGGTCTGGCCGACGCCAGTGGTACATTTACCGTCGAGGACGGAGTCGCCCGGTCCGACGACCTGCGGTTGGTCTCCAATGTGGGAGAGGCGACAGCCGGGGGCACGGTGGATCTGCCGAATTGGACGATCGATGTCGAGGGACAACTGGCGGTCGCGAGGAACATCGCGACCGAACTCTTGGCCGAGCGCGCTGGGGTCGACCTCAGCGTGCCCTTAGGGGTCTCCGGACCTCTCGACGCGCCCGACGTTAAGCTGGATACGGCGAAGCTGCCCGGGGGCGTCTTGCGGCTGCCCGGTAAAATCCTCGATGGTACGGGAGTCGAGGGTATCCTGCGCCAGCTTATCCCCGGGTCTCCCGGCGGCCCTTGACCCACTGAAGAACGAAAACCCGGAGTGCGCTTGAAAGGTTACCCTCTCGGGATCGGTCGACCTCCGAGACAAGCTGGTTGAGGGAGACGTCGCGAGTTTCCGCGATGTCCTGAAGGACCTTCCAAAAAGCGTCCTCCATGGTCACGCTTGTCGGGTGACCGGAAACGACAACCGAGCGTTTGCGAATGCGTGCGGGATCGCCGACCATCGGCGCTGCCCTTTGCTCCCCGGTCCGAAACCGCTCTGTCAGAATGTATCCATATGAACGAGAAGTGCTCTAGTCGTGGGGGCCGGTCATTGTCTCGGGCCGCACCCAGGCGTCGAACTGCTCGGCCGTGACATACCCAAGCTCAATGGCTGCCTCTTTGAGGGTTGTTCCTTCCGCATGGGCCTTCTTCGCGACCTCGGCAGCCCTGTCGTAGCCGATATGGGGGTTCAGAGCCGTGACGAGCATCAACGAGCGCTCCATGAGCTCGCGGATGCGTGCCTCGTTGGCTTCAATGCCGACAACACAGTTGTCGGTGAAGCTCAGGCAGGCGTCCGCCACAAGGCGGACCGATTGCAGGAAGTTGTAGATCATGACCGGCTTGAACACGTTCAGCTCAAAATGCCCGTTCGAGCCGGCTACGGTGACCGCGACGTGGTTGCCGATGACTTGAGCGCAAACCTGGGTCACTGCCTCGCACTGGGTCGGGTTGACCTTGCCCGGCATGATCGAGGACCCTGGCTCGTTGGCTGGCAGCATGAGTTCTCCTAGCCCGCTGCGCGGGCCGGAGCCCAGAAAACGGATGTCGTTCGCGACCTTCATGAGGGAGACAGCCAGGACGTTGAGGGCGCCGGAGGCCTCGACCATCGCGTCATGCGCGGCAAGTGCCTCGAACTTGTTGGGCGCGGTCACGAAGGGCAGCCCCGTGATTTCGGCGACCTTCGTGGCAAATGCCTCGGCAAACCCCTTCTTGGCGTTGAGCCCGGTGCCGACGGCGGTACCGCCCTGGGCCAATTGGTATAGCCGCGGCAGACAGTCCCGAACGCGGGCGATGCCGTATTCCACCTGCGCCGCATATCCCGAGAACTCCTGACCGAGAGTGAGCGGCGTGGCATCCATCGTGTGGGTCCGGCCGATCTTGATAACGTCCTGGAAGGACTGGGCCTTTTCCGCGAGTGCGCCCCGCAGGCGCTCCAGCGCCGGGACAAGGCAGTTCTGGATTTCGCCGGCCGCGGCGATATGCATCGCCGTCGGGAAGGCGTCGTTGGAGGATTGTCCCCGATTGACGTGATCGTTGGGATGGACCGGATCCTTCGATCCCAACTCGCCGCCGAGGATCTCGATGGCGCGGTTGGCGATCACCTCGTTGGCGTTCATATTGGTCTGCGTGCCGGACCCGGTCTGCCACACGACCAAGGGGAAATGCTCGTCGAGCTGGCCGTCGATAACCTCCTGGGCGGCCTTTGCGATCGGGTCGCCGAGGCCCTTGTCCAACTCCCCCATCTCCATGTTAACCAGCGCCGCCGCACGCTTGAGGATGCCGAAGGCGCGCACCAGCGGTATCGGCATGCGCTCGCCGCCGATTCGAAAGTTCTCCCGGGAGCGTTGCGTCTGCGCGCCCCAATAGCGATCGGCGGGAACGCGGATGGCGCCCATGGAGTCGGTCTCGGTGCGGTATCTCTCGGTCACGTCGGTCATCCTTCGTTCTCTCCGATGGCGTTCACGCTTCGCCGGTTCCTCCGGCTTCGACCAGGCGTTGCTACTCCCGAATCAGGAGGTCGTCGACGATCTCCGCCGCGTCCCTCACGAACCCGGGGCAGTTGCCGTCAAAAAGCTTCTGTTCCCGAGCCGTTTGGTAACCCTCGGCGGTGCTGAGATCAGCGCCGAGTAGATCACGGCAGTCCGTGGCGCCGTGGCGGGCCTCAAATCTGCGAAAGAACTCCCGAACCAGCTCTTGCAC
Source organism: Rhodospirillales bacterium (assembly GCA_028281785.1). GTDB lineage: Bacteria > Pseudomonadota > Alphaproteobacteria > Rhodospirillales > Shumkoniaceae > JANQJG01. The sequence goes on from JANQJG010000055.1 coordinate 41,123, forward strand.
ATGGGCCTTGGCTTTCTCCTCGTCGTTCAAATGCCTGCCAGCGCAACCGAGCGCCATAACGGCCCCGGTTACCGCGCCGCAGGTGAGTCCATGCCGCCCTATCCCGCCGCCGAAACCGCGCGCTAACTCCCGCGCGGTCTCCGGATCGAGGCCCAGGCGGTCGGAAAAAGCCGCCAACACGGCCTGGCTGCAATTCAGCTTCGGTATGGATTCATCCTGAGGCCGGAAGAAAGAGAGTGCCCTCTCGATCTCGTTCACGTCTTGCTCTCCCCGCTCAGCTGGACCCGTGACCTACGGTGATCAGGTAAGCCGGGTCATCCGCTCCTCCGAGACCCAGCACGGTTTTCAGCTTGGGGCCATCATAGGCGCAGATGGGGGCAGCGCCCAGACCCAGCGATACCGCCTGTAGAAGGAGGTTCTGAGCGATGTGGCCCGCCTCGAGCAAAGCAAAGCGAAGCCCCATTTCACCGAATTTGGGCGTCATCCGATCGACCACAAGGTTGAGCACGATATGTGCCGGACAGTCCGCCATCCATCCATGATCGAAAGAGACGGCAACCACATCCTTGCGCCGGTCGCCCTCGGAGACGGCAACGAGTTCGTGGCCTGATGGTAAGTACCGGTAGATACCAGCGTCGAGGCCATCGACCATGCCCGCGACCACGTAGAGATCGATCGGATAGAGGGCGGCGGCGGATGGCGCGGCGCGATACTCCTCTGGACTGGTGACGCCCTGTCCCGACCATAAGAGCTGAGCGAGATCGGCCAAGAGCAAGGGATGATCTGCCCGGTACTCACGCACGGTTCGCCGTGCGGCCAAAACCGATTCGAGCGATAACGGACCGTCATCTCTGGGTGCTGGTAGTTTCATCCTGGCCTCATGGGACATGGATCGTCGGCTTTGGAGATCTGCCGCATGCGATCACTGGTGCTGGGGAACAATGATTTTCGAGTCCGGTCATCAACGGGCGCGAATAACGCGAGTGCTATTTTTTCCTGAACGAATCCAAGGCGATGACCTCCCCGCTCTTCTTTTTTTTCCTCGATGTGGCTGTCTTTCGCGAGGACTTAGCTGATTCCTTCCGAGACGCGGCCTCTTTGTTGGTATCTTTCGGTTCCTTCTTCCTGGGCGTCGCCGGCTTGAAAACGCGATCCGCTTTCAATTGGAGACCGAAATTGACCGACGGGTCAGCAAAGGCCGTAACGGCCGAGATGGGCACGCGGAGCCGCGCGCTCCGCCCCTTGAAGCTCAGAGTCACCGAAAACGCCTCGTCGTCGACTTCGAGATCCCAGTACTGGTGCTGCAGTACGATTGTCATCTCTTCCGGATACTGCGCCCTGAGATGATCAGGAAGATCGACGCCATCGATCCCTGTGCGAAACGTGATGTAATAATGGTGATCTCCGGGCAGCCCATGGCTGGCCGAATGGTTGAGAGCCCTCACAACGACGCCCCTTAGGGCCTCGACGATCCATTGCTCGTATTGAAGTGAGTCAGCCTCCATTTGTCCCGTCCTTATGGGCGGCGGTTCAAGTGGGGGGCTTCTGTTGCCAGGTGCCCCCCGAACCCCGTTCACCGCACTAGGCGGCTACAGCAAATGCCTCATTGTCATTGGCACCTGTAAAATTGGCCCGATAACGGCGGGACCATGCCGGGCAAAAACCTTACCTTTACCACGCGCGTCGATCCTAGTTCGCCCCCAGAATACTCGTCCCCAGCAACTGGGGCCGCCGAAAACTGGTGGAGGCGCCGGGTACCGCCCCCGGGTCCGCTACGCTTATTCCGTAAGGCGTTTATCGCCATAGTCGGTTTCCCGACCCGCCCAATATAGCCGGGAGGAGAGGCGTTTGCAAACCAGGGGCGTGACGCCTGGCGGAAACGACGGGACCTTTGCGTTCGCGTTGGGAGCGGCTAAAGTGCGCCGCCTGTCTGGCGGGAGGGACGCCCCGATGAAGCTGACTCCGGAGCAAAGAGCAGAGATCGATGCCGCGCGTGGCCAGCGGTTTGAGACCCGGAGAATTACGGTTCCAGAGCTCGAGGAGATCCTCTACGAGCCCTTGCCCGTGCTCGACCATGGATTCGTTCGGGTGGTGGACTATATGGGCGACGACGGGGCGATTGTACAGTCAGCGCGCGTGTCATATGGGAAAGGGACCCGCAAAACTCGCGATGATGCCGGATTGATCAGCTATTTGATGCGGCATCGCCATACGACTCCCTTCGAAATGTGCGAGATCAAATACCACGTGAAGCTGCCCATCTTCGTGGCTCGCCAGTGGATCAGACATCGCACGGCAAACGTGAACGAATACTCGGCGCGGTATTCGATTCTCGATCGGGAGTACTACATGCCGGCGCCGGACCAACTGGCTACTCAGTCACGCTCAAATCGGCAGGGACGCGGCGCTGTTTTGTCGGGACCGGAGGCGGATTGGGTGCTGAATACGTTACGCGAGGACGCGGAGCGCTGCCACGCCCATTACGAGGAAATGCTGAACGAGAGCCAGGACGGGGAAACCCTCGACCCGGATCGACGGGGATTAGCCCGCGAGCTCGCCCGCATGAACCTGACTCTCAATACCTATACCCAGTGGTACTGGAAGATCGATCTCCACAATCTCCTGCATTTTCTGAGTTTGCGGGCGGATCCGCACGCTCAATACGAAATTCGCGCCTATGCCGACGTCATGTTGGAGACGGTGAGGCGTTGGGTCCCCCTGACCTTTGAGGCTTTCGAGAAGTATCGGCTCAAGGGAGCGAGCGTCTCGGAAGGCGGCATTGATGTCATTCGGCGTCTCGTCGCGGGCGAGAACATCCGCCAGGAGGACAGCGGGCTCAGCAAGCGCGAGTGGCGAGAACTCATGGGCATTCTGGATAGAACAGAAGAAAACTCGCCGTGAACAAGCCTGGGCTCGCCAAGTAGGTTCCGTCCCTACTGGATCACGATTCTGGGCGCCGAGGCCTGCCGCTCCGCCAGCACCTGATCGATCTTCGCCTGCACGCGATCGCCGATTTCGAGGTAGGCCTTCGCGTGCGCGCTCTCCGGGTTCGACACGACGATGGGATGGCCGCCGTCGGAGGTCTCCCGAATGCTGATATCGAGGGGGATCTCGCCCAGGCAGTCCACGCCCAGGATCGCGGCCTCTTCGCGCGCGCCGCCATGGCTGAAGATATCCGTGCGCTCGCCGCAATGGGGACAGGCGAAGTAGCTCATGTTCTCGACGATTCCGAACACCGGAACGTTCACCTTGCGGAACATGTTGAGGCCCTTGCGCGCGTCGGCAAGCGCGATGTCCTGTGGGGTGGAGACGATGACCGCCCCGGTGAGGGGAACCCGCTGCGCCATGGTGAGCTGGGCGTCGCCGGTGCCCGGGGGCATATCGACGACCATGACGTCGAGGTCGCCCCAATCCACGTCGCGCATGAGCTGCTCGAGTGCGCCGATGACCATGGGGCCGCGCCATATGATGGGCGTCTCCTCCTCGACCAGGAAGCCCATGGACATGCATTTGATTCCGTGATTGTCCATGGGATTGAGGCGGCGGCCGTCGCTGGAGCTCGGTTGGCCGGCGATTCCCAGCATGCGAGGCATCGAGGGGCCATAGATGTCGGCGTCAAGGATGCCCACCCGGCGGCCCCGCGCGGCGAGGGCGAGCGCCAGGTTGACGGTCGTGGTTGACTTGCCGACTCCGCCTTTCCCCGAAGCGACCGCGATGATGGCGCCGACTGTTGGCAGAAGGTCTGCGCCCCGTCTGGATGCACCCGTGGCCGGTCCACCCTCGCCACCCTGGGGTGCCGGCCGGTCGGCCGTGAGGACGACCGTGGCGGTTAACACGCCGGGGAGGGCGTGGACAGTCTGTTCAGCCTTTTTTCGCAAAGGCTCGAGTCGGGGCCCCCTTTCGGGCTCGACCTGGATGGCGAAAGCGACATGGCCCTGTTGAACCTTAAGCCCGGTCACCATGCCCAGGCTGACGATGTCCTGGCCTTTCTCTTCGTCGAGGACCTGCGACAAAGCGCTCATTATCTGTTGTTCGGTGACCTGCGCCATCCTTGAAATCTCCGGCTTTGTAGTCGATATCGTGGTATGATTGTTGGAGCGGCACTAGATTGCGCCGCTAGAAAAGCTGTCCTATAAGTCGGTGCTCCCAAGATATACGCTTTGTGCGCTGGAAAAACAAAACCCCTAAATCGGGAGCAAGCGCAAACCGGCATGGTCTAACAAACGTGAAAGGCACGACTTGTCATGGCATGGAATCCACAGGGTGGGGGCCCGTGGGGCGGCGGTGGTGGCGGCCAGGGTCCTTGGGGCCGTGGGCCGAGTTCACCGCGCCCGCCAGATATTGAAGAACTGCTGCGCCGCAGCCAGGATCGGTTTCGGCGTCTCATGCCGGGAGGTTTGGGCGGCTGGCGGGGCATATTGATCGCCGTGGGCGTGGTGATGGCGATTTGGGCGTTCACAGGGTTTTATAGAGTCCAGCCGGAAGAGCAGGGCGTCGAACTGTTGTTTGGCGAGTGGGCTGGTACGACAAATCCCGGCCTTCATTGGTGGCCGCCGGTGCCAATCGGGGCTGTCGAGCGCCCCAAGGTGACCCGCGTGAACCGGGTCCAGGTCGGATTCCGGGATGCGGTGCCTGGACGGCGTGGCTCCACAGGGCCTCAAGCCGTGCCTCAGGAAAGCCTGATGCTTACAGGCGACGAGAACATCATCGATATCCAGGCGGTCGTTTTTTGGGTGATCAATGATGCCGGGATGTTTCTGTTCAACATCCGCAATCCCGAGGGCACCGTCGGTGACGCCTCGGAAAGCGCGCTTCGCGAAATTGTGGGCAAGAACGATTTCGAGTTCGCCCGGACGCAAGGGCGCGTGGACATCGAGACCGAGGCGAAGGAGTTGATCCAGCAGATCCTGGACGATTACGGAGCCGGCATCATGGTCACCAACGTCCAACTCCAGAAAATCGATCCGCCCGGCAATGTGCTGGATGCTTTCCGCGACGTGCAGGCGGCCCGGGCTGACAAGGAACGGGCCATGAACGAGGCCACGGCCTATTACAACGAGATCGTCCAGCGCGCCGAAGGTGAGGCCCAGCGTATCATCAAGGAGGGTGAAGGCTACCGGGAGCAGAAGATCTCCATCGCCACCGGCGAGGCATCCCGTTTCCTAGCCATCTTCGAACAGTACAAACAGGAAAAGGACGTGACCAAGCGGCGCATCTATCTCGAGATCATGAAGTCGGTCATGGCCGGCATGGATAAAGTCCTGATCGAGAGCGGGACGGGCGGCGGCAGCGGTGTTGTCCCTTACCTGCCTCTCAATGAACTGACGCGCCGGCCCGCGGCCGGGGGAGGAAGCTGACCATGCCCAGGTTGCCACTTATCGCGGGTGTGCTGGTTGTCGTTCTAGGCATTATCGGCTCACTCTCCGTGTACACGGTGCATCAGGCGGAACAGGCGCTCGTTCTCCAGTTCGGGGCGCCGCAACGGGTCGTCCAGGACGCCGGACTGCATTTCAAAGTGCCGGTATTTGAGAACGTCGAGAAGTTTGACAGGCGCGTTCTGGATTTTGATGCCGAGGCCGAGGAAGTGCCGACTCGGGATCAGAAGCAGCTCGTCGTCGATGCCTTCGCCCGTTACCGCATCGTGGATCCGTTGCTGTTTTTCCAGACCGTGAACAACATTTTCGGCATGGAACAGCGGCTGGGCAACATCATCAATGCCAATCTTCGGGCCGTTTTCGGCGACGTGACCCTGGCGACCCTTCTGACCCCCGAGCGGGCGAACCTGATGAACGTCATTGCCCAGCGGGTGAATGAGGAAGGGAAGCCGTTCGGCATCAATGTCATCGACGTCCGGATCAAGCGGGTCGACCTGCCGCAGGAGAACAGTCAAGCCATCTTCAGCCGGATGCAGACCCAGCGGGAACAGGAGGCACGGAAGATCCGTGCCGAGGGCGAGAAGGAAGCTCGCCGAATCCGCGCCGATGCCGACAAGCAGCGAACCATCATCGAGGCCGATGCGCGCAAGCAGAGGGAGATCCTCCGGGGTGAAGGCGACTCCGAGGCCCAGCGCATCTATAACGAGGCCTACGGGCAGGACCAGGAGTTCTTCGACTTCTGGGTCTCCATGGAAGCGCTTCAGCAAGGCCTGGGCGGCGAGTCGACGAGCTATGTCGGCCCGCCGGACGGAGATTTCTTCCGCTTTTTCGGCGATATCAGCGGAGGCGGACGATCGCTGATCGAATAAACGGCTTTGGAGAGGGCGTCCAAGTGACGCCCTCTCTTGATTCCCGGTCTTCTTTCCTCGAGCGGCACCCAAAATGTCCGATTTTCTCGCCGCCCTCGGTCTCGCCTTGGCGATCGAGGGCGCGCTTTATGCCATGTTTCCCGTCACCATGAAGAAGATGTTGTTGCAGGTGCTGGCGCAACCCTACAGCCATATGCGTATCGGAGGCACGCTGGCCTTGGCGGCCGGGGTCGGACTTCTATGGTTGGTGCGGGGATAACGGCTTGATCCGATCCGGCCCTCATCCTGGCGAATTGGTTTTGTCGTATGTTGGGCTTCGGCGTTAGCCATCTGACAATAATTCTTTGGTAACGAGTCCCGAGACGCTCATGTTCCTGTGACTTGAAAGGCTTGCCGGCGTGGACTAGATCAGCAACACAGGGGGCTTGGGCTCTGGCTTCGCATAGATATCGTGGCATTTGGAGATGCGTGACGTGAAAGCGATTCGTCCGGGACGTTCTGTCTCGTTGCTGGGCGGGAGACGCGCCCAGGGCTCCGCTGGTGAGCCGGAAGCGAATTCGGGTACCGGTATCGGCGTTTTGGATTGGCTCGCGGCGGTAACATTGGGAATGGTCGTCGCGCTCGGCGCGGCGGATGCCAACGCCAAGGCACCCCCCGAGACTTTCGCGGATCTTGCGGAAACGCTGCTGCCAGCGGTGGTGAACATCTCCACCACCCAGACCGTCGAGGGACGCGGCACGCCGGATTTCCCCCAGCTCCCTCCCGGATCTCCATTCGAGGAGTTTTTTAAGGAATTCTTCGACCGCAACCAGCCGCAGCAGCGACGCCGGCGGGCGACCTCCCTGGGGTCTGGATTCATCATCGATTCGACCGGTTATGTCGTCACTAATTATCACGTCATCCAGGATGCCGACGAAATCAAGGTGATCCTCCAGGACGATAGCCGTTTGGAGGCCACGCTGGTCGGGCGCGACCCAAAGACGGATTTGGCCGTCCTCAAGGTCGAACCGAGCCAGCCCTTGCCCTCGGTCAACTGGGGTGAGTCCGACGACGTTCGCGTTGGCGACTGGGTTCTCGCCATCGGAAATCCCTTTGGCCTGGGCGGAACCGTGACGGCCGGAATCCTCTCGGCGCGGGGCCGCGATATCAATACCGGGCCGTATGACGACTTCCTGCAGACGGACGCGTCGATCAACCGCGGAAACTCGGGCGGTCCCATGTTCAACCTCAATGGCGACGTCGTGGGCGTCAACACCGCGATCTTCTCGCCATCGGGGGGCAGCGTCGGTATCGGCTTCGCGATTCCGAGCGCCATCGCGGAGCCGGTCGTGTCGCAATTGATCAAGACCGGGCAGGTGCGCCGAGGGTGGCTCGGTGTTCATATTCAGACGGTTACGGAAGAAATCGCCGAAACGCTGGGATTGGAGGAGGCCAAAGGGGCCCTGGTCGCCAGCGTCATCAAGGAAGGTCCCGCCGAAGAATCAGGCATCACCGCCGGAGATGTCATTGTCGAGTTCGACGGCCGGGAAGTAGGAGACATGCGCAAGCTTCCGCGCATCGTGGCGGACACGGAGGTCGGCAAGACCGTCGACGTTATCCTTTGGCGCAACAACGAGAAGATGACGCTGCAGGTAACGGTCGGCGAACTGGACGCCGAGGAAGAGGAGCAGCTGGCGGCTCGCACCGAAGGCCGCGAAGAGGGAGACGAGCGGACGATAACGGGGCTCGGGTTCACCTTGTCGGTCATCACGGACTCCTTGCGTGAACAGTTCAATCTGGGCGAAGAAGCCAAGGGATTGGTGGTCACCGAGGTTGCCGAGGGCGGGCCCGCGTCTGAAAAAGGCATTCGCCCTGGCGATGTCGTCGTCGAAGTGAGCCAGGAGGATGCGGCATCCCCCACTCAGGTAGCGAAGCTGGTCGACGCCGCACGTGATGCCGGGCGGAAGTCGGTCTTGCTGCTGGTTGAGGGCCAGGGACGTTTGCGGTTCGAAGCAGTTCGGATCGACGAGGGGTAGGCGACACCCTCCAGACCTCCAGACCAAGCTTTTTAAGCATGCGCGCCGCCCTTATCGGGCGGCGTTTGCTTGTTGCGCGTCAGAATGCGAGGTTCACCCTCGGCGGGTGCGGCAGGCGATAGCCGCAGGGCGTCCCCTCGCGGGATGGATGGTTCCATTTGGGCGAATAGTGCTCTAGTAATGCGCAACGCTCCGGTTCGGCACGAAACAAAAGGGGGACACATGGAGGATTCAGTCAAAATCGCACTGCCCGAGAGCGAGATCCCGAGGGCATGGTACAACGTTGCCGCGGATCTTCCCGAGCCGCTGCCCCCGGTTCTCCACCCGGGCACGGGCCAGCCCATCGGTCCGCAAGACCTGGCCCCGCTGTTTCCCATGGCTCTGATCGCGCAGGAAGTCAGCACCGAGCGGGACGTCGAGATCCCGGACGAGGTGCGGGACATCTATCGGCAATGGCGGCCGACCCCGCTCTATCGCGCGCGCCGGCTGGAGCAGGCGCTCGATACGCCTGCCCGCATCTACTACAAATACGAGGGGTTGAGCCCGGCCGGCAGCCATAAGCCAAACACCGCGGTGGCCCAGGCCTGGTACAACAAGCAAGAGGGCGTAAGCCGCATCACGACCGAGACGGGGGCGGGCCAGTGGGGATCCGCCCTGTCGATGGCGGGGGCCTTCCTCGGCATTGAGATCGAGGTCTTCATGGTGCGGGTCAGTTTCGACCAAAAGCCTTATCGCCGGGCGATGATGGAGGGTTTCGGCGCGCGTTGCGTGGCGAGCCCGAGCTCGGAGACCAACGCCGGCCGGGCGATCCTGGCCGAGCACCCGGATTCGACGGGGAGCCTGGGCATCGCGATTTCCGAGGCGGTCGAACGGGCGGCCGGGCGGGACGACACGAAGTACGCGCTGGGCAGCGTGCTCAATCACGTACTGCTGCATCAGACCGTTGCCGGGCTAGAGGCAAAGACACAGCTGGAGATCGCCGGGGATTATCCGGATGTGATCGTCGGCTGCACGGGCGGGGGCAGCAACTTCGCCGGAATCGCCTTCCCCTTCCTCGGGGAAAAGCTTCGTGACGGCAGGAACTTGCGTTGCGTCGCGGTCGAACCGGCGGCCTGTCCAACCTTGACGCGCGGCAAATACGCCTACGATTTCGGTGACACCAGCCATCTGACGCCTCTCGTGAAGATGCACACCCTGGGATCAACCTTCGTGCCGCCGGGATTCCACGCGGGAGGTCTGCGTTATCATGGGATGGCGCCGTTGATAAGCCATCTGGCACAACTCGACTTGCTTGAGGCACGCAACTACCAACAATTGGAATGCTTCGCCGCGGGGCTTCAGTTTGCCCGATGTGAGGGTATCGTGCCGGCCCCGGAAGCGAATCACGCCGTCAAGGGCGCGATCGACGAGGCCTTGCGCTGCAAGGAGGAGGGTACGTCCCAGACGATTCTGTTCAACCTGTGCGGCCACGGCCATTTCGATATGCAGGCCTATATCGACTATCTGGGCGGCAAGCTGGTGGATCAGGAGTACGACGAGTCCGAGCTCGCCATGGCGCTGTCCGGGTTGCCATCGGTCGCGGCTGGATAAGGTGATCTGCCGGGTCGCCTGGCGATCCGTCTTTGGGGGAGGCGGGCGATCTCGAGTTAAGCGGGCTTGGGGGCCACGCATGAAGCGAAGCACGCGATTCCGTGAGCTGTTGAGGGCACCAGAAATTCTGGTTCTGCCGGGCGCTCACGATGCACTGACCGCCCGAATCATCGCCCAGGCGGGGTTCGACGCCTATACGGCCGGTGGATATAGCGCTACCGCAAGCCTGTTGGCGGCGCCGGATACCTCTCAGCTGACGATGAGCGAGCTGGCCGACTACTACGCCCGGCTTCACGATGCCTCCCCCCTGCCGTTGCTTGCCGATGGTGACACGGGGTTTGGCGGTACGACCAACGTCGCCCGGACGGTCCGTGCGTTCGAGCGCGCCGGTGTCGCCGCGCTGTTTATCGAGGACCAGGTCTTTCCGAAGCGCTGCGGACATATGGAGGGCAAGCGCGTGGTGCCCGCGATCGAGATGGTCGAGAAGCTGAAGGCCGCCCTCGACGCCCGCATCGATCCTGATTTGGTGATCATGGCACGCACGGATGCTCTCGCGGTGAACGGCCTCGATGATGCGATCGAAAGGGCCCAGTTGTATCAGGAGGCCGGCGCCGACCTTCTGTTCGTCGAGGCCCCATGTTCCATCGAGCAGATGCGGCGGATCTGCACGGAGATCGACGGCCCTTGCCTGGCTAACAACATCGAAGCGGGAAAGACGCCCTTCCTGACGGCAGGTGAACTCCAGGAAATCGGATATGCCGCGGTGGCCTTTCCCGTTAGCGTTACGTATGCCGTGACCAAGGCCGTGCGTGGGGTTATGGAGAACCTCAGACGCGAGGGTACGACCGCCGGCAAGCAAGAAGACCTTTTGTCGTTTGACGAATTCAACAGCCTCATCGGTCTCCAAGGCCTTCGAGAGTGGGAGGAGGGGTGCCGGGATTTTGCCCAACGGCTGGGCGGTTCGAAACTTATGCAGGCGGGGACATCGGAAGAAGAAGGGGAGTTAAGAGAATGAGACAAACGATTCTTGTCGCCACGATTGCCGCGATCGGCACCATTGGGGCCGGCTCGGTTTCGGCTGACACGGCCACCATGCGAGTGAGCCATCAACTGCCGCCAAAACACCATGTCGCCCAGCTCGTCGATGAGTGGGCCGCCGATATCAAGGCGCAGTCGGGCGGAAGCATGGACGTCCAGATCTTCGGAGCCAACCAAGCCTACAAGCCGAAGGAGAACTTCCCGGCTGTTGCCAAGGGGCAGATCGAAGCGGCGCTTTCGGTCAATTTCCAGTGGGGCGGGACAATACCGGTCATGAACGTCACACTGATGCCCTACACGTTCACCGACCTCGATCTTCTCAAGAAATTTCCGGGATCGCCGGTCGCGACCTTCTTGGAGGAAAAGCTCGAGGCCAAGGGCGTCAAGAACGTTGCGTGGCTGTTCACGACGAACATGTCTATCTACACCTCCAAGGATAAGCCCCTGATCAAGCCGGATGATTTCCAAGGGGTCAAGATAAGGGGGCTGAACAAGCTGGTGGACAGCGGCCTGCGAGCACTCGGCGCGGCGCCCAGCGCGATGTCCGGTTCCCAGGTCTATCAGGCGTTGCAGACCGGCGTGATCGATGCCGGTTTGACCGATGTCTCGGCCGCGTTTAGCCGCAAGTATTATGAGGTTCAGGACTACGGCACGGTATCGCCGTTGTTCAGCGTCTTCTTCCACATCTACGTGAACCCGGATTGGTGGAATGGCCTCGACGAGGGCGCCCAAAAGGCCATTCTCGACGCCAGCGCGAAGGCCGAGAAGAAAGCCATTCAAATCACGCAGGAAACGGCATCCGCCGCGCCTGACCAGCTTCGTGAAAAGGGCATGAAGGTTCATATTCATTCCGAGGCGGAGCAGGAGACGTTCCGCGGCGTCATGGAACCGGCCTTCCGCAAGGCGTTCATGGAGGCTGCCGGCGCCGACGGCGAGGCAATCCTCCAGATGATTCAGAAGATGTAGAACCGGATCTGGGATCGCCTTCGCATCTGGTTACTGGGTATCCTGAAGCATGACACGGGGTGATAGCGGAACGCGCCGGTCGTCGATTGGCGCGTTCCTCAGCCTCTCGGACCGTTTTCTTTCCGTCGTGTGCTCAGTCTGCACGGGGCTCGGGGCGGTATTGGTGCTGCTCATGGGCGGCGTGGTCGGCTATAGCGTCGTCTTGCGTTACGTCTTCAATCAGCCCCAGGTGTGGACCGACGAGCTGGTCGGCTATTGGCTTGTCCTGGTGGTCATGCTGGGTGCCGCTGACGCCCTGCGGCGTGGCAGCCATATCGGTATCGATCTTGTCACCGAACATATGAGCCCCCGCGTACGCCGGTGGTCCGAAATCTGGGGCCTCATAGCGGTGGCTTTCGTTTCCATCATCCTATTTGCGAGTGGCTGGGAGATGGTGGCCTTCTCTCTTCAAGTCGACCTTGTCTCCGAAGGTTACCTGGAGATGCCCATGTGGATCCCGCAGACCGCCGTTCCGGCGGGGTCGGTGCTTCTCGGCATAGCGGCTCTTCATCGAATGCTTCTCGTCTTAAGAACGCCTGTGTCTGGAGACTCCCGGCAGTGACGCTTTTCCTGCTTCTCGGCGGAATGCTGGTTCTGCTGTTGACCGGCTTGCCGATCTTCGCCGGCTTGGGCTTGGCGGCGATCGTGATCCTTGTGGCCACCGAGGGGCAGATCGGAAGCTTGGCGGAAATCGTCTTCGGCAAGCTCAACATCTACCTTCTTGTCGCCATCCCGCTTTTCGCCCTGATGGCCCATGTGATCATCCGGTCGCGGGTCGTCGACGATTTGTATTCCGCGATCCACGGCATGGTGCGGCATTGGCCAGGGGGGCTGGGTGTCGCGACGGTTCTTTCCTGCACCATTTTCGCGGCGATCTCCGGGTCGTCGGTGGCCACCGCGCTGACCATCGGAACCAGTGCGATTCCGCAGATGAAACGATACGGCTATCCGTCGCACGCGGCTTATGGCGTCGTCGCCGCCGGAGGCACGCTCGGAATTCTGATCCCGCCGTCCGGACCGATGGTTCTGTATGGTGTCGTGTCCGACACCTCCATCGGGGCGCTGTTCATTGGCGGTATGCTCCCGGGGTTGGCGGTGGCGGCGCTGTTTTGTGTCTATTGCGTCATCCGCGCGGCGAGGGACCCGGAACAGACGCGGCCGACACGGGCGAGCGCCGCGGAAATTCTCGTCGCTTTGCGGCGTGCCTTCTGGCCGCTCCTGCTGCCCCCGGTGATTCTCGGCGGCATGTACTTCGGAATCTTCACGGCGACCGAGGCCGCGGCCGTGGGCGCGATTGGTGCTATCGCCATCGCCGCAGGCGTCTACCGCAATTTCGGCATTTCAGATCTGTTCGAAGCCGCCAGGGAGACGGTGCGAACCACGGCGATGCTTTTCATGATCCTCGTCGGCGCGGCGATGTTCGGCCATGTCCTGACACTGCTCCGCCTGCCGGCCCAACTGGTCGAGACCGTCACGGCCATGGGTATTGGACCCATCGGCTTCATTCTGGCGGTCATGGCGGTCATCATCGTCCTCGGCATGTTCCTGGAGACGATATCGATCATTCTCATTACGACGCCGATTGTGTTGCCGGTTATCGACGCGCTGGGCATCGATCCCGTCTGGTACGGGGTCATGCTCATGATCAATCTCGAGCTCGCCCTCATCACCCCTCCCGTCGGGATGAACCTGTTCGTCATCAAAGGAATATCGGGCGCGTCCATGCGCGAAGTCATCGCCGGGACTTGGCCTTACGTGTTGCTTATGCTCATGGGGCTCGCGGTGGTCGTGATGTGGCCACCCTTGGTTCTTTGGTTGCCCCAGACCATGGGCTACGGTATGTGATCGCGCTGGCGACGAGATATTCGCAGCCTCATTCTTCGTCCCAGCTAAGGAGCAGCCACCGGTCATGAGCGATCGAACACCATTGCTGAGGCCCTTTGCCGGCCTGCGTCCCGCCGCGGGCCATGAGCAGGCTGTTCTGGCGCCCCCCTACGACGTGGTGACAGAGGCCGAGGCGCGCGAGAAGGCGGCCGGCAAGCCCTGGAGCTTTCTGCGCGTATCGCGGCCGGAGATCGATTTTCCGGAAGGCGAGCGCCCAACGGCCGAGGTGTTGTATGCCAAGGCATCGGACACGCTTCAGCGGATGACCGCGGAAGGCGTTCTGGTGAGGGATTCGGGACCGCGGTTCTACGCCTATCGGATTACGGCCGGAGACCACGTGCAAACCGGCATCGTCGGCGCGGCGTCCGTTGAGGCCTATGCTCGGAACCGGATCCGGCGTCACGAATTGACGCGACCGGACAAGGAGGACGACCGGGTCCGCCAGATCGAGGGCGTCAACGCGCATACAGGTCCCGTCATGGTGGCGCACCGTCCCGACCGGGAGGTGGATGAGATCGTCAACGGCGAGGTCCGGCGGGCGCCCGACCTGTCCGCGGTCGCTGACGATGGGGCGGAGCACACGCTCTGGATTCTGTCCGATCCGCACGCCGTCGGTTCCTTGGCCGGTGTTTTCGATCGAATGGATGCCCTGTACATGGCCGACGGCCACCACCGGTCCAATGCCGCCACCCGTGTCGCGGAGGCGCGGCGGGCCGCGAACCCGGTGCCACGCGGTGATGCGTCCTATGAGAGTTTTCTTGCGGTTGTGTTCCCCGCGGATCAGCTGCGTATCCTCGACTACAACCGTGTCGTGCGAGATCTCGGGGCGCTGACGCCCGAGAGCTTTCTTGGCCGCGTTGAGGAGGCTTTCGAGGTGACACCCGCCGGCGAACCGATGCGCCCTTCCCGCCGAGGCCGGTTCGGCATGTATTTGGCTGGAGGGTGGTACGACCTCCGGCTCCGCGACCTTCCCGGAGAATCGGACCCTGTCGTCGACCGTTTGGACATCAGCCTGCTGACGGTGCGGCTGCTGGCGCCCGTCCTGGGGATCGGCGACCCAAGATCGGACCCCCGCATCGATTTCGTCGGGGGCGCCCGAGGTATGGGTGAGCTGGAGCGGAGGGTCGATTCGGGGGAGATGGCGGTCGCGTTCTCGGTGTTCCCGACAACCATGGAAGACCTGATTGCCGTAAGCGACGCGGGAGCCGTGATGCCACCCAAATCGACCTGGTTCGAGCCGAAGCTCGCCGACGGTCTGGTGTCCTTGATTCTGGACTGATCGAGCCCCCACCCGGTTCCGGCCCAACGAGAGCGGAACCCATGCCAAATCGGAGTGACCCTCACGCGGTTATTCTTGCCGGTCCGACAGCGAGCGGCAAGTCGGCCTTGGCCATCGATATTGCGGCCGAGTTTCCTGGGACCGTCATCAATGCCGACAGCATGCAGGTCTACCGTGAGCTCCGCATCCTGACGGCGCGGCCGAGCCCGGCGGATGAAGCGCGGGTTCCCCATCGCCTGTTCGGGGTCCTTCCCATTTCAGAGCCCTGTTCCGCCGGGCGCTGGCTAGAGATGGCGGTTGGGGAAATCGAAGCGGCCTGGGCCACTGGGCGGCTTCCCGTCGTGGTCGGCGGCACGGGCCTGTACCTCAAGGCGCTGTTGGACGGGCTGGCCACGATCCCGCCGATCGCGGCGGAAGTGCGTGCCGAGGCGCGGGCGCGATATGAGCGGCTGGGTGGCGAGGCGTTTCGCCGAGAACTGAGACATTGGGATCCAAAGGCGGCCGAAACGCTTCCCGCGAGCGACCGTCAACGACTCATCCGCGCCTATGAGGTTGTCAAGGGCACAGGGCAGCCGCTCGTGGCCTGGCAGGCCGACGATAAGGGCCAAGTCCGGCTCCGCGGCCGCTCGCTGGTGCTGACTCTGCTTCCGCCGCGCGAGGGACTCTACGAAAAGATAGAAGACCGGTTCGACAGAATGATTGAAGACGGCGCTGTCGACGAGGCGGCGGCCCTCAATCGAGCGGATCTTGATCCTTCCCTCCCCGGGTTGAAGGCGGTGGGTGTTCGCGAGCTTCTCGGCCATCTGCGAGGAGAGTTGACCCTTGACGAGGCCCGTGAAGCGGCTAAAAGGGCCTCTCGCCAATACGCCAAACGCCAGTACACATGGCTGCGCCATCAGCTGGATGATAGTCATGTTTTTTCTGAGCAATATTCGAAAAGGTTGGGCAAAAAAATATTTCCAATTATTCGTCGTTTCCTGTTGACCACGCAACAATGAATGATTAGGTTGCGCCTGTAATTGGCTTTGCCGGCCCGGAGCGGGCGTTCATCGGCGCCAAGGGCGCCGTCCGCGATCCGGGCCGGATTTCTGTCCCTGAAGGAAAGGAAGGAGCACGTCATGCCATCGGATACATACTCGGGAGCGGAGATCGTCTTGAAGGTCCTCAAGGACCAAGACGTCGACGTCGTATTCGGGTATCCGGGCGGCGTAACGCTCCCTCTCTACGACCAGATCTATAAGCAGAACAGGCTTCGGCACATCCTCGTCCGGCACGAGCAGGGCGCGGTTCACGCGGCCGAGGGCTATGCCCGTTCGTCGGGTAAGGTGGGCGTCGTGCTCGTGACCTCCGGTCCCGGCGCGACGAATACGGTGACCGGCCTGACCGACGCCCTGATGGACAGTATCCCGGTCGTGTGCATCACCGGGCAGGTACCGACCAGCCTGATCGGCAACGACGCCTTTCAGGAGGCCGACGTCACCGGCATAACGCGGCCCTGCACCAAGCACAACTATCTGATTCGCCATGTCGACGACCTTGCGCGCACGCTGCACGAGGCCTTCTATGTCGCCCGCAACGGCCGGCCCGGACCGGTGGTTGTCGACCTGCCGAAGGATGTGATTATCGGGGCTGCCCCCTATGTGACCCGCAGCCAGTCGCGGCACCGCAGCTACCGACCGCAGCTGAAGGGGGATATCAAGGGCATTCGCGAGGCCGTCCGGCTGATGGCCTCGGCGAAGCGGCCCATCCTCTACGGCGGGGGCGGGATCATTAATTCGGGAAAGGTTGCGTCCCAGCTTCTCTGTGAGCTGGTTCGTCTCACCGGCTTCCCGTATACCTTGACCCTTATGGGCTTGGGCGCGGCGCCGGCCTCTCATCCTCAGTTCGTGGGCATGCCCGGCATGCACGGCACCTACGAGGCTAACATGGCGATGCATGACTGCGACGTCATGGTCAACATCGGCGCCCGCTTCGATGACCGCGTGACCGGGCGCTTGTCCGATTTCTCACCGGACTCGCGCAAGATCCACATCGACATCGACCCGTCCTCCATCAACAAGAACGTGGTCGTGGACGTGCCGATCATCGGAGATGTCGCGCATGTGCTCGAGGACATCATCAAGGTGTGGAAGTCCTCCCAGGCACGGCCTGACCAGAAGGCGCTCGCGGCGTGGTGGAAGCAAATCGACGAATGGCGGGAACGCGACTGCCTCCGCTACCGCAAGAACGGCAAGGTGGCGAGACCGCAATACGCGGTGGACCGCCTTCAACAGCTGATCAAGGATCGCGACGCCTTCGTGTCGACCGATGTCGGCCAGCACCAGATGTGGGCGGCCCAATACATCGGTTTCGAAAAGCCGAACCGCTGGATGACGTCGGGCGGTCTCGGCACGATGGGGTATGGCCTACCGGCGGCCATGGGAGCCCAAATGGCAAACCCCAACGCCTTGGTCGTCTGCGTTACGAGCGAATCCTCGTTCATCATGAACATCCAGGAGCTATCGACGATTCGCCAGTACGATCTGCCCGTGAAGATCCTCCACCTCAACAACGCGTCCATGGGCATGGTTCGCCAGTGGCAGGAACTCTTTTACGAGAACCGTATCTCGGAGAGCCGCATGGACGTGTTTCCGGATCTGGTGAAGCTGGCCGACGCGTTCGGCATTGCGGGATCCCGGATCGAGGATCCAGCCGACGTTGACAAGGGCATAAAGAGGATGCTGAAGCATAAGGGGGCTTATATCCTCGACATCCTCGTCGACCCTGCGGAGAACGTATATCCCATGATTCCGGCGGGGGCCGCGCATCACGAAATGATTCTCGGGCCGGCTGACGCGGAAGCATCGGAAACAGAGGCAGACGTCGTACTCGCCTAGGACTGGCGTCCACACGGACCCGCCGCTATTCTCCCGCCCAGAGGGGGAGGCGGGTCCGCGTGGGCTCTCTCTGTTCGCCGCTCATCGGGCGGTCACACGATCCGTTCACCAAGCATTCGGACGAGGGTGTGGTCCTCTCAAGCCCACCCAGGAGATGGAGTCTACCGACAAATGACTATTTCAGAGGACATGGAGTCCCATACGATCGCCGTTCTCGTCGAAAACGAGCCCGGTGTTCTCGCACGCGTGATCGGTCTTTTTTCGGGTCGGGGCTACAACATCGAAAGCCTGACCGTGGCGGAGGTCAACCCGACCGAAAATCTGTCCAGAATCACCATCGTGACCTCGGGAACGGAGATGATCATCGAGCAGATCAAGGCCCAGCTCGACCGGCTGGTCCCGGTCCACAAGGTTCGCGACCTCACTTTGGAGGGGGCTCATGTCGAGCGTGAGATGGCGCTGGTCAAGGTCGCCGGCACCGGGGAGTCCAGGGTCGAGTCCTTGCGAATAGCCGACATCTTCCGGGCACGCGTGGTCGACAGCACGAACGAATCCTTCATATTCGAGATTGTCGGAAGAACGGCCAAGCTGAACGCTTTTATTCGGTTGATGGAACCTCTGGGTCTCATGGATATCTCACGCACGGGTACCGTCGCCATCGCCCGCGGTGCGGAATCTCTCTGATCGGAGAGGCCGGAGCAAGTTCGTCAGTCGGCCAAGAATCATAATCTGAAAGGATAGTCAAATGCGCGTGTTTTACGACCGGGATGCCGATGTCAATCTTATTAAGTCAAAGAAGATCGCGATCATCGGGTATGGAAGCCAGGGGCATGCTCACGCTCAGAACCTTCGTGATAGCGGGGTAAAGGACGTGGTTGTCGCGCTTCGCCCCGGAAGCGCCAGCGGCAAGAAGGCGGAAGCGGCGGGCTTCCCGGTCCTCAGCCCCACCGAGGCCGCCAAGTCGGCCGACGTGGTGATGGTTCTATCGCCCGACGAGACACAGGTCGACACCTACGAGAAGGAGTTGAGGGACAACATGCGGGAGGGGGCGGCCATTGCCTTCGCCCATGGGTTCAACATCCATTTTCGTCTGATCGAACCCCGCGCCGACCTCGACGTGTTCATGGTCGCGCCCAAGGGTCCGGGTCACACGGTTCGCTCAGAGTATGTCCGGGGAGCGGGGGTCCCCTGCCTCCTGGCCATCGAACAGGATGTCTCGGGCACGGTGCACGAAGTCGGACTCTCCTATGCTTGTGCCCTGGGCGCCGGCCGCGCCGGCGTTATCGAAACGACATTTCGAGAGGAGTGCGAGACCGATCTTTTCGGCGAGCAGACGGTGCTATGCGGTGGCCTGACCGCCCTGATCACGGCCGGTTACGAAACCCTTGTCGAGGCCGGTTATGCCCCGGAAATGGCCTATTTCGAGTGCCTGCACGAGGTCAAATTGATCGTCGACCTCATCTATGAGGGGGGCATCGCCAATATGCGCTACTCGGTCTCGAACACCGCCGAGTATGGAGATTATCTGAGCGGCCCCCGGGTCATCGACGAGACCGTGAAACAGCGCATGCACGAGGTACTGGAAGATATCCAGTCTGGCCGTTTCGCGAAGGAGTGGATGCTGGAAAACCGGGTCGGTCAGCCACGGTTCAAAGCGTTGCGTCGGCGCAGTGCCGAGCATCCGATCGAGGAGGTTGGCGAACGCCTGCGCGGGATGATGCCCTGGATCGGGGAAAACCGGCTGGTCGACAAGTCCAAAAACTAGTTTCCGGGATCTCGTGGGGGACGCCCTTCCGTTTTCTCGGTGCGGGATCGGCCGAGAAACCTGCTTGGCAACGCTTATCGCCCTAAGGAAAGGCCGGGCGCTCGTTTTCTTGGGTATTGTCCGGACGATTTCGGAGCCCTTGCACCGCTACCGATATTCCCAGTAATTTCGGGCGCTCTCACAAGTCCCCAGTGTTAACGATGCTTTAGGTAAACTTCTTGAAAATTGCCACTCACAACAAATGTGGAACTGTGGTATAGCAGAAGTGCAGTATCAGACAGTCGCCCAATCCAGGTGGTGCAGGCGGAGATGGCAGGTAGCGATCGGCAGTTACGAGCTGAGGGAGAGGCCCCAGTGCGGGTCTCGGCTGTTTGCTCGCGCGGTTCGCGCTTGGCGGCTGCTGTCATGGGTCTCGACGGTCTCCTTCGACTTAGGTGCCCCTGAACGTTCCTGTCGCTCGGCGGCAAGCGTTCAGGGGAAGCAGCACACGTTCGGTACGAGTCTGCAACCTAATTCGAGAAGGACCGACAGATGAGCGCTTACGAAAACCCCAATTACGTTCGGGTATTTGACACGACCCTGCGTGACGGCGAACAATCGCCCGGCGCGTCAATGAATTTGGACGAGAAGCTGCGGATTGCGCAGATTCTCGAGGAGATGGGCGTCGATATCATCGAGGCAGGGTTTCCGATTGCATCGGAAGGTGACTTCCGCGCTGTCAACGAGATCGCCAAGCTTCTGACCGAACCCGTGGTCTGTGGCCTGGCTCGCGCGACGCGGGCCGACATCGAGCGCGCCGCCGAAGCCATCAAGCCGGCGAAGCGAGGCCGCATTCACACATTTATTTCGACCAGCCCCTTGCACATGAAGCACAAGCTTCAAATGGACGCTGAACAGGTGCATGAGGCGGTTGTCGAAAGCGTGAGTTTCGCCCGACGTTTTACGGACGATGTCGAATGGTCGTGTGAGGACGGATCTCGAACGGACGCCGACTTCATGTGTCGTTGTGTCGAAAGCGCGATCGAGGCGGGAGCGACGACCATCAACATACCCGACACGGTGGGCTACGCCATGCCGGACGAATTCGCCGGCATGATCGCGATGCTCTTTAACCGGGTTCCGAACATCGACAAGGCAATTGTCTCCGTTCACTGCCACAATGATTTGGGGATGGCCGTGGCTAACAGCATCGCCGCGGTCAAGGCGGGCGCGAGACAGGTCGAGTGCACGATCAATGGCCTCGGCGAGCGCGCGGGCAACGCGGCTCTGGAGGAGATCGTGATGGGGATCCGCACACGTCCGGACAACCTCCCCTTCACGACTGGGGTGCGGACGGAAGCGATTACGAAGGCATCTCGCCTCGTGTCGACGGTGACGGGATTCGTGGTCCAGCCGAACAAGGCCATCGTTGGCGCAAACGCTTTCGCCCATGAAGCCGGCATTCATCAGGACGGGATGCTGAAAAACGCGCAGACCTATGAGATCATGACGCCCGAATCGGTTGGGCTGAGCGCCTCCAAAATCGTCCTCGGTAAGCATTCCGGCCGCCACGCTTTTCGTGAGAAATTGCGGGAGTTAGGCTATGACCTGGGTGACAACGCGATCCAGAGCGCCTTCAAGCGCTTCAAGGATTTGGCAGACGTCAAGAAAGAGATCTTCGATGACGATCTGATCGCCCTGGTCGACGACGAGGTCGTTCGGACTAATGACCGGCTTCAAATCGTGTCCCTGGAAATCCTGTGCGGGACGAAACACCGTCCGCCCGAGGCCGAACTGGAACTGGAAATCGACGGCGAAGTGAAGACTTGCAAGGCGACCGGGGATGGACCCGTGGATGCGTCTTTCAACTGCGTCAAGCAGTTGTTCCCGCATCGGGCCCGCCTGCAGCTTTACCAAGTGCATGCCGTAACTCAGGGAACGGATGCACAGGCCGAAGTGACGGTCCGGCTGGCAGAGGAGGGCAAGACCGTGAACGGCCAGGGGGCGGACACGGATACGATGGTTGCCTCGGTGAAGGCTTATGTAAATGCGCTCAACAAGCTGTTGGTTAAAAGGGAGAAGACCGCACCTGTTGCGCTTTCGATCTAGCTCGTGGCCCGGGCCAGGGCTATAAACTGCGTGACTTCGCGCCGGAGCTTCGGCTCCGGCGCAGGGCACGGCTTCGTTTGGACATGAAAATGTGAGGGCCGATGTTCTCCAGTCTGTTCGGCTTTCTGTCAGCCGACATGGCGATCGATCTAGGGACCGCCAACACCCTCGTCTACGTAAAGGGAAAAGGGATCGTCCTGAATGAACCCTCGGTCGTAGCGATCGCCGAGGTCAAGGGCAAAAAGCAGGTTCTGGCTGTCGGCGAGGAAGCCAAGATGATGCTTGGCCGGACTCCCGGCAACGTGACCGCCATTCGGCCTCTGCGGGACGGCGTCATCGCCGATTTCGAAGTGGCCGAGGAGATGATCAAGTACTTCATCCGCAAGGTCCACAATCGACGGAGCTTCGCCAGCCCGATGGTGGTCGTCTGTGTGCCGTCCGGGTCCACGGCGGTGGAGCGACGAGCCATCCAGGAATCGGCGGAGAGTGCCGGTGCCCGCCGTGTTTTCCTCATTGAGGAGCCGATGGCGGCGGCGATCGGGGCTGGTTTGCCGGTCACCGAACCAACGGGCTCACTGGTCGTCGATATTGGCGGCGGCACAACCGAGGTGGCGGTCCTTTCGCTCGGTGGTATTGTTTATGCCCGCAGCGTTCGCGTCGGTGGCGACAAGATGGACGAGGCGATCATTTCCTACATCCGGCGCAATCACAATTTGCTTGTCGGCGAAGGCAGCGCGGAGCGCATCAAGGAAACCATCGGTTCCGCTTGTCCGCCCGAGGACGGCGAGGGGCGCACCATGGAAATTAAGGGCCGGGACCTGATGAATGGTGTGCCAAAGGAACTGGTGATGACCGAGGCGCAGATCGCCGAAAGCCTCGCCGAGCCGGTCGGCGCCATCATCGAGACCGTGAAGGTCGCGCTCGAGCACACCGCCCCCGAGCTGGCGGCCGACATCGTGGACAAGGGGATCGTCTTGACCGGCGGCGGCGCCCTTCTGAGCAATATGGATTATGTTTTGCGTCATGCGACGGGGCTGCCGGTCTCGATTGCGGACGATCCGCTAACTTGCGTCGCTCTGGGGACCGGCCGGGCCCTCGAGGAAATCAAGCGGCTGAAAAACGTCCTTTTAACAATGTATTAGGGCTAGCTTGAAGCGACTGGCATTGCAGTAAACATAGCTTTAATATTCCTGTGTTAAGGGTCAATCGGTGGCATTCCCGGTCGTCGGGGTGCCGGAGGGTCGGGCTCGAGGGCAACCGTATTGAACCAGCATTCACGGCCGGTCTATCGCATTGCGGCGCCGATCAAGACCCTGGCTCAGAGATTTGCCTATCTGGGGCTTATCCTGACGGCGTTCGGCTTGATGCTGCTGGGTAAGGCAGATGCGTTCTTGATCGAGCGTTTCCGCGCCCAGGTTGTTGACGCGATCGCACCGATTTTGGATGCCGCATCCCGACCCGTCGCCACCGTATCAGAAGTTGTCGAGGAGGCGCGAGAGCTCGCGGTTTTGCGTGCGGAGAATTCCCGCCTCCGCGAAGAACGATCCCGTCTGCTTCAATGGCAGACTATTGGCCGGCGTCTAGAGGCTGAGAACCGCGCCCTGCGCAAGCTTCTGCATTTCACACCAAGGGAAGCGAAATCTTACGTAACGGCGCGAATAATCGCGGATAGCGGCGGTACCTTCGCCCACAGCTTGATCATGAATGCCGGATTACAGGATGGCATTCGCCGAGGGCAGGCCGTGATTACGGGGGAAGGGCTCGTGGGCCGCGTGGTTGGCGTTGGATCACGGTCGGCGCGTGTGCTTTTGATCACGGACCTCAACTCCCGTATTCCTGTTGTCACGGAGACAACACGAACGCGGGGGATCCTCGCTGGAGACAACACACAGCGCCCGATGCTCGTTCATTTGCCACCTGGGGCTTCGATTTCCACTGGCGAACGCATTGTAACGTCTGGACATGGTGGAATGTTCCCGTCCGGCCTGCCGGTGGGCGTGGTTGCCTCGGTGAGCGATGGAGGGATCGTCGTCCAACCTTTCGTGCCTGCGGATCGGCTTGAATATGTCCGGGCGGTGGATATCGGACTCGACGGAGGAGTAAAACTGACCGAGTCTTCGGGCACGCAAACCTTGGAGTAGCTGCCGTGAAGCCGTCGCTCTGGCAGAAGCTGGACGGTTGGGCGCGTCGCATGACGCCGGTGGCGATGACTTTGCTTCTGGTCGTCGTCAACGTGTTGCCGACTCAAATACCGGGGTTTGCCCGCGTTACCCCTCTTCTCGCCCTGATCGCCATATATCATTGGACGATCTATAGACCGGATCTGATGCCCGCTGTTGCCATCTTCATGATTGGGGCCTTTCAAGATCTGATGACGGGAACACCTCCCGGTGTCCATGCGCTCGTGTTTCTGGTCGTATATGGAGCCGTCGTGTCCCAGCGTCGTTTCCTCGTTGGAAAGTCCTTTGTGATCACTTGGCTGGGGTTTGCCGTCGTCGGTGGCGCGGCGACGCTGCTCATATGGATGCTCGTCTCGGCGTTCTATTTCAGCCTGTTGGATCCGCGCGCATTGGCTTATCAGTACCTCTTAACGCTGGGCGTCTTCCCTGTCTTGGGCTGGGCGTTCCTGCAGTGGCAGCGGGCGTTCTTGAGGCCAGATTAAATGCAGAGAGATCAGGATCGCCATAAGCTTTTCACGCGCCGGGTGGCCATGCTGGCCGGCGGCAAGTTCATTTTGCTGTCCGGTTTGGCGGCCCGGATGTACTACCTGCAAGTCATCGAATCGGAGAAGTATCGGACACTTGCCGAAGAGAACCGGATCAACATCAAACTACTCCCCCCTCCAAGGGGGCGAATCGTGGATCGCAGCGGCGTTCCCCTGGCGGTGAATCGTCAGAACTACCAAGTCGTTTTGGTCTCGGAGCAAGCGGGTGACCCGGAAGAGACCCTTGATCGCCTTGGGCAGATTATCGAGATTGGCGAGAGTGATCGGCGCCGTGTCCTTCGGGAAATACGACGCAAGCGCAGCTTTGTTCCCGTGACCGTCCGAGAGAATCTCAAGTGGGAGGAGGTTGCGCGGATCGAAGTCAACGCGCCCGATCTTCCGGGCGTTTCGATCGAGGAAGGACAAACCCGCTTTTATCCGTTCGGCGAGTCGACGGCGCATATTCTCGGATATGTGGCGGCCGTGTCTCAAGAAGAGCTGACAGGCGATCCGTTGCTCGAGTTGCCCGGCTTCCGTATCGGCAAGTCCGGCATCGAGAAGATTCACGACTTGGCTCTCAGGGGTGCTGGAGGCAACAGCCAAGTCGAGGTCAACGCGTATGGCCGCGTGATCCGCGAACTGTCCCGCAACGAGGGCCAACCCGGGCAGGAACTAGCGCTCACGATCGATATGGAACTCCAGCGAATGGTTGTTGACCGCTTGGCCGATGAAGGGGCATCGGCGGTGGTTATGGACGTGCACACGGGGGAGGTCCTGGCAATGGCGTCAACCCCCGGCTACGAACCCAACGCCTTCAACAAGGGACTGGACGCAAAGCAGTGGCGGACGCTGGTGTCCAATCCCAAGGCGCCGCTGATCAACAAGTCGATCGCCGGTCAGTACGCCCCCGGATCCACGTTCAAGATGGTCGTGGCCTTGGCTGCGCTGGAGAAGGGCGTGATCTCTCCCAGCACGACCTTCTATTGTCCGGGCTCGCTGAAGCTCGGGAACGCGCGGTTCCATTGTTGGAAGCGGGGGGGGCATGGCCGGGTCGATCTCGACATGGGGATCTACCAATCATGTGACGTGTACTTCTATGAAGTGGCGAAGCGAACAGGAATCGAGGCCATTACGGCAATGGCGCATCGCCTCGGACTGGGTCACAAACTGGACCTCGACCTGCCGGGCGAACGAACAGGACTGATGCCGACACGTGAATGGAAACTGGCGACCATTGGCATTCCTTGGCAAAAGGGTGAGACCCTGATCGCGGGAATTGGCCAGGGGTATGTCCTGACGACACCATTGCAGCTCGCCGTGATGACCGCGCGCCTGGCAAACGGCAAGTATGCGGTTACGCCTCACCTGACGCGCGATCTCGTATCCGCCAAGAAGACCGAGAAAAGGGGCGCACCCGAATTCGAGACAATGGGAATATCTTCAAACCATCTGAGGCTTGTCCGGGACGCCATGATCGCCACGGTCAACTACAAACGGGGAACGGCGTATCGCGCCAGAATCGAGGAAGAGGGACTTGAAATGGCGGGGAAGACCGGCACCGCGCAGGTCCGGCGCATATCAAAAGCCGAGCGCGATCGTGGTGTCATAAAGAACGAGGATTTGCCCTGGGAACAGCGCGATCACGCACTTTTCGTAGGCTATGCTCCAATGCATAAACCGCGTTTCGCGGCCGCTGTCGTCGTGGAGCATGGCGGCGGAGGCTCCAAGGTAGCTGCGCCGATTGTCCGCGATATCCTTCTCAAGGTCCAGAAGTTGGAGCGGGACAAGGGGCTCACCAACATCTCCGCATCCGAAACGCCGGCCGTGGAGGAGGGATAGAGCCGCATGTACGAGAACGGCTTCAGCCGCCGCTCCCTCAACCTCGGGCAGAAGCTCTTGCAGATCCACTGGCTTCTGGTGTTTCTGCTGTGCGCCACGGCCTCAATCGGCGTCGCGATGCTCTATTCGGCCGCGAACGGGAGCTTCGATCCTTGGGCGACGCGGCACGCCGTTCGTCTTGGGATCGGTCTTGTCATATTGATTACGGTCGCGGTCACCGATATTCGGATCTGGTTTCGGTACGCCTACCTTATCTACTTCCTGACCTTGGGCCTGCTGGTAGCCGTCGAGGTCATGGGTTCGATAGGTATGGGCGCCCAGCGGTGGCTTTCACTGGGTTTCGCCAACGTCCAGCCATCCGAACTGATGAAGATCGCTCTGGTTCTGGTTCTGGCTAGATATTTCCATGCGGGCAGTGTCGAGGATGTCGGGCGACCGCTCTATCTTTTTCTGCCGCTGGCGTTGATCGCCGCGCCGGCGGCCCTCGTGCTCAGGCAGCCGGACCTGGGAACCACCTTGATGCTGGTCGCCGCCGGGGGAGCGATGTTCTTTGTTGCCGGCGTTCGCATGTGGAAGTTCGCCGCCGTGGGGGTTCTGGGTTTGGCCTCCATCCCGATTGCTTGGCAATTCTTGTTCGACTATCAGAAGCAACGGGTCATTTCCTTTCTGAACCCCGAAAGCGACCCATTGGGTGCAGGCTATCACATCATTCAGTCGAAGATCGCGCTCGGGTCGGGAGGCGTGTTCGGCAAGGGCTTTCTACAAGGCACGCAGGCGCATCTGAACTTCTTGCCGGAGAAGCAGACGGATTTCATCTTCACCATGCTGGCAGAGGAGTTTGGCCTGATCGGCGGGTTGGTGCTGATCGGGTTTTATGTACTGATTCTTGCCTAT
Organism: Rhodospirillales bacterium; assembly: GCA_028281785.1. Classification (GTDB taxonomy): domain Bacteria; phylum Pseudomonadota; class Alphaproteobacteria; order Rhodospirillales; family Shumkoniaceae; genus JANQJG01. The sequence continues at coordinate 68,344 of JANQJG010000055.1, forward strand.
GGATTTGCGATTTCCGTCCGCGCGCGCAATCATTTCGGGCGTCTCATCGGAATGGGCGTGACCACGACCTTCTTTCTTTACATCTTCATCAACATAGCGATGGTCATGGGCATCATACCCGTCGTCGGCGCGCCTCTCCCACTGATTTCCTATGGCGGGACGGCAATGGTGACAGTTCTGCTCGGCTTTGGCCTTCTGATGTGCGTCTACGTGCATCGGGATGTTGAGATCGGCCGCCGTGGCGGTGGGGATGACATGTGACCACAGGGTTACAATCGGCGGGAGCCCCGAGCCCGTGCCGGCCCAACCTATCGACAACCGGCGTTGCCTCTGCTATATCGCGGGCTTCGATATCGGGCGCATAGCTCAGTTGGCAGAGCAGCTGACTCTTAATCAGCGGGTCCAAGGTTCGAGTCCTTGTGCGCCCACCAGCCTTCGCAGCTTATCGAGCACAGCGAGATTAGCGAGAAGGCT
>JANQJG010000057.1 GCA_028281785.1 Rhodospirillales bacterium
AAGGAGGGCGGCGCCATGCTGGTCAAGGCCTCCGGCACCTGGCTGGCCGACGCCGAGACCAAGGACATCATGGTGCCGGTGGACATCGCCCGGCTGCGGGCCGCGCTGAAGGCTGGCGATCCGGCGGCGGAGAACAACGCGGCCTACGTGCCGGAAGGCGAGAACCCGAGCGGCCTGCGCCCCTCCATCGAGACCTCCGTCCACGCCATCTTCGATTGGCCGGTGGTGCTGCATACCCACTGCGTCGCCACCATCGCGACTGCCGTGCGGGCCGACGCGGCCCGGGTCGTCGAGCAACGCCTCGGCGATCTCGGCGCCGCCTTCATTCCCTACGTCAAACCGGGGCTGTCTCTGGCCCGGGCCATCGACGATGCCGCGGGAGCGGAGACCCGCGTTCTAGTGCTCGGCAATCACGGCCTGGCCGTCGGCGCGGAGACGGCGCCGCAAGCCGAAGCACTGCTGCGGGAGGTCTCCCGGCGGCTGACGCCGGAGCTGACGGAACAGCCGCACAGGGAGGGTGCAAATCCGGACACGCCGACCGGCCTCGCCGGGGCCGGTTGGCAGCTCTTCGATCATGCGGCCACCACCGCGCTGGCGCGCAACCAGACCCTTCTGAGCCGTATCGAGGGTGCGAGCTTCTACCCCGACCACGTCATCTTTCTGGGGCCGGGGCTGCTCGTTGCCGCAGAAAACGAGAGTCCACAGGAAACTGTCGCCCGCGCCCGGCAGGGCGCCGCGCAGAACCTGATCGTCTTTCCCGGTCTCGGCGCGGCGCTGCCCGACGATGCCTCCCCCGCCGTGCGCGCGCTGGCCGGCTGCATCGGCGAGGTGGCTTTGTGCCTCGACCCCGAGGCCGAACTCCTGCGGCTGACCGCGGAGCAGGAAGCCGACCTCATCAACTGGGATGCGGAGAAGTACCGGCAGGCCCTCGAATTGGGTCCCAGCTAGACGGTCTTATTCTCAGAATCACTCTGAGATAACCTCTATACCGGATTGTTTTAACTGAAAATATCACCTCCGTATCCGTCGGTTCGGTAGAGCCTACAGCGTCGCAGAGTGTCTTGCGGTGAGAGCGGGCCGGCATTCACGACCGGCCCGCCCGTCCGGCAACCCATCAGCCGACGAAGAGGATGATGAAGGCGATGATCAGAGCGAAAAGGGCGATGGCTTCGGTGAGCGCGAAGCCGAGCAGTCCGACCGGCTGAATGGTCTCGCCCGCCCCCGGATTCCGGGCAACGGATGAAATCCACTCGGAGAAGATCTTGCCGAGGCCAAGGGCTACTCCCAGCAGCGGCAATACGGCGACCGCCGCTGCCAGGAGCCTAATGCCGTCATCAGTCATGTCGTTGGTCCTTTTCGTCTTGAGGGTCGTGGAGAGAAGGGATGGATCGGCTCGCCGCTGTCGATGGCGCCTTGGCCCGCCCTAGTGACCATGCAGCGCATCGCGGATGTAGAGCGAGGTGATCAGGATGAAGATGTAGGACTGAACCAGAAAGATCATGATCTCGAAGGCGAAGAGCACGATCATCATGACGATTGGAAACAACGACAGACCGACGCCAGTGACACCCAGGGCGTCGGTCATCATCACGCAGAAGTCCGCGAAGAGCTTGATCATGATGTGGCCGGCAAGGATGTTCGCAAAGATCCGCACGCCCAGGGTGATCGGCCGGAAGAGATAGGAGATGAGCTCGATGAGGACGAGC
>JANQJG010000090.1 GCA_028281785.1 Rhodospirillales bacterium
CGGCCCAACATCTGGGGTCAACGGACCGGTAGCGGCGGCGGTCCGCGGCTGCAGTTCATCGGTCATACCGATGTCGTCAACGTTCAAGGCTGGCGCGAACGCTGGTCAGGAACGGAACGGGAAAACCCGTTTAGCGCGGCAGAAGCCGAGGGCGCGATCTGGGGCAGAGGGGCGGCTGATCTCAAGGGCGGCATTTGCGCAGCAATTCGCGCCCTCGATCTGATCGATCGCGCGGAACTGACGCTCAAAGGCGACCTTGCCTACGCCTTCGTCGGCGATGAAGAGAGCGGCGAGCCGGGCACCGGCGTTAGTGCCGGCATTGCCTATTGGTCGGACAAGGTGGAGGTGGGCGCCATCCCCAAGCCGGATTTTGCGATTTATGTCGAGCCGACCCAGCTCGCCGTTTGCAGCGCTCAGATCGGTTTTTTCATTGCCGACATCACGGTGACCGGCCAGTCGGCCTATTTCGGCAAGCCCGAACTGGGCGTCGACGCGCTTAAAGCAACCCATGCCATCTTGGCGTCGATCTGGCGCTACGCGGCCGAGCTTGAAGCGCTCGAACCCCATCCGCTGACGGGCAAGGCATCCGTGCTGGTCACCGGCATTGAAGGTGGTGGTTTGATCGCTGTGCCTGGTGAGTGCCGATTTTCAGTCATTGGCAGCTTGCGGCCCGGAGACGATTTGGGCGCGGTCACGGAAGGATTCGAAGCTGCGATCCAGAAGACTCCGTTGGCCGAGGACATCGCCGTCGATGTCAGCTACACGGCCGGCCGGGATCATTCCAGAGGCGGATCGCCGGTGGAGATCGACGCGCGGCGGCCCGAAGTGGTCTTGCTGCGCGAGATGGTGACGATGGCGGCACCCGGCAGGGGCGGCGCTGAAGGCGCGCCCTATTGGTCGGAAAACCCATTCCTGATCAACAAGCTCGGCGTGCCGGCGGTTTATTGCGCACCGGGCGACATCAGCAATTGCCATACCAGCGAGGAGCACATCGAGATCGAGGAATACCTCGCTGCAGTCCGCGCGTTCGCCCTTTTCACAGCGTCTTATTGCGGCGTGGAAGAAGCCAACACCTGACAACGGCTGATCAACAGGGAGATATCCATGACCGAACTATCCAAGCTCTTAACCGCAACAATTGCGGCAGCCGCCCTGATGACGTCCGCGGCGTGGTCCGAAACGATCGGCCCGTCGGGCGAAACGGCGACGCCGTCCACCGAAGTCACCGTTTCGGACGAAACCGCGGCGATGTTGCGCGAAGGTGGCCACACTGCCGCTCTGCTGTGGCATGACCAATCCGATTTCGTGAACGCGGTCACCGCCGGCGCAACCGGTGAATTCGAACGGCTCGGCATCGAAGTCGTTGCGACGACTTCGGCTGGTTTTGACGCTGCCAAGCAGCGCAGCGACATCGAGACCGCATTGGCACGCCAGCCCGACATCATCCTGTCACTGCCGCTTGATCCTGTCACGTCTGCTGCCGCTTTCGAAGAAGCCAAGAAAGAAGGCGTCGTACTCGTTTTTTTGTCCAACCTGCCGCAAGGCTATAAGCATCCGGCAGACTATGCCGCCGTTGTCACCGATGATCTGTTCGATATGGGCAAGCGCGCCGCCGACGCGCTGGCCGCGGCGATCGGTGAAGAAGGAACGGTGGGCTGGATTTTCCACGACGCCGATTACTATGTCACCAATCAGCGCGATAACGCGTTCAAGACGACAATCGAAAACGATTATCCAAACATCGAGATCGTTGCCGAACAGGGCATTTCCGACCCGGCCCGGGCTGAGCAAATCGCCAATGCGATGCTGCTTCAGAACCCCGACCTGTCGGGCATCTATGTGACCTGGGCGGGTCCGGCCGAAGGCGTACTGGCCGCGCTGCGGGCCAACGACAACGAGACAACCAAGGTCGTTACGCTCGACCTGTCGGAGCCGGTTGCGCTCGACATGGTGAACGATGGCAACGTCGTAGCGATCGTCGCCGACGAAGCCTATGAACTCGGCCGCGCGATGGCTGCCGCCGGCGCCCGCGCTCTGGCTGGCGAGGAAACGCCGCCATTCGTCATCGCACCTGCTCTGACCGTGACGGCTGAGAGTGTCGAAGACGGCTGGATGAAATCCTTGCGCATTGAAGCGCCGAAGAGCCTTCGGGGCAATTGACCCCGGCACTAAGGGCGCCGGAACAGACTCGGCGCCGCAACCGAGCATGGGAGGTATTGCAATGCTCAATGTTCTACGCACATCACTTCTCGTCGCCGCGGTGGCTTTGCCGGTCGCCGCAAATGCCGGTCAACCCGCCACCGTCGGTCCCAACGGGGGAGTACCAACGCCAGTGGCGGAAGCACAGCTTGAACTGACAGACGCTGAAGTCGCTCAGGTGCGGGAAGGCAACTACACCGCCGCCCTGGTCTGGCATGAACTTTATGATTGGTCCAACGCGGTCGCGCGCGGCGCCAAGGAAGAGTTTGCGCGGCTTGGGATCGAGGTGATCGCCGAAACCAATGCCGGCTTTGACACTGCTCGGCAGAAGTCTGACGTCGAAACCGTCATGGCAAATGAGCCATCGATCATCGTGTCGCTGCCGATCGACCCGCCGACTGCTTCAGCGGTTTACGGCATCGCCCGCGATGCCGGTGTGAAATTGGTCTTCATCGACAATGCGGTTCACAGTTTCAACCATGGCGAGGACTACGTGACCGTTGTCTCGGCTGACCTGTTTCAGATCGGAAACAAGGCGGCTCATGCGCTCGCCCAATCGATGGGCGAAACAGGCACCGTTGGCTACATGTTCCATGACGCCGACTTCCCCGTCACCAATCAACGTGACGGCGCATTCAAATGGACCATCGAGAACGAATACCCGAACATGGAAATCATTATCGAGTCCGGCATGGCCAATCCGGCGAATGCCGAGGACATCGCCAGGGCGATGCTGTCGCGCAATCCGGACCTCGGTGGAATCTACACGCCCTGGGCCGAACCTGCGCTTGGTGTCCTGTCGGTGCTGCGACAGCAAGGCAACAGCGACACCAAAGTCGTGACGATTGACCTCAACGAACCGGTCGCGCTCGATATGCTTCGGGACGGAAACACCGCTGCCATCATCGCCGATGAAGCATACAGCATCGGCGTTTATGCCGCCCGGTCAGCGGCCGCGAGCCTTTTAGGCAAGTCCGTCGACCCGTTTCTGGTCGTCGATGCACTGGCGATCGGCACCGATAACGTCAAGGATGGCTGGAACCGGTCGATGAACATTGACCCACCCGCCACGGTGATGGAGGCTGCGCAGTGAGCACGACGGAACGCGGGTCCCACGGGACCCGCGCCATCACCGCGAAGCACCAGCATGGGCGCGGAAGTCTGTGGCCCGTGCTGGGACGGCTGGAACCGCAGAACGGCATTGTCTATCTCGGCTTCGTAGCCATCTTCATCTTCTTCGCGGTCGTTCTTCACGATGATGGGTTTCTGACGACGCGAAACTTGACCAATATCGTGCTTCAGACGGCCCCGGCTACGATTATGGCCATCGGCCTGGTTTTTGCGCTGTCGGCTGGCGAGATCGATTTGTCGTTCGGGTCGACAACTGCCGTGGCGGCGCTCTGCGCGGCGATGGCGATGCAGACCATGCCGGCCTTGATGGGCATTGCCGCCGGCCTTGGCGTCGGAATCGCTATCGGCGCCTTCAACGGGGCCATGGTCGCCTGGCTCAAGCTGCCATCCTTTCTCGTAACGCTCGCGACGATGGGGTTGTTTGCCGGCGTTGCGCGCACCTTAACCGATTTGCGGTCGATTGCCGTGATCAATGACAGTTTCACCGGCTTCTTCGGCTCGGGCGATTTTCTGGGAGTTCCCTCCCTGGTCTGGTGGACCATTGGCGCGGTTGCGGTCGGCCACATCATTTTCCGACACACACGGTTCGGGGCCCATGTGTTGGCCACGGGCGACAATGCGCGCGCCGCCCAGGTTTCCGGCATCAAGGTGCCGCGGATCCGCTTTCTGGTTCTGACGATATGTGGCGCCTGTGCCGGGCTTGCCGGCCTTCTCTATGCCGGGCGGCTGCAAGCGGCAAAATACACGCTGGGCGAGAGCGATCTGATGATCGTGATCGCCGCCGTGATCGTCGGCGGCACCGCGCTCAATGGCGGCAAAGGCGCCATCATCGGCGCACTGGTCGGCTCGCTTCTGATGGGCATGCTGAACAACGGCCTGATCCTGATGGGACTCGGTGTGTCCGATCAGATGATCGTACGTGGTCTGATCATTCTGCTCGCCGTCGCCATCTCGTTGCGCGACATCAACCGATAGGGAGCGCCCGATGTTTCTCGATGTACTCCTGCGGCGCAACCCGGCCTTCGTCGAAGCGGCCATCGCGCTGCACCAGGCGGGCAAGCTGCCAGCCAATTGCTACGTGCTCGATCTTGATGCGGTCGAGCGCAATGCCCGGCTGTTCTCCGCCGAAGCCAATCGCCTGGGTATGAAAACCTTTGCCATGACCAAACAGGTTGGTCGCAATTCTGGTTTCTGCAAGGCGGTGATGGCCGGTGGGATCGACCGCGCGGTGGCCGTGGACATGGCTTGCGCCGTTGCTTGCGAACGCGCCGGTCTCCGGGCCGGGCATCTGGGCCATCTCGTCCAGATTCCGCGCCGCGAGGCCGATCTGGGCGCGGCTTACATCCGTCCTGACTACTGGACCGTGTTCAACGACACCAAAGCCATGGAGGCGGCCGCCGCTGCCAAACGTGCCGGGCGCACGCAGAAGCTGCTGGCGCGCATCCACACAAAGGGCGACACCTTCTATCGCGGCCATGAAGGCGGCTACGACGCCGATGACATCGTCGCGGTCGGCGACCGGCTAGACGCGCTGGATGGCGCAGAATTTGCGGGCATCACCACGTTTCCCGCCCTGCTCTACGACAATGACACCAAAAAGATCGCGCCGACGCACAATCTGCAAACATTGGAGAAAGCGGCCAAGACGCTTGCTGCTGCCGGGCGCAGCGACATCGAAATCAATGCGCCGGGAACGACTTCATCGGCCGTGCTGCCCGCCTTGGCGGAAGCCGGCACGACCCAGTGCGAGCCGGGCAATGGCCTGCATGGCACCACACCGCTGCATGCCGTCGAAGACCTGCCCGAAGACCCCGCCGTCCTCTATCTGACCGAGGTCTCCCACCATCACGGCGGTAAGGCCTATTGCTTCGGCGGCGGGCTCTACATCGATCCAGTTTTCCCGACCTATGACGTCAAAGCTGTAGTCAGCGGCGAGCCGGCCGCAGCGCGTTCTGCGCTGCGATCTGTGGAAATCCCGCCGCCTGAAGCGATTGATTATTATGGCATGATCGATTCTGACGGGCCTGGCACGCCGGACATCGGTGACAGTGTGATTTTTGGTTTTCGCGGTCAGGCTTTTGTCACCCGCGCCCTTGTCGCCGGTATTTCGGGCGTTGCCAGCGGCGCGCCGCAAGTCGCGACGATCGAGAACATTTTTGGACAGCCCGAAGCCTGGCCGGATTTGAGATGAGCGAGATCATGGAACAGACCATCGAACAGAGTCGCGCCGAGCGGTCAGCGCCGCTTCTTGCGCTGAGCGGAATCCGCAAGGAGTTCGGCGGCATTGTTGCAATTGAACAGCTTTCGCTCGACTTGCATTCAGGCGAGATCGTCGCGCTGGTCGGCGACAATGGCGCGGGCAAGTCCACCTTGGTCAAGATTGTATCCGGCGTCCACAAGCCGACTTCCGGGACAATCCGGCTCGAGGGGCGTGAGACCAGTTTCGCCGACGCGTCCGCAGCGCGCACCCATGGCATCGAGGTCGTCTATCAAGACCTGGCACTGGCCGATCAGCAAACAGTCTATATGAACATGTTTCTGGGCCGCGAGCTGACGCGCGGGCCGCTCAAACTGCTCGATCGCCGCCGTATGATCGACGACACAGAGGCGCTGGTAAAGGATCTCGATGTTCGCATCCCCTCGGTACGCTCGACGATCCGCGATCTGTCCGGTGGACAGCGCCAGGGCGTGGCGATCGCGCGCGCGACGCGCTGGGCAAGCAAGCTCGTCCTGCTCGATGAACCAACCGCCGCACTGGGTGTCGCCGAGACGGCAAAGGTTGAAGAGCTGATCCTGTCGCTCAAAGCGCGCAACATCGCGATCCTGATCATTAGCCACAGCCTTGATCAGGTTTTCCGCCTGTCAGACCGCATTTGCGTGCTGCGGCGTGGCCAGCAGATTGGCATCCGCGAGACGGCGAGGTCCGACAAGAATGAAATCGTCTCGATGATCACCGGCCTGCATTGATGGTTGGAGACGCCGTTCCCCAGACGCACATGGCGCGCGAGATCGCCGAAATCCCGGACGCCGTGCAGCGGTTGATCGATCAAAGCCTTGAGCCTTGTGTTGCCATTGGCCGGACACTGCGCGACGATCCGCCACCGGCTCTTCTGACGTGCGCACGGGGCACCTCCGATCAAGCGGCGCTTTACTTCAAATATCTGATTGAAAGCCGCGTCGGCATTCCGGTCGCTTCTTTGGGACCGTCGGTTGCTTCAGTCTATGGAGCGTCGCTGCGGTCGCGCAACATGGTCTGCCTGACCATTTCGCAGTCAGGCGGCAGCCCTGATTTGATCGATCTACAGGATGCCGCTGCCAATGGTGGCGCCCGGACGATCGCCTTGGTCAACACGACCCGTTCGCCGGTCGGCAACCGCGCCGCCGACGTTATCGATTTGCAGGCGGGCAAGGAGAAGGCCGTCGCTGCCACCAAGTCGTTCGTCTGCAGCCTTGTTGCCGTTGCGGCAATCGTTGGCGGCATGGCCGGCAACGACGCATTGATCGACGGCATCAAGGCGCTGCCCGTTGTGCTGCATGCCGCGATCGCCGCTGGCCCCATCGACGCTTTGGCGACAGTCACTGATGCGCCGTCGGTCCTCGTTCTTTCCAGAGGGCCAACCATGGCCGCCGCCGGCGAGGCGGCGCTGAAACTCAAAGAGACCTGCCAGCTTCATGCCGAGGCCTATAGCGCCGCCGAAGTGATGCACGGGCCGTCGGTCCTGGCCGCGCGGGGCGTGGCTGCGATAGCCTTTGTCCCCGACGACGCCGGCCGCCCCTCGGTTATCGAAGCCCTCAAGGCGCTATCCGCCTTAGGCGCGCCGGCTTTGCGCATCGATGAAGATGGAGACATCCGTGTGCCGCGCACGTTTGAGCCCGCGCTGGCCCCGATCGTTCAGATTACAACCTTTTAC